>CALMYE010000237.1 GCA_937873425.1 uncultured Sphingopyxis sp. | reverse complement strand
TGCATCTGCCTATTCTGGATTAATGAGTCCTGAGCCTAGTCGCAGCGGGGTGGGCCATCGGCCTTGCGCGAGGCCGATGGCCCCACCCCAACCCCTCCCCTGAAGGGGAGGGGCTTTAGGAAGCCCCTCGCAACTGGTGCTTCAGCACCTTACCCGACGCATTGCGCGGCAATTCCGCCAATATCGTCAGCCGCTCGGGCGTCTTCTGCTTCGCCATCCCCGCCCCGGCGAAATAGGCGCGCAGCTCCTCCAGCGTCAGCTCCGTCCCCGGCGCCAGCACCACGCAGGCGCGCACCACCTCGCCCATGCGCTCGTCGGGCGCCGCCACCGCCGCGGCATCGGCGATCTTCGGATGCGCAAGCAGCAGCGCCTCGACCTCCTTCGACGAGATATTCTCGCCGCCGCGGATGATGATGTCCTTCTTGCGGTCGGTGATCAGCAGATAACCGTCGGCGTCGAGCCGTCCGATGTCGCCGCTGCGATACCAGCCGCCGGGCAGGAAGGCGCGCTCGTTGAGTTCGGAGTCGAGATAGCCCATGAACAGCTCCGGCCCGCGCGTGCAGATCTCGCCGTCCTCGCCCGGCGGCACATCGTTGCCGTCGTCATCAACGAAGCGCAGCTCCGACCCTGCAATCACCCGCCCCTCGGTATCGAGCTGCTTGGCGAGCGGGTCCTCGGCGACGCCCGACGTCACCGTCGGATGCTCGCTCGACCCGTAGCAGTGAAAGACCGCGAGACCCTGTGCCTGACAGCGCTCGATCAGCGACGGCGGCACCGGCGCGGCGCCGACCATATAGTGCCGGAGCGACGACAGGTCATGACCATGCGCGTCGGCCGCCGCGAGCATCCCCGACAGGTGGAAGGGCGTGCCCGAGGTGAAGGCGATGCGATGCCGCGCGATCCGCTCGGCGGCGACCGCGGCGTCCCACTGGTCCATCAGCACCAGCGGCGTCGCCTGGCAGAGGAAGCGATACATCGACAGCGCGCCCGCGACATGCCCCGGCGGCCAGGGCGAGATCACCGCCTCGTCGTCGCTGCCGCCGCGCATGTCGCGCATCGATTGCAGTTCGGCGAGGATCGAACGCGCATTGTGCATCACCCCCTTGGGATCGGCGGTGGTGCCGGAGGTATAGACGAGCAGCGCGAGATCGTCCGCGCCACGCGGTGCGGGATCGGCGATCGGGCCTTCGGCTTCGAGCGCGTCGAAGTCGGGACCGGCGGCGACATGGCGTTCGAGCGCGCGCGGTTCGCCGCACCCGGCAACGAGGGCACTATAATCGACCCCGCGAAAATGGTCGGGCGTGAACAGCCATTTCGCGCCCGACTGGCGCAGGATGAAGCCGACCTCCTTCGCGCCATAGATGGTGACGACGGGCAGCATCACCGCCCCCGCCTGCGCCGCCGCGACCGCAACGACGCACCATTCGCGCCAGTTGGGCAGCATGCAGGCGATAATGTCGCCGGGCACGATGCCGGCGGCGGTCAGGCGCGTGCCCATGCGGCGCCCCGCAGCGACAACCTCGGCGAGCGTCGCGGTGCCGGGGCGGGTGTCGGACACGACGGTCAGCGCCGCATCCGGAGCCCGAGCCGATGCGGCGCGCATCGCCTCGATGAAGGTCGGCGTCATGCGTGCAGGGAGTCGACGGTCCGTTCGCCCTCGCCGCGCGCCGCCCAGGTCTCGTTCGCGTTGCGCAGGTGGAGACGCCAGTGCGACACCGCACCCTCGACGTCGCCCGCCTCGATCAGCGCGACCAGTTTCTCGAACGACTTGAAGCCCGCGCGCAGGCTCTTGAGCTTGTCTTCGCTGTTGCGCGGATGGCGGCGCTGATAGTCGTTCTGGTGATGCCGGCCGAGGTTCAGCAGCATGCGGTTCATGAAGCTGAGCGTCTTGTTGCCCGTCGCCTCGACCAGCGTCTGGTGGAAGTGCGAGACATTGTCGACGAATTCGAGATAGCGGTCGGTCTTCAGCATCTCGTCGAAATCGGCGAGGATCTGCTTGACCCTGGCGAAACCGGGCGTCTGGCCCTTGGCGGTCGCGAGCCAGCGCACCACGGTCGGCTCGATCGCGAGACGCGCGGTATAGAGGTCGGCGATCGTCGTGCCCTGCGATTCCAGCACATAGCCGGCATAGCGCGACACGAGGTCGGTCGAGGGCTGATGCACGCGCGCGCCGCTGCGCGAACCGCGCACGACGCTGATCAGATTTTCGGCCTCGAGGATGCGGAACGCCTCGCGTAGCGTCGGGCGCGAGATGCCGAGCGTCGCCATCAGCGTCCCTTCGGGCGGCAGGGAATCCCCCTCCTTGAGGTCGCCCCGGACGATCTGGGCGCGGATCTGATCGGCGACCAGTTCCGACGTCTTGGGCACCCGGATGCGCGCGCTGCCATTTTCCATGTTCACAAATCCTGCCCCTGTCCCCGGCATGTTTAATTCGTCATTACTCTAGCTGCGCCTTTAGGGCCTTTGGCGCAACCCCGCAATGTTGCGGCGATTTCCTCCGTTTAGGCGCCAAAAGACAATCCTTCGTTCAGCGTCCATTTGCCGTCGCGCGCGCGCACCCAACCCGACGACGCCCAGGTGCCGCCGTCGACGGGCAGCAGCACGCCGGTGATGTAGCTCGCCATCGCGCTCGACAGGAAGACCGCGGCGTCGCCGCATTCCATGTCGACGCCTTCGCGCCCGAGCGGGATCAGGCGGTTCATCGCGTCGACGGTTTCGGGCGCATGCCGTTTCCACGTCACAGGATCGACCGGCCCGGCGCGATTGCCCTGATTGCCCGGCGTCACCGTATGGTCGGGGGCGATGCAGTTGACGCGGATGCCGTGGCCCGAAAATTCGACCGCCATCGACTTGGTGAAGCTGAGCATCCCCGCCTTGCATGCGGCGTAGACGGCGAAATTGGGCGCCGCGCGGCTCGCCTCGATGCTCGCGACATTGACGATAGAACCGCCGCGCTTCCCCGCGACCATATGCTTCGCCGCGGCCTGCGTCGCGATCAGCATCGACATCAGGTTGATGTCGATATGCTTGCGCATGCTGCGCTCGCTCTGTTCGAGGAACGGGCGCGCCGAGACGCCGCCGGCATTGTTGGCGAGGATGTCGAGGCGGCCGAATTCGGATGCGGTGCGGTCGATCGCGGCGCGCAGCGCGTCCCCGTCCATCACGTCGCCGGCGACCGGCAGCGCGCGCCGTCCGGCCTCGCGCACGCGCGCCGCCGCCTCTTCGGCGCGTTCGGGGAATATGTCGAAAATGGCGACATCCGCTCCGGCCTCGGCAAGCCGGATCGCGATCGCCCGCCCGATGCCGCCCCCGCCCCCCGTGACGAACGCCGCCTGTCCGTCGAGGCGGATGCGGTCAGTCATCGAGGGCAATGCCCATCACCGCGCCGGTGACATAGGCGGCATAGTCGCTGACCAGATAGGCGGCGAGACGGCCCAATGTATCGCCCGTCTCGCACGTCAGGACACTGTTCACGCGGATGCCGTCGCGCGCCCATTCGACGCCGAGCGTCTTGGTGAGGTTGCCGAGCGCGCCCGCCGCGGCGGCCTGATCGGCGCCGAGCGCCTGTTCGGGCGCGCCGACGAACAGGACCGCCCCGCCCTGCCCGCGCGCGCGGCATGCCTCGGCAAAGTCCTTTGCGCCGAGGAAGCGGCGATCGAGCCCGGCGTCGAGGCTAGCACGCCATTCGGCGTGGGTCAGCTCGTGCGCGGGCTTTGCCGCAGGCGGCGGTGTGATATGGACCCAGATGTCGGAATCGCCTTCGCCGACCAGCGTCGCGCCGGCGGCTCCGAGCGCGGCCCTGATCACCGGGCTGTCGCCCTCGACGCGCGCACGCTTGCCGGTCAGCCAGCCGCTCATTGCCACCCCCACGGCCCGTCGGCGCGTTCGCGCGGTGGGACGAAGTCGGGCATGATCAGCGAGCGGCGCAGGCTTTCGCCGCCGTCCTGCACGATAACCTGCCCGGTCATGCCGCCGAACAGCGGCGTGCAGGTCATCGCCGACAACCAACCGAATTCCCGGATGCTGCCGGTGCGTCCGGCGGGGATCATCGCCTGCAGGGGTTCGATCCCCTCGTCGCGGCGGCCCGACACCGAGTCTGCGTGGGGGAAGAAACCCGCCGCCACCGCGTTGACGCGGATGCCGTGTGGCGCCCAGTCGGCGGCGAGCTTCTTCGTCATCGTCGCCTGCGCGGTCTTGGCGGCAGCGCTGTGCGCGTCGCCGGGAAAACCGGTCCAGATATATTGCGCGCTGTTGTTGACGATCGCTCCGCCCTCTCCGCGCGCGATGCGGCGGCGGGCGAATTCGGCGGAGCAGAGGAAGGTGCCGTCGATCGCGATGCGCGTCACTGCGTTCCACGCGTTGGGCGAGATAGCCTCGGCCAGCACCGGGAAATTGGCGCCGGCATTGTTGGCGAGCAGGCTGATCGGGCCGAGCGCCTCTTCCGCCTCGTCGAAGGCCGCGGCGACCGCTTCGGGCAGCCGCACGTCGCAGCTCATCGCATGGGTGCTCACGCCGAGCTTCGCGATCTCGTCGGCGCCGCCCTGCGCGCGCTCGATGCTGCGGCCCATCACCGCGACGCTCGCCCCGCCCTGCGCAAAGGCCTTCGCCATCGCGAGCCCCATGCCCGATCCGCCGCCGGTGACGAGCACGGTGCGGCCTTCGAAAATGTCGTTCGGATAAGGCGGCGCGTCGAACGGCGGCGGCATCGCCACGATATGATGTGCTGGAACCGGCAAGTGTCTCTCCCTGCCTTCAAGGTTGCGCCGACCCCCTTCGCATGTCAAGACATGACTAACTAGGTTATACAGGAGAGCGTGATGATGGAGATCGTCGCGGACGGCCTCGCCTTTCCCGAGGGGCCGGTGGTGATGGCCGACGGGTCGGTGATCGTCGTCGAGCTGGCGGGCGGCCGCATCACGCGCTGCTGCAACGGGCGCAAGGAGACGGTCTGCGACATCGGCGGCGGCCCCAATGGTGCCGCGATCGGCCCCGACGGCGCGCTCTATGTGTGCAATAATGGCGGACTCGACCTCGCGAGATTCCGGAATGCGCGCGGGCCGGGCCATGAAGGGCGCATCGAGCGCGTCGATCTGGCGACCGGCAAGTTCGAGCGGGTTTACGAGGCGTGCGACGGCATTCCTCTGGAAGCGCCGAACGACATGGTTTTCGACGCCGAGGGGCGAATGTGGTTCACCGACCTGGGTAAGAGTCACGACGGCATCCGGACCGCGAGCGGCCTGTTTTCCGCCTTGCCCGACGGGTCGTCGATCACCGCGATCAATCGCCACGCGGTGTCGTACAACGGCATCGGCCTGTCCCCGGACGGCGCCCATGTCTATGTCGCCGACACGCATCAGGCACGGTTGTGGCGGTATGAACGAAAGGTCGCGGCGCAGAAGCCCGAATGGGTCGCGACCGCATCGGGTCCGGTCGGCTTCGACAGCCTCGCGGTGACCGCGGCCGGCAACATCTGCGTCGCGACGCTTTTCGAGGGCGGGATCACGACGATCACGCCCGATGGGCATCTGAGCCGGTTCGCCATCGGCGGCGAACGCTATGTCACCAACATCGCCTTCGGCGGCGCCGACATGCGCGACGCCTGGATCACCCTTTCGACCTCCGGACGGCTTGCGAAGCTGCGCTGGGACGAACCCGGACTGGAGCTTTGCTACAATGGCTGACCTTGCCACAGATCGCGACGCGATCCGCGACCTGCTCGCGCGCTATACCTATAATGGCGACCGCGGAAGGCTCGACGCGATGACCGCCTGTTTCGCCGAGGACGGCATCCTCGAATATCTGGGGAAGGCGCCGCAAGGACCGGCGGCGATAGCGGCGGCGCTGGCGTCGGGGACGCGCGATGCGCGGCTGACCTTCGTCCGCCACCATATCACCAACCCGCTGATCGCGGTCGAGGGCGATACGGCGACGGCGCGCAGCTATTTCACCGTCCACAGCAATTTCGGACCCGATCACAGCGGCACCTATGACGATCGGCTGATCCGCACCGCCGACGGCTGGCGCTTCGCGCACCGGCGGGTGCGGATCGACTGGCAGGCTGAGGGGTCGCTGTTCGAACGGATGGCGACGCGCTGATTTTAAAGACCACCGCCGTGTCCCCGCGAAGGCGGGGACCCATCTCCGGTGGGTTCGAGATGGCGCCGACCGGAGATGGGCTCCCGCCTTCGCGGGAGCACAGGGTTTTATAATTGACACTATGATGTCATTTTGACATCAAAGTTCCATGCCTGACCGCTTCCCCGAGTTCGAACGATTCGCCGACGAGGTCGCGCGGCTGCGCGGGCGGATGCGGGCGCTTTATGCCGATACGCGCGCGGAGAGCGGCCTTGCCGAGATGGAGCTGACCGTGCTGACCGCGGTGGTGAACGCCGCCGCGCCGCCCACTGTCGCGCAGATCGGCCGCAGCCTGGGGCACCCCCGGCAGGTGGTGCAGCGCGCCGCGAACCGGCTCGCCGAACTCGGGCTGATCGAATTTACGGACAATCCCGAGCACAAGCGCGCGTCGCTGATCGTCGCCACCGAGGCGGGCCGCGCATTGAAGGCGGCCGACCACAAACGCGCCGAAGCCGTCACCCGCGCTGTGCTCGCGCGCGTCGATGCGGAGGCCTTTGCCGACGCCGCGACGCGGATGCACGCGATCCGCACCGAAATCGAAGCCCATTTGCGGGAGCGCGACGGATGAGCGACGATGTCAAGGCACTGGCCGACCCCGAACGGCTGGCCGCGTGGCTCGATGCGAACATCCCCGCGCTCGGCGCGGGGCCGCTGATCATCGAGAAGATCCACGGCGGCACGTCGAACGTTATCCTGTCGCTGAACCGCGGCGGCGAGACGCTGATCCTGCGCCGCCCGCCCGCCGTGCCGCCGCCGGGCAGCGAAAAGAGCGTCTTACGCGAAGCGCGCGTGCTGACCGCGCTGAACGGCACCGCCGTGCCGCATCCGGTCTGCCACGGCAGCTGCGCCGATCCGGGCGTCATCGGCGCGCCCTTCTATGTCATGGAACTGGTCGAGGGCTGGCCCGCCGATCTGCGCGACGGAAAAATCCACGACCGCCCGCCCTTCGACAAGCCGCCGCATGCCCGCCAAGTCCCCTTCGCGATGGTCGACGGGCTGATCGCGCTCGCCAATGTCGATTATCGGGCGGTGGGTCTCGAAGATTTCGGGCGTCCCGACAATTTCCTCGAACGGCAGGTCGACCGCTGGGAAGGCCAGATCAGAAGCTACAAGCAGCTTTACGATTTCGAGTGGCGCGAGCTGCCCGGCTATGCGCTGACCCGCGACTGGCTGCGCGCAAATATTCCGGGCGATTTCCGCCCCGGCATCATCCACGGCGACGTCGGTACGCCCAACGCGCTTTTCGCCTTCGATCCGCCGTGCCGGCTGACCGCGCTGATCGACTGGGAGCTGTCGACGATCGCCGATCCGCTGCTCGATCTCGCCTGGTTCTGCAACGGCATATGCGACGAGCGCTTCCCCGGCCATGTCCCCGAAAAGGCGCTCTACAATGTCGGCGACTGGCCGAGCCGGCAGGAACTGATGGCGCATTATGCCGCGGGCACCGGGCGCGGCATGGACAGCTTCGACTATTATCTGATCCTCGCCATGTTCAAGGGCGGCTGCATCCTCGAGTACAAGGTCGCACAGGCGGCGAAGGGCATTTTGAGCGCCGAGACCGGGCGCTTCTTCGACCGGCTGGTGCGCGGCAATTTCGCCGAGGCCGAGAAGCTCATCCGGCTGATCGGGTAATGCTGTCTCGATTTCCCATCTCCCTCCCCCTTGATGGGGGAGGCAGCGAGACTTGCCAGCTTGCTGGCTTAATCGCAGCGGTGGGGGTGTGCTCTCGGACTGGAGCGACAGCGCGATGACGCACCATCACCCCTATCCAACTTCGCCTAGCCGCTACGCGGCAAGGCTCCGTATCCTTCCCCCATCAAGGGGGAAGGTGGTGAGAGGAAGCAACATATGATCGATTTCCGCATCGAACCCGAATTGCAGGCGAAGCTCGACTGGATGGCCAAGTTCGTCCGCGAAGAATGCGAGCCGATGGACATGCTCTTCCCCGGTCACGGCGCGCCCTATGACGTCGCGAACGCGGAATCGCGCGCCTATATGAAGCCGCTGCAGGATCGGGTGAAAGCGCAGGGGCTGTGGGGCTGCCACCTCGGCGCCGAACTCGGCGGGCCGGGTTACGGCCAGCTCACGCTTGCATTGATGAACGAGATTCTCGGGCGCAGCTATTGGGCGCCGACCGTCTTCGGCACCGCGGCGCCCGACACGGGCAACAGCGAGATCCTCGCGATGTTCGGCACCGACGAGCAGAAGGCGAAATATCTCCAGCCGCTGATGGACGGCACGATCGTCTCGACCTTTTCGATGACCGAACCGCAGGCGGGCGCCGATCCTAAGGAATTCACCTGCCGCGCGTGGCAGGAAGGCGATGAATGGGTGATCGACGGCGAAAAATGGTTCTCGTCGAACGCCCGCTTCGCTGCCTTCCTGATCGTGATGGTCGTGACCAATCCCGACAATCCGCCGCACGAACGCATGTCGATGCTGATCGTCCCGACCGACACGCACGGCGTCGAATATATCCGCCATTCGCAGACGATGGGCGACAGCAAGGGTAAGGACGACGGCACCCACGCCTATATCCGCTACAACAAGGTGCGCGTGCCATTGGACGCGATGCTCGGCGCGCCCGGCGAGGGCTTCAAGGTGGCGCAGGCGCGGCTCGGCGGCGGGCGTGTGCATCATGCGATGCGCACCGTCGGCAAATGCCAGCGCGCGATCGACATGATGCTCGAACGCGCGGTGTCGCGCCGCACGCAGGGCAGGATGCTCAGCGAGCACCAGTTCGTGCAGGGCGCGATCGCGGACTCGATCATCGAGCTCGAACAATTCCGCCTGCTGGTGCTCAAGACCGCGTGGATCATCGACGAGGTCGAGGCGGGGCGCATGCCGCACGGCGCGTCGCGCACCCATATCGCGATGTGCAAGGTGCAGATGGCGAAAGTCTATCACGACATCGTCCAGCGCGCGATCCAGCTGCACGGGAGCCTGGGCATGACCCTCGAACTGCCGCTGGCCGACATGTGGATGGGGCTGCCCGCGATGGCGCTCGCCGACGGCCCGACCGAGGTTCACAAGGTTCAGGTCGCCAAGGCGTATCTGCGGAACGCCACACCGGCGCCCGGGTTGTTCCCCAGCGAGCATATCCCGACCCGCCTCGCCGCGATCCGCGAAAGGAATGCTGCATGACCCCCGATCCGCTGTTCGATTTCACCGGCAAGGTCGCGCTCGTCACCGGCGGCTCGCGCGGGCTCGGCTATCGCATGGTCAAGGCGCTCGCGGAGCGCGGCGCCGACGTCATCGTCGCGAGCCGCAAGCTCGACAAGTGCGAGGAGGTCGCCGCCGAATGCCGCGCGCTCGGCCGCAGGGCGCTGGCGCACGGCGTCCATTGCGGGCGCTGGGACGAGATCGATGCGTTGATCGACGCGGCCTATGGCGAATATGGACGCGTGGACATTCTCATCAACAACGCCGGCATGTCGCCGCCCTGCCCCAGCCACGAAATGCCCGAAAGCCTTTTCGATTCGGTGATGAACCTCAATTTCAAGGGGCCGTTCCGCCTCGCCAGCCAGGTCGCGCACCGGATGAGCCGGGGCGACGGCGGCTGCATCATCAACATCAGCTCGACCGGCGCGCTGATGGCGCTGCCGATGGTCGTCCCCTATGGCTCGGCCAAAGCGGCGCTCAACGCGATGACCGTGTCGCTGAGCCGCGAATATGCGCCGAAGGTGCGCGTCAACACGATCAGCCCCGGTCCCTTTCTGACCGATATCGCCGACGCATGGGACGATCGAAAGCGCGAGACGCAGCCGGTCGCGCTGGGGCGGCCCGGACGGCCGGAGGAGATCGTCACGGCGGCGCTGATGCTGGCGAGCCCGGCGTCGTCCTACACCACCGGCGCGCTGGTGCGGGTCGATGGCGGGCAGAGATAAGCCCCTCCCCTTCAGGGGAGGGGTTTGGGGTGGGGGTTCGCGGCCTTGCGCAGCGTTCGATGCCCACCCCGCTGCGACTAGGCAGCAAGCTGCCAAGTCTCGCTGCCCCTCCCCTGAAGGGGAGGGGTTTTATTCAGGTGCGAAACCCCGCCAGCCGCTGATCGAGGATCGCCTCGGCCTCGCTGATGATCCGGTCGATCAATTCCCGACAGGTCGGAATATCGTGAATCAGCCCCTGCACCATGCCGGCCCAGAAGACGCCCTTCGACAGGTCGCCGGTCTTGAGCAGCTCGCGTCCCGCGGTGCCGGCGACCAGTTCCTGCACGTCGGCGAATTTGGCGTCGGGCTCGGCGAGGCGGCGGACGACCTCTTCGCTGACTTCGCTCTTGCCGACGCGCGCGGTGTTCTTGAAGTTGCGGAAGATCAGGAAGCTGCCGCGCTCGTCATTCTCGACATAGGCCTGCTTCACATTGTCGTGGATCGGTGCTTCCTTGGTCGCGCAGAAGCGCGTCCCCATGTTGATGCCCTCGGCGCCGAGGCTCAGCGCGGCGATCAGCCCGCGGCCGTCGCCGAAACCACCGCTCGCGAGCATCGGGATCTTCACCTTGTCGGCGGCGGCGGGGATCAGGATCAGGCCCGGGATATCATCCTCGCCCGGATGTCCGGCGCATTCGAAGCCGTCGATCGAGATGATGTCGCAGCCGGCTTTCTCGGCCGAGAGCGCGTGGCGCACCGCGGTGCATTTGTGGAGGATGGTGACGCCGTGCGGCTTCACCCGTGCCCAGATCTCGCGCACCGCGGGGGTGCCGGCGGTCTCCATGATCTTAACGCCGCTCTCGACGACCGCGTCGGCATAGGCGTTATAGTCGGGCGAGTTGATCGTCGGAAAGACGGTCAGGTTGACGCCGAAGGGCTTGTCGGTCATCGACCGGCAGCGCTCGATCTCGTCGCGCAGCGCTTCCGGGCTCGGCTGGGTCAGCGCGGTGATGATGCCGAGGCCGCCGGCATTCGACACCGCGCTCGCCATGTCGGCGGTGCCGACCGCCTGCATACCGCCCTGGACGATCGGATGTTCGATGCCCAGCATTTCGGTGATCCGCGTCTTGAAACCCATCTGCCCATCCTCCAATAGTTATATAACTTGGTTATACTTCTAAACCTGTGCTGACAAGAGGTGTCCGATGACCGCTCCCCTGCCCCGTGCCGTCCGTGCCGATGAACTCGGCCCGCCGGCAAATTACGCGCTCGTCGATCATGATCCGGGTCCGCCCTCGCCCACTCAAGTAAGGATTTCTATCAGGGCGGCGGGGATCAGCTTCGTCGATGTGCTGACAGCGGGCGGCGGCTATCAGGTGAAGCCGCCGGTGCCTTTCATTCCCGGCAGCGAATGCGCGGGCGTGATCGAGGCCGTCGGCTCCGAGGTGAGCGACCTCGCGGTCGGCGACAAGGTGGTGGCGAGCGGTTGGGGCGGGATGTTCGCCGAGGCGGTGAACCTACCCGCGCGGGTGGTGCGCAGGATGCCCGAGGCGCTGTCGTTCGAGGAGGCGGCGGTGTTCCCGGTCAGCTATGCGACGGCATGGCACGCGCTGGTCGATCGGGGGCAGTTGACGGCCGGGGAAACGTTGCTCGTGCTCGGTGCGGGCGGCGCGACGGGCTATGCGGCGGTGCAGATCGGCCGGCATCTCGGCGCGCGCGTGATCGGCTCGGCGTCGAGCGAGGAAAAGCGCGCGCTGGCGCTGGCGGGCGGCGCGGATGCGGCGATCGACGCGCGCGGCGGCGACTGGCGCGATCAGGTCAAGGCGGCGAACGGCGGCAAGGGCGTCGATGTGGTGTTCGATCCGGTCGGCGGCGAGGCGACCGATCCGGCCTTCCGCTCGCTCGCGTGGAACGGGCGGCATCTGGTGATCGGTTTCCCCGGCGGCATCGCGGCGCTGAAGACCAATTTGCCGCTGCTCAAGGGCGCGAGCCTGGTCGGGGTCGATATCCGCCAGTTCGGGATTTTCGAGCCCGAGAAGAGCGAAGCGAACCGCGATGCGGTGTTCGCGCTGGCGGCGGAGGGCAAGCTGCGTCCGGCGGTGGCGCGCACCTATCCGCTGGAGGAATTCCGCGCGGCAATGGCGGATGCGGCGGCGGGCAAGAGCGCGGGGCGTGTGGTGCTGGTGATGGGCGATTAAAGCCCCTCCCCTGAAGGGGAGGGGTTTGGTTCATGCCCACTCCGCCGTCACCTCGGCCAACCGCGCCCGCCAATCCAGCCCGCCCGGCAGCGCCTCGAACTCGCCCTTCATGCGCGCCACCAGTTCCGCCACCGGCTCAACCGCGTCGATCAGCCCGACGCTCTGCCCCGCGCTCCATATGTCGCGCCACGGCATTACCCCCTCGGGCATCGGCGAGCGAACGCTCGGCAGCGCCTTCGCATCCAGCCCCACCGCCTCGATCGATTGGCGCATCCAGTGCGCCAGAACCCCGTTCATCGCTGCCGAGGCGACGATATCGTCCGCGCCGACGGCGGGGATCATCGCCCGGTGTCCCTCGACCACGCCGCTTTCGAGTGTCGCGATGAAGCGCGTCCCCATGCAAGCGATGTCGCCGCCGAGCGCCAGCGCAGCGGCAATACCGTGCGCATCGGCAATACCGCCCGCGACGATCAGCAGCCCACCGAACATCCGCCTTACCGCCGGAACGAACGCCATCGGCGTCAGGAACCCCGTATGCCCGCCCGCTCCGGCGCAGGTCAGCATCAGCCCGTCGGCGCCCGCCGCGATCGCCTTTTCGGCATGCTTCATCGTCGTCACGTCATGGACGAGGCGCCCGCCCCAGCCATGCACCCGCTCGATCAGCGCCGACGGGTCGCCGAGGCTGGAGAGCACCAGCGGCACGCGGTGGCGTTCGAGCAGGTCGAGGCGGTCGGCGGCGGCGGGATCGCTGCCCCAGCGCGCGGGCATGTTGACGATCGGCGGCGCGCCGCCCTCGACCGCGTCGAGCGCAGCCAGATAATCGGCAAAGGCGTCGAATGGCGTCACCGTTCCGCCCTGCCACCCGCCGATCACCCCGGCGCGGCAACAGGCGGTGGCGAGCGGCACCGACGAGGCGAAGCTCATCGGCGCGCACATCAGCGGCAACGACAGGCTGGACAGCATCGCGGTCAGGCGGTCGCCTTGAGCGCGTCGAGCATGCGGACGAAGTGAACCGGATTCCATACGTCCTGATCCTCGCCCCAGCCGATACCGCCGTCAATGTCCCAGCGCATCAGCTGGTTCACGCCATAGCCGGCCTCGCTCATCGTGCTGACGGTGAAGCCCTCGCTCTTCATCTCACGGCCCTGCTCGTCGACGAGTTCGACCTGCATATGCGTGCTCCACCCGGTCGTCGGGCTGCGGAAGACGCGCATCCGGGAGCGCGCCGCGTCGAGGCTGCCGAACTGGCCGTCGCGGCGAATCCAGCCGGCGTTCATCGGCGACCAGCCGTCGGCGTCGCCGTCCTGCACGCGCGCGAAGCCCAGAAAGCCGGTGCCGTCGCGGCGGTGGCCGAAGATATATTGGATGCGCCCGCGGCCGCGCTCGCGCTCGATCTCGCGCCAGCGCGCGCCGCCGGGGCGCTTCACCCGCTCCATGTCGCTGGCATAGACTTTCGGGCTCGCCGCATAGGGGCCGCCGCGTGGCCCCCAGGTGCGGTCGCGCACGCCGATGCCGTCGATGCGGATGCGCTCGCCGCGCAGCGTCATCCAGCCCTCGACATGGCCGAGCTGGTCGTAATGCGGGGTCGCCATGAAGGGCGGCTTGCCCGGCGGGAAGCGGTGCGGCGGATGAAGTCCCGTGTGGGTGAAGTCGAGCGCGAAGCCGCGCGCCGGATCGTCATATTCCAGATGATATTTCATGCCCGGCTCGATCATTTTCAGGCTGTAGCCCGGACCATTGCCGTCGCCGGGAAAGGTGATGTCGGTCAGGTCGGGCGCATCGGGCATCGGCGCCTCGTCGACCTTGCGGTAATAGGCCATGCGCGCCGGATCATAACCTTCGTCATCCCACGCGAAGATGCGCCACGTCACCGCCTTGCGGTTGGGATAATATGGCGCGTGAATCCAGCAGCCGATCTTGCGTTCGGGGATGTTGAACGACCACCAGTTGGTCTCGGTTTCATAGGGATCGTCGGACAGCTGGTGATAGCGGTCATCCTCCGGCCTGAACGCCAGATCGTCGGTCATCTAAAGCCCCTCCAGTTCGTCGAGCGCGGCCGTGAACAGTGCCGCGATACGCCCCGCGTCGGCGATCTTTTCGGCATCGACGATCAGGCCCATGTCGAGATTGTCGCCGCTGCGCCGCGAGGTGATGTTGAGAAAGCGGCCCGAGCCGATGATCGGCACCGGGTAATTGTGAAGCTGGCGAAAGCCGGCGTAGCTGCGCGCCTCGGCCGGGCCGGGGACGTTCGACAGCGTCAGATTGCCGGGCAGCAGCCTTTTGCCGCCCGCCATGCGCTCGGCGAAGGCGGTGCGGCGGTCCTTGGCGCCGAACGGCTTGTCGGCGGCGTCGAGCAGCGCCTCGTCGTGTGGCGTGCGGCGCATCTCGGCGGCCATCGACGCCTGGATCGCGCGCAGCCGCTCTACCGGACCCGTCAGATGCGTCGCGAGATGCGGGTGCAGCGCGACGATGCGGTTGCCGAAATCGCCATGTTCGGGGCGACGATAGGAACGCGCCGAATTGACGACGATCGGTGTATCGGGAAGATCGCCGATCTCGATCAGATAGTTGCGGATCGCGCCGCTGGCGAGCGTCAGGAAGATGTCGTTGACCGTGGCGTCCAGCGCCTTGCCCACTGCCTTCACCCGCGCGAGCGGCAGGCTGATCGTCGCATAAAGGCGGCGCGCCGAGGTCGGACCGGACAGCCCCAGTTGCGGCGTCGGTTCGCGGTCGCCCTTAAAGGCTTCGAGCGCAGCGAGCGCATCCTTGCGCCGCGCCGACTGTTCGGCGCGCAGGTCGGCCTGATCGGCGAAGCGCGTCTGCGCGAGCACACGCCACGTCCCCGCGTCGGGCAGCACCGCATCGCCCTCGCGCGGCGGCGCAGGCGGCGCGGCGTCGCTGAGCAGGCCGAGGACGGTCTGGAAGCCGATGCCGTCGGCTACACTGTGGTGCATCTTGAGATAGAGGGCGCTGCCGCCCTCCGCGAGCCGTTCGAAGACATGCGCCGCGAAGGGCGGGCCTTCGAGGTCGAGGCGGCGCATGTTGAGCGCCGCGACGGCCGCGTAAAGCTCGGCCTCGCTCCACGCGCCGGGATGCGGCTGGACCGCGACCAGCGCGTCGAGATTGCACGAAGCGAGATCGGCCCAGACGTCCGAATCGAACCCGTCGGGCGCCTCCTGATGCCGCACGAGCAGCGGCGTCGCGGGCAGGCGCTCGGCGAACTGGCGGCGTATGGCATCGGCGAAGCCCGCCTGCGCTTCCTCCGGCACGTCGAGCAGGATCAGCGCGCCGACATGCATCGGCGAAGCGTCGGTTTCCGACAGGATCATGAAATGATCGTCGGGGCGCAGCCGCCGCACGCCGGGGACGAGTTGCAACGGATCGAGCGCCTCGCTCACCGCCTCACCAGCCCGCAAGCGCTGCCGCCCGCGCGCGATGCGCGGCGGGGCTTCCGAGCCACGCCCGGTCAAAAGCCGCGCGACGAAACCAGTAATGGAGTCCATATTCCCAAGTGTAACCGATGCCGCCATGCGCGGCGATGGCCGCGCGGGTCGTCCTGACGTAGACATCGCACAGATGGGCCTTCGCCATCGCCGCCGCGCGCAGCGCGTCGGGCAACCCGGCATCCCAGGCATAGGCGGCATACCAGACGAGCGCGCGCGCCGGCTCGACGTCGAGCGCCATATGCGCAAGCTGGTGCTTCAGGCCCTGAAAGCGCCCGATCGGCTGGCCGAACTGTTCGCGCTCCTTGGCATAGGCGACGCTCAGGTCGGTCACCTTCTGCGCCCCGCCAAGCGCGTCGGCGGCGACGAGGACGAGCGCCGCGTCGGCGAGCCGCGCGGTCATCGCATCCGTGCCCGAAAACAGCCGTGCGCCCGCATCGGGGGGAAACGCGACCTTCGACACCGGCCGGCTGCGGTCGGTGGCCCGAACCGCCTCGACCTCGGCGTCGCTGGCCGCGACCAGCCGCACGCCGGCGTCGCGATCGACGATCAGGAAGAGGTCGGCGGCGCGCGCGCAAGGGACGAACGCGCTGCCGCCGTGAACCAGCGTTGCGACGGTTTCGCCGCTCGTCAGCGTGTCAAGATATTCGCCTGCCGCCGCATTGCCGCCACGCGCGACCGCGGCGACGGTAAGCAATTGGCCAATCAGCGGCCCCGGCGCGGCCGCTTCGCCCACGACCTCGGCAACCAGCACCGCGTCGAGCAGGCCCATGCCGCTGTCCGGCGCCAGCATGCCGCCGAGACCGAGCGCCATCAGCGCGTCCCAGCTTCCCTTGTCGAAATCATCCTCGCCATCGGCGAAGGCATGCAGCCGCTCCATCGGCCATGTGTCGGCCAGCGTCCCGCGCACCGCGTCCTGAATCGCCGCCTGTTCCCCGGTCAGATGAAAATGCACGTCAGCGCTCCCCGCTCATCGCGAGGTCGCGCGGCAGGCCGAGGCCGCGCTCGCCGATGATGTTGCGCTGGATGTTCGATGCGCCGCCCGCGATCGAATTGCCGAGGCTGCCCATGATCTGGTCCAGCCATTTCTCCGGCCCGCGTGGCCCGCGATTGCCGCGCCCGCCCGCGCCCGCCGGCTCGACGAAGCCATGCTCGCCGATCAGTTCCTGCGCGAGCAATGCCATGTCGTGGCCGATCTCGGTGAGCAGCAGCTTCATCATCAGCTGCACCGGCCCGGCATCCTCGCCCGCGATCGCGTTGCTGAAGATGCGGTAGCTCGAATAGCGGTGCGACAGGACAAAGCCCTCGATCTGCGCCAGCCGGTCGCGGATCATCGGTTCATCGATGCGCCCGACCTCCTTCGCCAGATCGACCAGCTTGGCGAACTGCCTGCCCAGCCCATCGGCGCCGCCGATCGCCGCGCGTTCGTGCTTCAGCGTCGTGCGGCTGACATACCAGCCCTGCCCGCGCTCCCCCACCTGCCAGCTCACCGGGGTTTCGGCATTGTCGAAGAAGAATTCGCAGAACGTATGGTCGCCCTCCTCGCCGGTCATCTGGCGGATGGGGCGGCGGGTGACGCCGGGCTGGTCGAGGTCGATCAGCAGGTAAGTGATGCCGTCATGCTTGGGTGCGTCGGGCTCGGTGCGCACCAGCATGAACATGTGCGTCGCCTGCATCCCCTGCGACGTCCAGATCTTCTGCCCGTTGATGATCCATTTGCCACCGTCGGCGGACAATTCGCCCTTGGTCCGAACGCTCGCGAGATCGCTGCCCGATCCGGGTTCGGAATAGCCCTGCCCCCAGATATAGTCGCCTTCCACCGTTCCCCGGATGAAAAGCTCCTTCTGTTCGTCGGTTCCCTTTTCCAGCAGCGTCGGCACGGTCATGTTCATGCCGTTGCCGCCGACCTCCATCGGCGCGCGGGCGCGCTGGAACTCCTCGCGGATCACCTGCGCCTTGACGACGTCGACCGGCTGCTCCGATCCGCCGTAGCACTTCGGAATCGCGCGATAGAGATAGCCCTGCTCGGTCGCGAGCGCACGAAAGGTGCGGATGAATGCCTTGAGGTCGGCGCCGCGCGTATCCGACGGCGGCGGCCAGTGCAGCGACAGAAAGGCACGGACTTCGCCGCGAAAGGCCTCGGCGGCTTCGCCATAGCTCAGATCCATCGCTCGCTCTCCCTCGTCTTCGCCGAATCTATGCCTGACTTATATAACTACGTCAAACATGTTGTGCGACAGGCGCGGCGCGGATAGGAGGCCGGCATGACCGAGCAAGACCGCCCCATCCCGCATTATTTCGTCCGAGACGGAGAGGCCTTCGCGCCGTCCGGGCTTGCCCGCAACCCCTGGTTCGCCAATGCGGTGGCGGGCGGACCGATCGCCGCGCTGATCGGGCAGCTTGTCGAGGAGGCGGGGTTCGACCCAGCGCTCGAAATCTGCCGCCTGACGATCGACATATTGGGCGTGGTGCCGCACGTGCCGCTGACCCCGCGCATCGTGCCAGTGCGGCAGGGACGGCAGGCGCAGCTTCACCGCATCGAACTGCTCGCGGGCGACCGGTTGGTGACGCAGGCGCATCTGCTGCTCGCGCGCCATCTCGACACTCCGCCCTGCCCGGCACCGCAGCCGCACCCGGCGCCGGAAGAGGTGGAGGAACGCAGCTTCCTCGTCGGCGCGACGATGGCGGGCGCGATCCGGACGCGGCCGGTCCTGGGCGAGGCGCGCAAGCCGGGGCGCGGCGTCGTCTGGCTGTGCATGGACGGCGAGGTGGTGCTCGGCACCCTCGCCTCGCCCTTCGCCAAAGCGTGCCTGTTCGCCGATTTCGGCAACGGCGTCGGCAGCGCGACCCATGCCGAGCAATGGAGCTACGCCAATCTCGACATCTCGATCCACTTCTTCCGCAAGCCGCGCGGTTTATGGTTCCTGCTCGACAGCTTCACCGAGGGCGCCGGCAACGGCCATGCGGTGGCGCAGAACATCTTTGCCGACGCGGACGGCGTCTATGCGAAGGGCACCCAGACGATCTTCGTCGCGCCGGGCAGCGGCCTGCCACCGCACGCCGCGCCCGCTACATGAGCGCCTTCACGCGGCCGCCGTCGACGACGATGAACTGGCCGGTGACATAGCTGGCGCGCGCCGAGCAGAGGAAGGCGACGACCGCCGCCATCTCCTCGGGCTCGCCGAGGCGACCGACCGGCACCTCGCTGCGCCGCTTCGCCTCGCGCTCGTCATAATCATGGCCCTGCGCCTCGATCGTGCGGCGCATATAGCTGGTGTAGCGGTCGGTTGCGAAGCCGCCGGTTCCGATGGTGTTGATCGTGATGCCATATTCGCCGAGTTCGTTCGCCGCGCTCTTGTTGAGCGAGGTCGCCGCGACGCGCGTGACGTTGGCGGTGACCAGCGGCAGTTCCTTGTGCGGTTCCTTCGACGAGATCGAATTGATGAGGACGATGCGCCCCCATCCCCTTTCCTTCATCGCCGGCGTCACCGCGCGCAGCAGATGGACCTGGCTCATCACCATATCCTCGAAAGCGTCGCGGAAATCCTCGTCCTTCGTCTCCTCCCAGCGGCCGTGCTGCGGGCCATAGACATTGCCGACCGCGATGTCGGGCGCGCCCCAGCTTTCGGTGGCGACGCGCACCGCCGCCTCGATCCCTTCCTTGCGCGCCATGTCGGCATAGGCGGGCACCGCCTCGCCGCCATCGGCGCGGATCTTCGCAACGACCGCGTCGACCGCCTCGCGGCCGCGCGCCGCGACGACGACGCGGCAGCCCTCGCGCGCCAGTTCCTCCGAAATCGCGCGGCCCATGCCCTTGCTGCCGCCGCCCGAAATCGCGACCCTGCCCCTGATGCCGAGGTCCATGCCGTCTCTCCCTTTCAGTCCCAGGCCGGATGGAGGCCGCGCTCGCGGCACAATTGCTGCGCCTCGATATTGGCGCCCGCATGCGCCGCCGCCTCGTCGCTGGTCAGCAGCCATTGGATCACCGCGCCGATCGCCGCCGGCGGCGCGGCGCCGCGCAATTCCTTGCCATAGTCTGCCACCGCGATGTGGTTGCGCTCGGTCGCGACGAAGCCTGGCTGGACGTTGAACGCCCTTATTCCGCGCGCCGCATATTCGGCGTGCAATGTGCCGGCGAGTTGATGCCCCGCCGCCTTGCCGACAGCATAGGCGAGGCCCCAGCCGCCCTGCCCGGCGGGCGCCGGCGGCACCTGATAGCCCGCGCTCGAGGTGATGGTGACGACCGTTCCGCCGCCGCGCTCGAGCATCGCGGGCAGCAGCATGCGCGTCAGGATCACCGGCGCGACCAGATGCGCCTCGACGAACCGGCCATAGGCATCGAGCGGTGTGTCCATGAAGACGTCCATCAGCCCCGGCCCGATATAGCGGCCGTTGTGGACGATCACCGACACGTCGCGCCAGTCGGGCTGGTCGAGAATGTGCTGTGCCGCCGCCCCGACCGACGCACGGTCGGTCAGGTCGAAGGGCAGTTGAAGCGCGCGGCGCCCGAGCGCCTCCACCTCCGCCGCCGTTTCGGCGAGGCTACCGGGGAGCGGGCGGGTATCACTCTTGTGGACGCTCAGCGAATTGTCGCGCGCTTCGCCCGGCGTCCTCGTGCGTGCGGAGAGGATGAGGTCATGGCCGATTTCGGCGAGCGCCAGTGCGATCGCCTTGCCGATCCCGCGGCTCGCGCCGGTGACGAAGGCAATCTTGCGGTCCTGCGTCATAGCCTCTCCCTTCGGTCGCCGGTCATTCGCCCCGGAATTGCGGCGCGCGCTTCTCCGTCACCGCCGCCAGGCCCTCGCGATGGTCCTTGCTGCCGAGCAGCAGCGCCTGGTTGGGCAGGTTCGCCTGCCATTCGGCCTCCATGCTGCTTTCGAGCGCGCGCTGGATCGACTGCTTGACCGTCGCATAAGCGAGCGGCGCGGAAGCGGCGAGTTCGCGCGCCAGTTCCATCCCGCGCACCGCAAGCGCGTCCTTCACGACCACCTCGCTAACGAGGCCGATGCTCAGCGCTTCCTCGGCGCGGACCTGCTTGCCGCGCAGGCACATCTCCATCGCGCGGCCGAGCCCGACGATGCGCGGGAGCAGGAAGGTCCCGCCGAGCGGCGGCATGATCCCGAGTCTGATCCAGCTTTCCTGGAACATCGCGCTGTCGGCGGCGATGCGGAAATCGCAGGCGAGCGCGAGCTCGCAGCCCACGGTCACCGCCGCGCCCTGCACCAGCGCGAGCGTCGGCTTGGGGCAGCGATAGATAGCCCGCGCCGCGCCCTGGAAATTGGCGTAGACCGTGTCCTTGATCTCGCTCGCCGCCATCCCGGTCAATTTCTGCAGAAAGGCGAAATCAGCGCCGACCGAGAAATGCTTGCCCTCGGCCGCGAAGAGGATCGCGCGCACGTCGCGGTCGGCGGACAGGGCCGTGAAGGCATCGCGAATCTCGCCGAGCATCTCGGGCGACGACGCGTTGCCGATGTCGGCGCGCGCGACCACAACCGCCGCGATGCCGCCGTCGTGGCGGTCGACGCGGATATGCGCGAACTCAGCCACCGCTCTGCTCTTCCTGCTTCTTCTTCTCGCGCCAGATCGTCGCGGTGGCGCTGGTCGACAGACCCATATTGAGCGCCTCGGCGTCGAGCGCGGCCTCGAAGGCCCAATCCTCGGCATTGTTGAGGTTCGCCTTCATGTAACGATAGCCCATGCGCGGGCCGTCGGCGAGGCGGCGGGCGGCCTTCATCGTCTCGGCGCGCAATAGCTCGTCGTCGAACAGGCGCGTATAGAGCCCCTTGGCGAAGGCTTCCTCCGCCGACAGTTTCTCGCCGAGGAAGAATATCTCGCGCGCGACGCCGGTGCCGACGATTTTCGTCCAGAACCAGGTCGATCCGAAATCGCCGCTCGCGCCGATGCGGTCGAAGGCGGTCAGGAAGGTCGCGCTCTTCGCCGCGAAGCGCAGGTCGCACGCCCCGGCGATGCCGATGCCCGCGCCCGCGACGGGGCCATTCACCATCGCGATCGCCGGCTTGGGCATTTCGTGGAGCAGGCGCGCGGTTTCCATATAGCCGCGCAGCCGTGCGAAGCCCTGTTCGGTGCGGCTGCCGACCTCGGCATTGGCTGGCACGACCGCCTTGTCGGCACCGCCCGCCTTGATGTCGCCGCCGGCGCAGAAGCCGCGCCCCGCGCCGGTCACCACGACGCAGCCGACCGACGCATCACGCGCCGCATCGGCGCAGGCGTCGGCAAGCGGCGCCATGATCGAACCCGTCAGCGCATTGAGCCGGTCGGACCGGTTGAGGGTGATGGTGCGGACGCCCGCATCATCGTCGATCAATATTTCGCTCATCATTCCTCCCCGGCAATCGCGGACGTCCGCTTTGGGACTGCGGCCGCCTCCGCTCAACCCCTCCTCTTCAGAGGAGGGGCAGCGAGACTTGGTTCGGCATCAGCCGGACCTAGTCGCAGCGGGGTGGTGCCCGAAGACACGCGCCCCGCCTCGTCCACCACCCCGCTGCGACTAGGCAGCAAGCTGCCAAGTCTCGCAGGCCCCTCCTCTGAAGAGGAGGGGCTTGGCGCACGCCTGTCCTCAATCCCCGCCGAGCTCGCGGTGGCGCGCCAGCATGCGCACCGCCTTTTCCGCCAGCTCCTCGGGAACCTCCGGATAGAGCGGCAGCGGGCGCTCTTCGCTCGGCAGCGCGATGGTCGCGGTGGCGCGCACCGTTTCCTCGTCGCGCTGGTTGGTGAACTTGACCGCGACATCGACCAGGCTCTGCCTGCCGTCCTTGCGCTTCGCGAGCACCTCGCCGGTCACGCGCTGGACGTCGCCCATATAGTTGAACTTGCGGACCTCGTCGTGGATGTGGGTGATGACCGCATCATCGCCGGCCCAGTCGGTCAGATACTGCCACAGGAAATTCTCGCGCATCACGCCATAGTCATAGGCCATCGGATTGCCGATCGCCTGCGCCCAGGTCGGGTCCCAGTGCAGCCGCTGCGCGACGTCGGGGATGCCATGCTCGTTCTTGACGTAGAAGGCGGGGATGCGCTGGCGGTTCTTGTGCGCGAGCCGGTTGGCGGTCGGCGCATAGGGCACGAAGCCGTAACCGCCGGCGTGGAAACAGATCACATCGGTGACGGTCAGCGGGCCTTTCGCCTGAAGCCCCAGCGAATCGCCCTTCTCGACCTTTTCGAACCAGCGCTTCTCGGCGCCCTGGACGCGTTCGGCGGCATAGATGTCCTCGATCGCCTGCATTTCCTCGTCGGTATAGGTGGCGGGCTCGATCGCCGAATATTTGCCCTTCTTGACCGCCGTCTTGCGCTCGGTAAGGACGCGCAGGATGCGATAGACCGCGACGACCTCGCCGCGCTGGTTGAATTTCACGTCGCGGCGCACGCCGATGACCGACCGTCCCGCGAATTCCGACTGCTTCACCTCGCAGGATTCGTCGCCGTTGAAGCTGTAGATGATGTCGCCGGGAAAGATCGGGCGATAGAAATCCCACTGCGATCCCGAAACGAAGACATGGATGCCCTTGAACAGGCTCTTCTTCAGCGCCTTGATCTCGTCGGGGACCGGATCGCCCTTCAGCGGCTTGTTGATGATCCCCGCCATCATGCCGGGCGCGATCACGCTGCCCCAGCGGGTCTTCCTCGCATAATTGGGGTCGGTGTAGAGCGGCTTGTCGTCGCCCATACCGTGCGCGAAGTTGCGGATATTATCCTCGGTCGCGGTGGTGGTATATTCGCGCGTCTTCGCCGGCTGGTCGAAACCGAGCAGCTTGCGTTGCCGCTCGATATCCTCGTCCGTGATTTCGTAAGCGACGGCCTTTTGCCACTCATCGCTCTGCTTGATGTCGCTTTTCGCCTCGGCCATCACTATCTCCCTTGTCACGAGTTATATAACTAGGTAATACATGCTCAACAGTGACGCAAGGGGATAAAGCCGTAATGCAAGTTCGCCGCATCAGCGATGCGCTGAAGGTGCGCGCCAGCCACCAGGCCGACGACATCGCGCACGACGATATCAGGCGGCAGATCAGCTTCGCGGAATGGGACCGCGAGGCCGACGAGGTGGGCGGCGGGCTGGCGGCGGCAGGGCTCGTTCCGGGCGACCGCGTCTTCCTGCCGATCAGCAACGCGCATGCGGTCGAAATGGCGATCGCGGTGTTCGCCGTGTTCCGCGCGGGCGGCATCGCCTGCCCGATCAACACGCGGCTCAACCCTAGGGAAATCGCCGATTATGCGGCGCTGTGCGAACCACGCTTCTGCATCACCGACGCGCCCGATCTGGTGAAGGACCTCGACCTCGCGGGCTGCTGGCACGCCGAGGCCATGCCGCGCGACATCGCCGCGCTGCCCGATCAGGCGAGCCTCGATCCGAACGCCGATGCCGAAATCCTCGGCACCTCGGGGACGACGGGCAAGATCAAGGGCGTCGTCGTGTCGCACCCCGACCTGATGACGAACGTCACCGGGCGCAACATGGACCGGTCGCGTTCGACGCTCAGCGCGCTGCCGCTGACCGGGTCGGGCGGCAATATCGGCATCGTCATGCTGCCCGCGCGCGGCGGCGCAACCGCGATCACCCAGCCGAAATTCGACCCGAAGGGCTTTCTGGAACTGGCGGCGGAGAAGAAGCCCAACCTCATCTATCTGGTGCCGTCGATGCTCCGCCTGATCCTCGATCATCCCGAGGCCGGCAACTACGACCTCGCCGACGTCAAATATCTGATGACCGGCACCGCGCCGCTGCCGCACGATTCGGTGAAGCGCGCGGCGGAACTCTGGCCGCACCTGCGCATCCGCAACAGCTATGGCATGTCGGAGGGCGGCGTCGGGCTCGGCACCTCCAGCCAGGCGCAGGTGATGAAACCCGGCTGCGTCGGCAAGCTGCCGCCGCACATGCAAATCCGCGACGAGGCGGGGAATGTCGTCACCGAAGCCGGTGTCGTCGGCGAAATCTATGGTTGGCAGAAACATCCGCGCCGCTACTGGAACGACGCGCAAGCGACCGCGGAAAGCTTCAAGGGCGGCTGGACCAAGACCGGCGACCTCGGTTTCGTCGATGCCGACGGCGACCTGATCATGGCCGGCCGGTCGAAGGAGTTGATCATCCGCGGCGGCTACAACATCACCCCGCTGGAGATCGAGACCGCGCTGCACCTGCACCCGGCGGTGCAGCAGGCGGCGGTCGTCGGGGTGCCGCACGAGGTGCTGGGCGAGGACATCGCGGCGGCGGTGACGCTGCGCCCCGGATGCGGCGAAGCGAGCGCCGACGACATCCTCGCCTTCTGCAAGCAGCATCTCGCCGACAACAAGGTGCCGCGCACGCTGGTGGTGCTGGACACGATGCCGCTCAACCCGAACGGGAAGATATTGAAGAAGGAGCTGGCGGAACCGCTGGCGAAGGCCGCGGAAGCGCGGCGGCGGGCGGCTTGATTTAATCCCTCCCCTTCAGGGGAGGGCAGCGAGACTTGCCAGCTTGCTGGCTTAGTCGCAGCGGGTGGGGCCGTCGGCCTTGCGTTATCTCGCTGGCCCCCACCCCAACCCCTCCCCTGAAGGGGAGGGGCTAAGAACGGCTCACCCCTTCAATTTCTCGAACGGCACATCCTTGTCCATCCGCACTTCGCCGGGCATCCCCAGCACGCGTTCGGCGATCTGGTTGAGCAGAACCTCGTCGGCACCGCCCGCGATACGCATCACGGTCGAATAGATGTAATCATACTGCACGTCGCCGGTCGCGGTATCGCCCGCCTCGGGCGCTATCCCGGCCAGCCCGCGCAGCTCCAGCGCCAGGCCGTTGGTCTTCTGATAGCGCGCCGCATAGGCCAGCTTGACCATCCCCGCGAGCGCACCGGGATTCTCGCCCTTCGACACCATGGTGCGCAGCCGCGCCTGAAAGAAGCGCTCACCCTGCTCCTCGGCCAGTGCTTCGGCGAGTTGCTGGCGGATCGAACGATCGTCGAGCATCGTCCCGCCGTGGCCGTCGGGGGTCGCGGCGGCATAGTCGATCAGCGGCTCGATCCCGCTGCGATGCGCGCCCGACCCCAGCCGCTCGCCCATCAGCACCGTCATGCAGCACGCCCAGCCCTCGCCCTCGGCGCCGAGGCGGTTGGCATCGGGAATGCGCACGTCGGTCAGGAAGGTCTCGTTGAACTCGCTCGCGCCCGAAATCTGGCGGATCGGGCGCGTCTCGATCCCCGGCGTCTTCATGTCGACGACGAAGAAGGTCAGCCCCTTGTGCTTGGGCACGGTCGGGTCGGTGCGCACGACGAGGATGCCCCAGTCGGTCAGATGCGCCCAGCTCGACCAGACCTTCTGCCCGTTGACGATCCAGTCGCCCGACCCATCGTCCGCACGCACCGCCTTGGTCCGCAGTCCGGCGAGGTCGGACCCGGCGGCGGGCTCGGAGAAAAGCTGGCACCAGGTGATGTCGCCCTTCAGCGTCGCTTCGATGAAGCGCGCCTTCTGCTCGTCATTGCCGTGCTTCGCGATGACGGGCAGCGCCATGCCGGTGCCGATCGAGGTGAAGGGTCCCTTGGGAAGGCGATATTTCCCTTCCTCCTCGGCAAAGATCACCGCCTCGATCCCCGACGCGCCGCGCCCGCCGAGCGCCTTCGGGAAGGTCAGGCCCGACCAGCCGCCCGCGTAAAGCTCGCGCATCCAGGCGCGGCCGCGATCGGCCTCTTCGGTGTCGGGCATGGCAACGCCCGCCGGCAGTTCGTGCGCAGGGGCGTGCGCCGCGAGCCATGCGCGCGCTTCGGCGCGGAAGGCGGCTTCCTCGGGGCTGTCATTGAAATCCATCCTACGCCGCCTTCGCCTGACTGCCCGGTTGCGCGTTCAGCAGCCGGTCGGCCCAATAGCCCCGCCCGCCGAGATGCACGGCGAGCATCCGTTCGCGCCGGTAATAGAAATGGCAGTTCGCCTCGAAGGTATAGCCGATGCCGCCATGCACCTGCAGATTCTCGCGCGCCGCCATCTCGAGACATTTGATCCCCGAAAGCCGCGCCGCCGCCGCCGCCGCGGGCAGATCGTCGGGCGAGGATTCGGCCGCCCAGCCGCCATAATAGGCGTTCGAGCGCGCCAATTCGGTCGCCACCGCGACATCGGCGAGCTTGTGCTTGATCGCCTGATAGCCGGCGAGCGGGCGCCCGAAAATCTGCCGCTCCATCGCATAGTCGCGCGCCATGTGGAGGCAGGCTTCAGCAGCGCCCACGGCCTCGAACGCCGCCTGCACCGCCGCCTGGTCGATCAGCCGGTCGAGCTTGCCCGCGCCCGGCATCGACTCGGCGGCGGCATCGGCGAAATCGAGCCGGTAATGCGGGCGAAGCTGGTCGAAGCTGTCGAGCTTCGTGCGCGTAATGCCGGGCTGGTCGAGTTCGACGAGCGCGAAGCCGCCGCCCGAAACCAGCACCACCGCGATGTCGGCGATGCCCGCGTCGGCGACCGGTGACTTGGCACCGTTCAGCTTACCACCGTCGAGCTTCGCGCCGCTCGCGAACACCGGCCCCGGTCCCTCGGCATAGGCAAAGGTCGCCACCGCCTCGCCGCTCGCCAGCTTCGGCAGCCATGCCGCCTTCTGTGCCTCGCTGCCCGCCAGCCGGATCGCTTCAGCGCCGAGCACGATCGAACTCATGAAGGGCACCGCGGCATTGGCGCCGCCCAGCGCCTCCATGATCACGCCGAGGTCGAGCGCGCCGAGCCCGAGCCCGCCATGCGCCTCGGGAATCGCCGCGCCCAGAAAGCCCATGTCGGCGAGCGCGCGCCACAGCGGCTCGTCCCATTCGGCGCCCGAATCGATCAGGCTACGCAGCCGGTCGAAGGACGACAGGTCCGAAAGCAGCGCGCGGGCTTGCTCGCCGAGCATTTTCTGTTCATCGCTGAGGTCGAAATTCATCGCAGCCCTTGCCCTGATGTTGCGATCCATGTCATAGCGAGTTGTATAACTAGGTCAACCATGACAAACGCCCGGAGGGGAAGCTGGCCATGCAATATGAAACCATCCTCGTCGATGTCGCCGACCATGTCGCGACGATCACGCTCAACCGCCCCGAAGCGATGAACAGCTTCACCAGGCGGATGATGAACGAATTCGAGCATCTGTGGAAGTGGATCGGGCAGGAGGACGATATCCACTGCTGCGTCCTGCGCGCCGCGCCGGGCAAGGCTTGGTGTACCGGGGTCGATGTGAAGGAATCGCAGAAGCCCGGTCAGGCGGTCGTCGATCTCGCGAATATCTGGCACTGCGAGGACCCCGGCAATTATCTCGGCCCCAAGTCGATGAACTGCTGGAAGCCGGTGATCGCCGCGGTTCACGGCATGGCGGCGGGCGGCGCCTTCTACTGGCTCAACGAAAGCGACATCATCATCTGCTCCGAAGAGGCGACCTTCTTCGACCCGCATGTCACCTATGGCATGACGAGCGCGCTCGAACCGATCGGCATGACCTATCATATGCCGCTGCACGACGTGCTGCGCATGGTGCTGCTCGGCAACGACGAGCGGATCGGCGCGGGAACCGCGCTGCGCATCGGCCTCGTCAGCGAGATCACCGCGCTCGAAGATCTGTGGCCGCGCGCCGCGGAACTGGCTGCGACGATTGCTGCCAAACCGCCCGCCGCGACCGCGGGATCGGTCAAGGCGATCTGGCAGTCGCTCGACCTGCCGCGCTCGGTCGCGCTGCAACAGGGCCTCAAATATTGCCAGATCGGCAATCCCGTCGGCGTGCCGCAGGTCGACCGCGCCGCGCTGATGGCCGACAAGGCCAAGAAATTCACTGTCCGCTAGCCGTAGCGTCAATTCTACTTGACGTTTACGTCAACGTCCGGTTGATGGACTCCAACGACCAAGGGTGAGGACTCGAAGGCGCATGTCGATCTTATACGACGAGGGGCAGCAGGCGATCGCGACCGAATCGCGGCGCGTGCTCGAAGCCCGGGTGAACAAGGACGAGCTGCTACCGCTGCTCGAAACCACCGGCGCCTGGCATGAGGGCTTCTGGACGACGGCGAAGGAACAGGGCTGGACCGCCCTCGCCCTTCCCGAAGCCTATGGCGGGCTCGACCTCGGCCTCGTCGAACTGGGGCTGATCGCGCATCAGGCGGGCCGCAGCCTCAGCGGCGCGCCCTTTCTGACCGCCAGCTTCGGCGCCGCCAAGGCGATCGAGCTTTACGGCACCGACGAACAGAAGGCGAAATGGCTCCCCGGCCTCGCCAGCGGCGAGACGATCGGCGCCATCGCCTTCGCGTCAGGCCCCGACGCCCTGCCCGCCCGTCCGGCGGTAACGCTGACCGGCGACCGGCTCGACGGCACGGCGACCGGCGTTTCGGGCGGACTCGCCGCCGATATCGCCGTGGTGTTCGCCAACGGTCCCGGCATGCCGGCGCTGGTCGTCGCCGATCTCGCGAGTGTCCAGCGCAAGGCGATCGACAGTTTCGACAACAGCCGGCTGTTCGCCGACCTCGTCTTTTCGCAGACCCCATCCGAAACGCTCGTCGGCGGCGCGGCGGCGCGCGACGCGGCGCTCCACATCCTCGCCCTGCAGGCGGTGATCACCGCGCACGAACAGACCGGCGGCGCCGAGGCGATGATGGAGGTCGCGCGCGACTATGCCGTCACCCGCCGCGCCTTCGGCCAGCCGATCGGCGCCTTCCAGTCGATCAAGCACCGCATCGCCGAGCTTTACGGGCTCGTCGAGCTCGCCCGCGCCAATTGCATCCACGCGGCATCGCGCGAAGGCCAGGCCGATTTCGTCACCGCCGCCGCCGCCGCGCGCATCTCGGCGACCGAGGCCTATGACACGGCATCGCGCGACTGCGTGCAGATCCACGGCGGCATCGGCGTGACCTGGGAGCTGGGGCTCCACCTCCACACGCGCCGCGCGCGCAGCCTCGCGATCGAGCAGGGCAATCTGCTGTTCTGGGAAGACATACTCGTCGACCGCCTGACGGGAGAAGCGGCATGAGCGATCTCACCGCCTATCGCGCCAAGGCCGACGCCTGGCTGCGCTCGATGGTGCCGACCTATGGCAAGGAGGCGCGCAAGGGCCTGTCCGAAGCCGACGACCTCGCGCTCGCCCGCCAATATCAGCGCGCCAAGTTCGACGCGGGCTATGCCGGGATCAACTGGCCGACCGAATATGGCGGCCAGGGCCTTGGTCATCTCGAAAAGGTGACCTTCGACACCGAAGAGATGAAGCATGGTTTCCCGAGCTTCTATTTCGGCATCTCGCTCGGCATGCCGATCCCGGTGCTGATGCAGTTCGGCAGCGACAAGGACTTCGTGAAGACCCGCGTGCTCAAGGCGCTGAAGGGCGAGGAAATCTGGTGCCAGCTCTTCTCCGAGCCCGCGGGTGGTTCCGACCTCGCAGGGCTGCGCACCCGCGCCGAGCAGGACGGCAACGGCTGGAAGATCAACGGCCAGAAGGTCTGGACGAGCTGGGCGCAGTATAGCGACTATGGCGTCATCGTCGTGCGCACCGACCCCAATGTGCCCAAGCACAAGGGGCTCACCTACTTTTGGGTCGACATGAAGGCGCCGGGCGTCACCGTGCGCCCGATCAAGCTCGTCGGCGGCGACAGCCACGTCAACGAGGTGTTCTTCGACGATGTGAAGATCAGCGACGATCACCGCATGTCGCCGGTCGGCGGCGGCTTCGCGGTCGCCATCGCGACGCTGATGATCGAACGCTATGTCGCGACCGACAGCGCGGGTTTCGGCCCGCACCTCGACCTGTTCGTCGATCTGGCGAAAGAAACCAGCCTCAACGGCAAACCCGCCATCAAGGACGGCCGCATCCGCCAGCAGATCGCGCGCAACTATGCGATGCGCAACGGCCTCCAGTCGATCACTGCGCGCGCGATGGCGATGATGCAGGCGGGCATGACGCCCGGCCCCGAAGGCTCGCTCAACAAGCTGGTCGCGGTGCGCTCGCGCCAGAAACTGTCCGAACTCGCGATCGACCTGCAGGGGTCGGGCGGCTTCCACTACGACGACCACGCCTCGCAGAAGGAAGACTGGACGGCGAGCTGGATCAACGCCCCCACGGGGCGCATCGCGGGCGGGTCAGACGAGACCTTGCTCAACACCATCGCCGAGAAGATTCTCGGCCTGCCGCAGGATCACCGCCCCGACAAGGGCGTGCCGTTCAACCAGATTCCGGCCTGAGGAGGAGCGCCATGAAGATCGATTCCACCACGGCCGCCGTCGTCACCGGCGGCGCCTCCGGCCTCGGCCGCGCGACCGCCGAGGCGCTCGCGGCGGCGGGCGTCAAGGTCGCCATCTTCGACATCAACGACGCGCTCGGTGAAGAGGTCGCGGCGTCGATCGGCGGCCTGTTCGTCCATGTCGACATCACCGACGAGCAGTCGGTCCTCGACGGCTATGCGACGGCGCGCGCAGCGCACGGACAGGAACGCATCTGCGTCCACTGCGCGATGACCTCGCGCCGCGGCAAGACGCTGGCCTTCGACAAGGCGAGCGGCACCTTCCGCCGCACACCGACCGAGGATTATGCCTATGGCGTCGCGGGCATATTGACCGCCAGCTACCGCATCGCGTCGATCTCGGCCGAAGGCATGGCGACGCTGCCCGAACTCGAGGACGGCGAGCGCGGCGCGATCATCCTCACCGCCTCGGTCGCCGCGCAGGACGCGCAGATCGGCCAGGTCATCTACGGCTCGGCGAAGGCGGGGGTGAACGGCCTCGTCCTGCCGATGGCGCGCGACCTGATGGACCTCGGCATCCGGGTCAATTCGATCATGCCCGGCGTGTTCAAGACGCCGCTGGTCGCGGGCCTGCCCGAACCGGTGCTCGCCAGCCTCGGCGCCGCGGTTCCCTTCCCCAAGCGGCTCGGCAAGGCCGAGGAATATGCCAGCCTCGCGATGGAGATGGTCCGCAACAGCTATTTCAACGGCCAGGCGGTGCGCCTCGACGGCGCGATCCGCATGGCGCCCCGCTAATCGAATCCCCTCAGAGAAGGAACCTGTGTGATGTCCGAAGCCTATATCATCGACGCCGTCCGCACCCCGCGCGGGATCGGCAAGCCCGGCAAGGGCGCGCTGTCGCACCTGCACCCGCAGCATCTCGCCGCGACGGTGCTGAAGGCGATCAAGGAGCGCAACAACCTCGACACCACGACCGTCGACGACATCATCTGGTCGACCTCGACGCAGAAGGGCAAGCAGGGCGGCGACCTCGGCCGCATGGCCGCGCTCGCGGCGGGCTATGACACCAAGGCGTCGGGCACGACGCTCGACCGCTTCTGCGGCGGCGGTATCAGCAGCGTGAACTTCGCCGCCGCGACCGTCATGTCGGGCATGGAGGATTGCGTCATCGCGGGCGGCACCGAGATGATGAGCTACACCGCGACGATCGGCGCCGAGGAAGCCAATGCCGGCCTCAAGCCGCTCGGCATGGGATCGGGCAACGCCGCGCTCGACGAACTCCATCCGCAGTCGCACCAGGGCGTGTGCGGCGACGCGATCGCGGCGCTCGAAGGCATCAGCCGCGAAGCCGTCGATGCGCTCGCGCTCGAAAGCCAGCGCCGTGCGGACGTCGCGATCAAGGAAGGCCGCTTCGCGAAAAGCGTGGTTCCGGTCCTGAACGAGGACGGCTCGGTCGCACTCGACCGCGAGGAATTCCCGCGTCCCGAAACCACCGCCGAAGGTCTCGCCGCGCTCAAGCCGAGCTTCGAGGCGCTCAAGGACTTCGACCTCGGCGGCGGCGTCACCTTCGCCAAGCAGATTCAGCGCCGCTACCCCGACCTTCAGTGGACCGGCGTCCACCATGCGGGCAATTCGTCGGGCGTCGTCGACGGCGCCGCCGCGCTGCTGCTCACCTCGAAGGACTATGCCGACAAGCACGGGCTGAAACCGCGCGCGCGCATCGTCGCCTATGCCAATCAGGGCGACGATCCGACGCTGATGCTCAACGCGCCCGTTCCGGCCGCCAAGAAGGTGCTCGAAAAAGCGGGGCTGACCAAGGACGACATCGACGTCTGGGAAATCAACGAGGCCTTCGCGGTGGTCGCCGAGAAGTTCATCCGCGATCTCGATCTCGACCGCGCGAAGGTGAACATCAACGGCGGCGCCTGCGCGCTCGGCCACCCGATCGGCGCGACCGGCTCGATCCTGATCGGCACCGCGCTCGACGAGCTCGAACGCTCGGGCGGCCGCTACGGCCTCGTCACCATGTGCGCCGCGGGCGGCATGGCCCCGGCGATCGTCATCGAGCGGATTTGATCGCGTCTTCTCCCCTCCCGCTTGCGGGAGGGGTCGGGGGAGGGCCTGTTCCGGTCCGCGCTCGCTTCGACATGCCCTCCCCTAGCCCCTCCCGCTTGCGGGAGGGGAACCGGTCAGAACGGCCCGCGGATCGCGAGCGTCTTCGTCGGGCTGTAGAGATTGACGAACATCGTCCTGCCGTCGGGCGAGAAACAGGCGCCCGCCGGTTCGGTCTGCGTCCGTATCCGCGCGAAGGCATAGACCTCGCCAAAGGGAGTCACCCCGCGCAGATGATTGTCGACCGTGTCGCCATATTGATCCTCGCAGACGATCAGATGGCCGTTCGGCGCGACGGTCAGATTGTCGCCGAAGCTGTATTGCCGGGGATCGGTCGATTCGAGGAAGAGCTGGATGCGCCCCGGCATCGCCTTTTCGCGGGCTTTGCCTTCGTAGCGCGAGGGGCGGTAGCGCATGATCTGCCCCTGCTTGGCCCGCCCGCCCGAGGTGCAGGTGAAATAGAGCTCGTCCTTGCCCCAGTGGATGCCCTCGCCGCGCGCGAAGACGGCGGCGCCCTTCTTCGCGCCGCGCGCGCGCAAATCGTCGAGCGGGCTTTCGGGGTTGTCGAGGTCGATCCAGCGCGCGAACTGCCAGCTTCCCGGCGGCCATTTGAAGCCGTTCCAGTTGCGGCTGTCGCGCAGCCATTTGTCGTCGAAGGCCAGCGCCTGAAGCCGCCCGCCCCTGTGCAGGGCGCCCGCGTCGTCGGGCAGGAAGCGATAGAAGAGGCTGTCGTCGCGGTCCTCGGTCATATAGACGATGCCGGTGCGCGGATCGACCACCGCCGCCTCGCGGTTGAAGCGGCCCATGGCCTTGAGCGGCTCGGCCTTCACCAGCTTTCCGGCGTCGGCAGGCACGTCGAAGATCCAGCCATGCGCTTTCCCCACACCGTCGGCGGGACCGGCAACGCTTTCCTCACAGCTCAGCCAGCTGCCCCACGGCGTCACCCCGCCCGAACAGTTGCGGATCGTGCCGAGCAGGCTGAGATACTGCTTCTCGACCGCCAGCGTATCGCTGTCGAGCACCAGCGTCGTCGTTCCGCCGGGCAGCGCCGCACCGCCGATCGTGTCATACGCCCCGTCCGGCACTGCCGCGCCCGGCGCCAGCGGCCCGTCAGCGAGATGCTTCGGCAGCAGTTCGTGATTGCGCACCAGTGCGATTTTGCCGCGGCCCAGCTTGAAGCAGCCCATGCCGTCGGCGCGGTCGGGAACGCGATGCCCGTCGCTCATCGCGTCGCCGAGCTGCGAGACGATGCGATAGGAAAAGCCCGGCGGCAGGTCGATCAGCCCCGCCGGGTCGCGCTGCAGCGGACCATAGCCCGGGTCGACCGCCATCATCCCGCCCGCCACCGCGCGGCTCTGCAGCGCGAGGCCGGTGAAGGCGAGCGCGGTCATGGCGAAACTCCGGCGATCCAGCATCGTCTGCGACTCCGATATGCGGTTTCGTCGCAGCCGATAGGCGCGCTTTGTGACAAAGCGGCTGCACGGCGATTTCACCCACCGACACAAAGCGTTTTGGCCTTGCCCTGCCCAACCGGCACCGGCATGGCCACCTGAACCAAGGGAGAAGAGAGACATGGCAGGACCGCTTCAAGGCATCCGCATCATCGAATTCGCCGGCATCGGCCCCGGCCCCTTCTGCGGCATGATGCTCGCCGATCATGGCGCCGAGGTCATCCGCATCGACCGCCCCGGCGGCTTCATGGACCCGCGCGATCCCTTGTCGCGCAATCGCACCTCCATCTCGCTCGACATGAAGAATCCGGACGCGGTGCAGACCGCGCGCGACCTGTGCAGGAGCGCCGACGGCATCATCGAGGGCTATCGTCCCGGCGTGATGGAGCGGCTCGGCCTCGGCCCCGACGTGCTGCTCGCCGACAATCCACGGCTCGTCTACGGCCGCATGACCGGCTGGGGCCAGTTCGGCCCCTATGCGCAGGCGGCGGGCCACGACATCAATTACATTTCGCTGTCGGGCGTGCTGCACACCATCGGCCGCGCGGGCGAGAAGCCGGTGCCGCCGGTCAACTATGTCGGCGATTTCGGCGGCGGCGGGATGATGCTTGCCTTCGGCATGGCGAGCGCGCTGCTTCACGCCGCGAAGACCGGCGAGGGCCAGGTGATCGACTGCGCGATGACCGACGGTTCGGCGCTGCTCGCGGGGATGAGCTGGTGGTTCCACGGCGCCGGGATGATCCGGGACGAGGCGGGCGTGAACCGGCTCGACGGCGGCGCGCCCTATTACGACACCTATAGGTGCAGCGACGGCAAGTTCATCTCGATCGGGTCGATCGAGCCGCAATTCTATGCGCTGCTGCGCGCCAAGACCGGGCTCGACGCCGATCCCGATTTCGACGTGCAGGACGATCAGGAGAATTGGCCGGCGAAGAAGGAAAAACTCGCCGCGCTGTTCGCGACGAAGACGCGCGACCAATGGTGCGAGCTGATGGAGATGACCGACGTCTGTTTCGCCCCCGTCCTGTCACTCAGCGAGGCGCCGCTCCACCCGCACAATGTCGCGCGCGAAACCTTCGTCACCGTCGCGGGCGTGCCGCACCCGGCGCCGGCGCCGCGCTATTCGGCGACGGTCGCCGACACACCGCGACAGGCGCCGGCGGTCGGCGCCGACGGCGACGCAGTGCTCGCTGCGCTCGGATATGATGCGGAGAAAATCGCGGCGCTGCGCGACGGCGGCGCGGTGCGCTGAACTTGCACGCGGCGGCGCGCGGGCGTAGCCTGACGCCGCCGACAAGGAGACTATCATGGGCGAATTTCTGAGCGTCGAGCGGCGCGGCAAGATCGCGATCCTGACGATGATCAAGCCCGAGAGCATGAACGCGATCGGCACCCACGAAGATTGCCAGGACATCATCGAGACGCTGCGCGCCCTCGGCGACGACCGTAGCGTCAGCGCGATCATCCTGACCGGCAGCGGCAAGGCGTTCAGCGCCGGCGGCAATTTGAAGGGCATGAAGGACCGCACCGGCATCGGTGTGCTCGACCAGCCCGACTCCACCCGCGCCAACTACCGCAAGGGCGTGCAGGCGGTGATCCGCGCGCTGATGGACTGCGAGGTGCCGATGATCGCCGCGGTCAACGGCCATGCGATCGGCCTCGGCTGCGACCTCGCCTGCACCTGCGACATCCGCATCGCCGCCGAAAGCGCGAAATTCGCGTGCAGCTTCATCAAGGTCGGCATCGTTCCCGGCGACGGCGGGGCGTGGCTGCTGCAAAGGGTGCTCGGCTATCCGCGCGCCGCCGAGCTGTTCCTGACCGGCGACCGCTTCGACGCGGCGACGGCGAAGGACTATGGCCTCGTCACCGAGGTGGTGCCCGACGCCGAACTGCTCGACCGCGCCATCACCATCGCCGAGCGCATCGTCTGCAACCCGCCGCGCGCGCTGCGGCTGACCAAGCGCCTGCTCCGCGAGGCGCAGCACAGCCGGATGAGCGACATCCTCGAACTCAGCGCCGCCTATCAGGCGATCGTCCACGAGACCGCCGACAACCGCGAGGCGATCGACGCCTTCGTCGAGAAGCGCGATCCCGTTTTCACAGGAGACTGACCATGATCGCCGACCGCGTCCTGCCGCTGTCCGGCATCCACAATTTTCGCGATTACGGCGGCTACGACGTCGAGGGCGGCGGGCGCCTCAGGGACGGCATGCTGTGGCGCTCGGCGCATCATGAGACCGCGACCGACGACGACCTCGCCGCGCTCGACGCGCTCGGCCTCGAAACCGTCATCGACCTGCGCGGCGACGACGAGCGCGAAATCCACCCCTGCCGCCGCAGCGAGAATTTCTCGGCGCGCGTGCTGTTCGCCGGCGGCGTCACGGCGGGCCTCGCCCCGCACCTCCAGGCCGCGGGCGGCGCAATCGACGCCGAGACAGCGCGGGCGCGGATGATCGACACCTATGCGGGCATGCCCTATCGCCCCGCGCTGGTCGCGACGCTGCGCCTCTATCTCGCCGCGCTCGCCGAATATGACGCGCCCAGCCTCGTCCACTGCGTCGCGGGCAAGGACCGCACCGGTTTCGCCGTCGCGGTCGTCCACCGCCTGCTCGGCGTGCATGAGGACGACCTGATCCAGGATTATCTGCTGACCAACACCGCCGGCAAGATCGAGGAACGCATCGCACAGGGCGCCGCCCACGTCCGCGCGCGCTATGGCGCGGAGATCAAGGACGAGGCGGTGCGCGCGCTGATGTCGGTGAACCCCGCCTATCTCGACGCCGCGCTCGCGACGGTGCGCCGCGATCATGGCGATGTAGCAACCTATGCCGAGGCGGTGCTGAACTTCACGCCCGACATGCGCGAGGCGATGGTGGATCGGCTGGTGGTGTAGGCGTTACCCGCCCTTCACCAGCACCCCGCCCTTCACCACCGCATCGACGCTTTCCAGCTCGCGCACATTCGCCAGCGGGTCGCCATCGACCGCGATGATGTCGGCATAGCGGCCGACCGCGATCGCCCCGACGTCCCTGTCGCGGTCGAGCGCCTCGGCCGCCACATTGGTCGCCGCCTGGATCGCCTGCAGCGGCGTCATGCCATATTCGACCATCACGCGGAACTGCCCGCCGACCTGCCCGTGCGGCATCACCCCGGCGTCGGAGGCGAAGACGATTCGCACGCCCGCCTTCACCGCCTTGCGGAAATTGTCGCGCTGGATCTGCGCGATCTCACGGTCCTTCCGCAGATTGTCCTCCAGAACGCCGTTCCTGGCGCCTTCCGACTGGGTATATTCGGTGTTGAAGATATCCATCGCGAACCACACCGGCTGCTTGCGCGCCAGCGCCATGCGGATGCCCTCGTCGTCGAGCAGGCTGACATGCTCGATCGTGTCGATCCCCGCCGCGATCGCCGCCTTGATCCCGCTCGTGCCATGCGCATGCGCGGCGACGCGCACACCCCATTGATGCGCCTCGTCGGCGATGGCGCGCAGCTCGTTCTCGGGCACCTGCAGCTGCCCCGGCTCGGTGTTGCGCGAAAAGACGCCGCCGGTCGCGCAGACCTTGATCACCTCCGCGCCATATTTGCGCTGGCGGCGGACCTGATAGCGCAGCTCGTCGGGAGAATCGCCGATCCCTTCCTCCTTGCCGTCCTTCTTCTCGAGGCTGGGCGGCAGATAGGTGCTGTCGCAATGTCCCCCGGTCGCGCCGAGCGCATAGCCCGCCGGGACGATGCGCGGCCCCACCGCATAGCCCGCATCGATCGCCTGCTTCAGCCCGATATCGTTGCGGTTGCCCGACCCGAGGTTGCGGACCGTGGTGAAGCCCGCGTCGAGCATGTCGCGGGCATTCTTGACCGCCGTCATGCCCCAAAAGCTGTCGGTGAATCCCAATGCGCCATATCCGCCAATGTCGGCCGGCCCGTCGAGATGGACGTGCATGTCGATCAGGCCGGGGAGCAAAGTCCGCTCGCCGAGGTCGATATGCCTGACGTCCGATCCCCAGCGCACCGTGCGCGCATCGGCGATGCCGGTGATGCGCCCGTCGGCGCCGACGAAGATCGCGGGAAACTCGACCGTCCTGCCGGACAGCACGTCGATGTAGCGCGCGGCGGTGATGACGGTCTGGCCGGCGCCGTCCTGCGCCTGCGCAGTCGCGGCGGAGACCGCTAGGAGCGCGGCGCCGCCGAACGCGATTCCCCGCAGAAAAGTCCCGAACTTCACTCTCGATTGCATGTCCGTCCCGCCTGTTGTGGATGCCCGGATATGTGATGGCAAAGGCGGGAAAATTAGGACAGCGGAAAGTTCAGCGCCAACCGAAAAGCCCCTCCTCTTCAGAGGAGGGGTTGGGGTGGTGGACGCCGGCGAAGGAACACCACCCCGCTGCGACTAACGCGCAAGCGCGTAAGTCTCGCTGCCCCTCCTCTGAAGAGGAGGGGTTAAGTTCCGATTCTATGCCCCGCCAGATATTCATAATCCGACCGGCACGCATCGGCGACCGCCCGCGCCTCGGCCGTCAGTTCGGGCGCCGCTCCCTCGGGCGCGCCGAAGCCCGTGCTCCCCGCCACCGCGTCATACCAATGCGAGGCCCAGATGCCGTCGGTGTCGCGCAGCCCGGCCTCCCAGCGCAGCATCGCCGGGTCCCAGCCGATGCCGAGCGCGGTGCAGAGCTTCGCCAGCATCGCGGGCGGATCGCGCAGGATGTCGGCGCTGTCGATCACCGGCGGCGCATGGCCGATCCGGTCGGCCTCGCGGTCGAAAAACTCGACCTGTTTGGCGGTGCCGAGATGCTCGGGCCGCACCGCGACGCGCTTCGCGGCATAGCTGGCGACGACCCGCGCGGGATCGCGGATCAGAAAGGCGTGGCGCAGCCCCGGCAGATCGTGATGCGCGATGAGGCCGACCATGTGGTGCGCCATATGCTTCTGATACCAGACGGGCTTTTCCGCCGGACACGGCCCCGTCATGGTCCGCGCGACGCTCGCCCAGTCGCAGTCCATGTCGGCGATGACCGCTTCGGCCATCGGCTGCGGATCGCCCGTCGCTTTCAGATAGGCGCCGTAAAAGGGCTCGTCGGTGACGAACGTATCGCGGCGGCTGCCGAAGCTGCGCATCATCGCCGTGGAGAGGTTGCGCGGCCCCGACCACATGGCGATGCGGATGCAGCGGGTCACGCGAAACGCCCTTTCCCATAAATAGGGACAGTCCCTATTTTTCGCGGCACGGCGGACAGGATCGCTGCAACTGCTCCCGAAAAATAGGGACTGTCCCTATTTATGGCGCCCCTCACGGCCGCCCACGCCCCGCGACGTCGCGCTCGATCAACGCCTTGTAAAGCCCCTGCAACCGCTCAACCATCGGCCCCCTGCCCTCGGTCAGCTTGCGCCCGTCGATCGTGTGCGCCGGCACCACGCCCGCGAAGGTGCCGGTCACGAACGCCTCGTCGGCGCCATAAACGTCGGTGAGCGAGAAATTCTTCTCATGCACCGTTATGCCCTCCTCGCAGCAGATGCGGATGACGTTGCCGCGGGTGATGCCGCCCAGGCAGTAATCGCCGCTCGACGTCCACACCTCGCCCTTGCGGACGATGAAGAAATGCGTCGAGTTGCACGTCGCGACGAAGCCGTGCGGGTCGAGCATCAACGCCTCGTCGGCGCCCGCCTGCGCCGCCTGGATGCAGGCGGTGATGCAATTCAGCTTGCTGTGCGAATTGAGCTTGGGGTCCTGCACCGCCGGGTCGCCGCGGCGGACATGGACGGTGAACAGCGACAGTCCCTTTTCGACCGTCGCGGGCAGCGGGTCCTTATGCTCGGCGATGATGACGATCGTCGCGGGCGAGATGACGACGCGCGGGTCCTGATAGGGCGTCGAGCGGATGCCGCGCGTCACCATCAGGCGGATATGGCATCCGTCCATGCCGTTGGCGCCGATCGTGTCGTAGAGCCGCCGCTCCAGTTCGGCGCGCGAAATGCCGATGTCCATCGCGATCGCCTTCGCCCCCTCCCACAGGCGATCCAGATGCTGGTCGAGAAAGGCCATGCGCCCCTTGTGAACGCGAATCCCCTCCCACACTCCGTCGCCGAGCATGAAACCGCTGTCGAACACCGACACGCTCGCCTCCGCACGCGGGACGAGCGCGCCGTTGACGTTGATCAGGATCGCGTCGTTGCGCGGATCGGGGACGAAGTCGTGGGTTCCTTGGGCCATGACGGCGACGTTAGCGACGCCCCCGGCTCTTGCAAATGGGGATCATCGGCGACAAGTTCCGGGCGATGAAAAGGCACATGATTTTTGCATCGGCGCTGTTCGCTGGCTTGGCCGCAACACCGGTCGCACAAGCGTGCAGCCTTATCTCCGGCTACAAGGTTCCGACCACTCTCGAACTGTCCGCTTCGGCGGAAGCGATCATCCTCGCGCGCGTCGGCAGGGCACTTCCCGTCGAGGAAGACGATTTCATGGGAGTGATCGAGCTTGTGCCCGAAACGCTGATCCACGGCGCCGCGCTGCCCGAAACGCTGACGATGCCGGGTTATGTCGTGGTCGATGGCCGGGTCGGCGAAGATGAGGTGCCGGTGACGAAGAGCGATCCGGAAGAACTGGCGGCCGCCAATCCCGATGCCTTTGCCGGTGCATGCAACCGCTATGCCTTTGACGAGGGCATGTTGCTGCTGTTGTTCCTCGAGCGCGGCGAGGATGGCGATCTGCAGGTCATTTCGGACGCCTTTGCACGAACGATGGAGGATGTGCCCGACGCCGACGCACCCTGGGTGCGCGCGGTGCGATTCTATGCCCAGGTCGCGCGCGATCCCAAGCCGCTTCGTCGCAAGAAGCTGGCCGCGGAGCGCGACAGGCTGCTGGCCACCGGCGACCGGATCGACGCGTTGATCGCCAAGGATATCGAGCGGCAGATACGCGGCAAGCGCAGCCAGAATTTCGATTGAAATCGCCGGTCAGGCGACTTTGCGTCCGAATTGTGGGCGCGTAGCGGGCGGCGAGAGAGCCTCGTCCGACGTCGCCGGGATTTCGCCGCGCTTGCTCATATAGCGGGCGAGCGCGGCGTCGGCGTCGAAACCTTCGGTCGCGGGCAGCTCGTCGCCGACCTTCAAATCACCGCCCGGCACCTTGTTGGCGCCCGATGCGACGCGGATCATCTTCACCAGCGGGCCGATCAGGAACAGCAGCCCGACGATCGACAGGCCGAGCACCGTGGGGCCGAGCCCGATGCCGACGATCCCCTCCATCGTATCGCCGCCGACGCCCGCAAAATGCCAGAGCAGCCAGCCGATATAGGCGACCGGAACGAGGGCGAAGAGCCAGCCGATGAAAGCGCGCATGACAGAAACTCCCACTCCTGGCTGCGGGACTAGCGAAAAGGGCTTACGATTCCCTTAGGATGCCCCGCGCGGGCCTCCCGACCCACCAGACGCCGAGCAGCGCGAAGGCCGCGCCGAGCAAGGTTCCGCCGATGATATCGCTCGGCCAGTGGACCCCGAGCATGATGCGCGAAAGACCATTCAACACGATCATCGCCCCCGCAAGCGTCCAGGCAAGCGGGCGCCAGCGCGGCGGCGCGAGCCAGGCGAGCAGCAGATAGACCACGGCCGCACTCGTCGCATGGCCGCTGGGATAGGAGGCGCTCGATACATGATCGAGATGCGGGATCAGGTCGGGGCGCGCGACGCCGAACGCCAGCTTGAGCAGGCTCGACGCGAGGTTCGCCAGCAGCGACGCCCCCGCGAGCGCCGCGGCGCAGTGCGGCCCGCACCAGCGCCAGACGAGCAGGCACAGCAGGACGACGATCCCCCAGCGCGGCAGTCCGCCGCCCACCCAGCTGACGCCCTGCATGAAGGCGATCATCGCGGGGCTGCTTTCGCCGGCTCGCAGTCCGAGCGCGTCCGAGATGACGTGATCGGCGGCCTGCGTCCATCCGGCGCCGACCGCGAGGCCGAGCAGGACGACGGCGACGAGCAACGCCGCAACAAGAAGCAACCGCCCGGTTTCGCCGCCCACCTTCTCTTCTTTCGTCATTCCAGCGAAAACGGGAATCCTGCTTCTTCTGCGTTGACCAAGCTGCATCCCCGCCCGTGCGGGGATGACGGAATTTTCAAATATGCAGCGGCCGTCCGAATGCCGCCAGCACACCTTCGTGCATCGTCTCGCTCAGCGTCGGATGCGGGAAGACGGTGCCGATGAAGTCGTCCTCGACCAGTTCGGCGGTCTTGCCGATCGTATAGCCCTGGATCAGCTCGGTGACCTCGGCGCCGATCATGTGCGCGCCGAGCAGTTCGCCGGTTTTCGCATCGAACACGGTCTTGGTGAAGCCCTCGGCCTCGCCCAGCGCGATCGCCTTACCGTTGCCGATGAAGGGAAAGGTTCCCGCCTTCACCTCGTAGCCCAACTCCTTCGCCTTTGCCTCGGTCAGGCCGACGCTGGCGATCTGCGGGCGGCAATAGGTGCAGCCGGGGATATTGCGCACGTCCATCGCATGCGGGTGATTGCCCGCGATCGCCTCGACCGCGATGATCGATTCGTGCATCGCCTTGTGCGCGAGCCACGGCGGCGCGGTGACGTCGCCGATCGCCCAGATGCCGGGCACATTGGTGCGGCACATCGCGTCGGTGTCGATATGGCCCTTGGTCGTCTTCACGCCGAGCGCCTCCAGCCCGATATTCTCGCTATTGGGAACGATGCCGATCGCGACGATCGCATGGCTATACTCGGCGCTTTGCGTCTTGCCGTCCTTGCCCTTGATCTTGGCGGTGACGCCGTTCGCACTGGCCTTCAATTCCTCGACGCCTGCGCCGGTGTGGATCGTCATTCCCTGTTTCTTCAGCGCTTTTTCGAGGAAGGCCGACACGTCGGCATCCTCGACCGGCACCAGGCGATCGAGCATCTCGACCACCGTCACCTCGGCGCCCATGTCGCTGTAGAAGCTCGCGAATTCGATCCCGATCGCGCCCGATCCGATGACCAACAGCTTTTTCGGCATTTCGGGCGGGACGAGCGCGTGGCGATAGGTCCAGATGCGCTTGCCGTCGGCGGGCGCGAAGGGCAGGTCGCGGGCGCGCGCGCCGGTCGCGACGATGATATTCTTGGCGGTCAGCGTCTCGCTGCCCTTCTCGCCCTTCACCTCCAGTTTGCCGGGCGCAACGAGCTTGCCCTCGCCCATATGCACCGCGATCTTGTGCTTCTTCATCAGGTGCGCGACGCCCTGGTTGAGCTGTTTCGCGACCCCGCGCGACCGCTTCACCACCGCGTCGATGTCGGCGCTGATTTCCGCCGCCTTCAGCCCGTATGCGCCCGCATGCTGCATATAATGATAGATCTCGGCCGAGCGCAGCAACGCCTTGGTCGGGATGCAGCCCCAGTTGAGGCAGATGCCGCCGAGCAGCTCGCGCTCGACGATCGCGGTCTTCAGCCCCAATTGCGCGGCGCGGATCGCGGCGACATAGCCGCCGGGTCCGGAGCCGAGAATGATGAGGTCATATTGCTCTGCCATGGGGCGTCCTTTTCTCTGGGGCGGAATCTTCCTTAGCCGCTGGCCGGGCGGGCGCAAGGCCGCCACCGGAAAGACACCGATTTCCGCCGGTTAAGGATGATTTCACGGCTGCCGGTTAGGGATGACGCACAGACCATGCAAGCGACCCATAGCTATTCCATGCGGGCGCCCGCCCGCACCGCGCCCGACGCGGTCGCCCCCGCTGTGGTCGATGCCGCGGCCGACGCGGCCTTTCGCGCTGAGGCGGCGGCGATGGGGATCGACCCCGACGACCGCTGGAGCGGTGGCTATGTCCCCGTCGCCTGGAACGAGGTGCGGCACCTGCTCGCCGCCTATGCCGGCGAGGTTGCAGACGCCGCGCTGCTCGAATTCGGCTGCAACTATGGCGCGAGCTCGATCGTCGCGGCGGCGATGGGCGCGCGGGTGACCGGCGTCGATGTCGATGCGCAGGCGATCACGCTCGCCCGCCACAATGCAGCGCGCCACGGCCTGTCGGACCGCATCGACCTGCGCCACGTTGCCGATACGCGCGGTCTGCCCTTCGCCGACGGCGATTTCGATGTAATTCTGTGCATCAGCGTGCTCGAATATGTCGCGCCCGATCATCTGCCCGTGGTCCTGGCGGAGTTGAGCCGTGTGCTGAAACCGGGCGGCCTGCTGCTCATCTCCGGCACCGCGAGCCGCATCGCCGTGCGTGAGGTTCATTCGGGCCGCTGGCTGGTCAATTACTGGCCGCGCGCCGCCGACCGGCTGCTCGGCCACCGCGAACCGCTGCAGCGCGGCGTCAATCCGCTGCCGATCGTGCGGGCATTCCGCGGCTGGGAGAATATCGACCGCGCCGACCGCGGCGCGCGCTGGTGCGCCGCGCGCGCCGCGATGGGACAGAGCGCGGCGAAACTGACAGCGGCGCGGGCGCTGGCGCGCCTGCTCCACCCGCTCAGCCTGTCGATCGGCATGGCGGGCGCAAGTTTCAGCGCAGCGTGGCGCAAGCCCGCGTCCGGCTGAAGCTCAGAAGGACAGCCGAACCCCGGCCCACAGGGTGCGCGGCGCCGCGCGTTCGACGATCCCCGCCGACGAGATGGCCGCCGGGACCAGCGCATCGGTCAGATTCTCGCCGCGCGCCTCGATGCTGACTGCCTTGCTCAGCCGCCACGACAGCCCGGCGTCGAGCGTCAGCGCGTCGCCCAGCACCAGCAGGCCGACATCGTCCTCATTCTGCCGCCCCATGTAGCGCAGCGTCGCGAAGCCGCCGAACGGCCCGTCGCCGCGGCTGCGCAGCGACAGGCTGCCGCCATGCTTCGCGATCTGCGCCGGCCGGCGCCCGTCGAGCGCCGCCGCCGGTCCCGACGCATCGACCTTCGCATCGGTGAACGCCCAGGTCGCGCGCAGCGCCAGCGGCCCGACGATCTGCTCGGCGCTGAACTCGATGCCCTTGCTGTCGATCGCGTCGAGATTCTCGCGGCGACTATAGGTCGCTCCCGCCGCGACGAAACCGACGCCGGGGAAATTGCCCGGCCCCTGCCCCAGCGTGACATTGGCGATCGCGTTCGACAGGCGGCCCACGAACAAAGTCACCGACGCCTTCGTCGTGCCGCTGTCCCAGTCGGCGCCGATCTCGCCGCCCCACAGCCGCTCGGGCTTCAGCATCTCGTTGGCCGCCGTCGCGTCGGCGCCGACGCGGAACGGGCGGTAGAGCTCGTTGAGCGTCGGCAGGCGCCAGCCGCGATAGGCGGCGGCGCGCAGCGACAGCGCGTCGGCCTTCCAGCGCAGCCCGATCCGCCCGCTGCCCTCCCAGCCGCTGCGCGCGGCGAACCGATCGTCGCCGATCACCGGCCCGGCGAAATTATACTCGAGGCGATGCCCCTCGCCGAGCCGCCAGCGGTCGATGCGCCCGCTCGCGGTCCACAGCAGCCCCTCGGCGTCGGCGTCGCCTCCCGTCCATTCGGCGAACAGGCCCGCGGTGTCGCTGCTCCCGCCCGCCTCGCGGTGGCGGCCGGGGATCAGGCCGGCGAAGAAATAATCCTCCTCGGTGCGCCCGACGGTGCGCCGCCAGTCGATGCCGAGGCGCAGCGGATTGTCTGTCCCGAAGGCGGGCCGCAATTCGAAGCGCGCGCCGAGCCCGGTCGCCGGCACCCGCTGGTAGAGCGCCGGGGCGACGCTGGCCCGGCCCGCCGCGACGCTCGCGAATTCGGTGTCGATGTCGCGAAGCTGGACATAGGCGAGCGCGATCCACTGCGTTCCGGCGCGCGGGTCACGGACGAAGCGCAGGCTGGCGTCGACGCCGTCGATGCGGCTGGCGGTGAAATCGACACCGCGGTCACGCCGGTCGGAAAAGCCGCGCAGGCTCGCCTCAACGCGGCTGGCGGCGCCAGCATCGAAGCGCAGGCGAACGCCCAGCCCGCCCATCTCATAGGGCGCGGCGCGGTCGACGGCTCCGCGCTGCCCTGCCGCGACGGGCGCGAAACCATCGCCCCGGCTATAGCGGCCATCGACCGCGACCTCGCCGCCACCGAGCCGCGTCCCGGCGCTCAGCGTCGCGTCCCAGCCGTCGCGGCTGCCGGAGGCGGCGCTCGCGGCGATGCCGCGCGTCATCTCCGAATGGAGGCCGATCGTTCCCGCGAGCGCGCCCGGACCGTCCGCCCCGCTGCCGCCGCCGCGCGCGACGACGATGCCGCCGAGCGCGACCGCGTCATAGGCGCTCCACGCGACCCAGCCGCCGAAGGGGTCGGCCTGCGGCACGCCGTCGAGCGTCACCAGCGCGCGGCTGGAGGCATTGCCGCCGAGCCCGCGCAGCGTCACGCCCTGGCTCGTCGGATGCGCGCTGCGGCCGTCGCTGCGGCGGAACTGCACCACCCCGGCTTCGTCGCGCAACCGGTTCTCGATGCGCGCGCCGAGACCCGGATCGAGGTCGCGCAGCACCGCGAACGCCTGAATCCGGTCGCCGTCGGAAGGGCGCAGCGACCCGGCGCCGGTCACGACGATGATCCGGGGCGGCGTCTGGCCGACGTTGCACAGGCAATAGTCGGGATCGTCGCCCTCCATCTCCTGCGCCATCGCCGCCGCCGGCAACGCCAGCGCCGCGATCCCGGTCAGCAGCCGGATCACGCTCCCTTCACCGCGTCGGGATGCGCGCGCCGGAAGGCGTCATGCTCGGCGCAGGCCGCGTCGATTTCGACCAGCCGCGGAAAGGCGTCGAGCGGCACCTCGAAGCGCCGCGCATTGTACATCTGCGGCACCAGGCAGCAGTCGGCGATCCCCGGCGCGTCGCCGCCGAGATAGCGCCCCTCGCCCGCCATCGCTTCCAATGCCTCGAAACCCTGCAATATCCAGGTCGCGATCCAGCGGTCCTTGGTCTGCTCGTTGAGCCCTAGGTCGCGGGTCAGATATTTGAGCACACGCAGATTGTTGAGCGGATGGATGTCGCATGCGACGACCTGCGCCTGCGCCAGCGCGACCGCGCGCGGCATGGCCTCGTCGGGGATCAGCCGCGGTTCGGGAAAGGCGCGGTCGAGCCAGTCGATGATCGCCAGGCTCTGGATGATCGGTTCGCCATCGACGACGAGCATCGGGACAAAACCCTGCGCATTCTGTTCCAGATAGGCATCGCTGCGCTGCTCGCCCGCGATCAGGCTGACCTCGACCCGCTCATAATCGAGCCCCTTCAGATTGAGCGCGATGCGGACGCGATAGCTGGCCGAGGAGCGGAAATAATCGTGGAGGACGAGGGAGGTCATGGGTGGACCTACGGTCAGTTCGGTATCTTTAGCAAGACTCCGAAAACCAAAGCCTCGTCATTGCGACCCCGGCGAAGGCCGGGGGAAGCAATCCAGAGCGGGTTTACGCTACTCTGGATTGCCGCGTCGCCTTCGGCTCCTCGCAATGACGATTTGCTGCAAAATCGAGTCCCGGCCTACAGGGCATCCATCTCCGATATCCATTGCCGCAGCAAATCCGTCCCCTCCTTATGCACCGTCGAACGCCCGACCTCGGGCATGGCGATACCGGGATCGGTGCTTTCGAGGCGATAGATCAGGAAGCTGTGCGCGGGATCGCCGGGCGCAATCGCGAAATCCATCCCCCCGCTGCCGCGCCCCGCCGCGGTCGGGCGCTTCCCTATGCCGTAATTGACACCCGCCGGATCGTCGGTCCAGCGCAGGAACAGCCCGCTGTTCGACGCGCTGCCCTCGGGATTGTGGCAATGCGCGCAGTTGACGTCGATATAGGCGCGGGCGCGCGCGGCAATGCTGCCGCTCGCCGGATCGTCCCAGCGCGGCATCGGACGGAGCCGGTTCTTGGGCAACAGGAAGGACGGGTGCTTCGCGCCCTCGCCGCCGAAGTCGATATTCTCCGCCTTCGGCCCGATTGGCACGATGCGTCCGCCACGATTGTGGCATTCCTTGCACTGGTTCATGTTCGGCACCGCATGGGCGATGTCGTGGCGGCTGCCGTCCGGCGCCGCGAACGACACCGGCACCCGCCGCCCCCCGACCGCCAGCGTCGCGTCACGCCCGTCGGCGTCCCAGATATAGGGAAGCGCCACCCAGCCCTTTGCGCGGTGGATCAGCAGCCTCGTCTCGACCGGCCGCCCGCCGTTCCAGTCGGGCCAGCCGAAGCTCTTGACGATCACCGTGCCGACCGGAAACTCGATATGGCCGTCGCCGTGGATCGACGCCATTTCGCCGCGCGGCAGCCATATCCGGCGGTGCTTGTCGGCATAGTCGCTGAACAGCGGCGTATGCAGCGTATAGGGGATCAGCTCTTCCACAGGCTCGCTTGTTCCCGCACGGAACAGGCCGAATTCCGACAGCTTGCGCGGCATCGCCTCGCCGTCGATCACCGCTTGATCCGGCGCGCCTCCATCGGGCGGCGGCGCGGCGCTGACGCACAGCAGCGCCGCGGCCAGCGCGGCGAAAGCGCGTCTCACCGGACCTTCGCCTCCATGCTCTCGGGCAGGGTTATGCCCGGCAGCGCGGCGGACGGCCTCCCCTTCAGCTCGACCGGCGACGGCTTCGCCGCGCTCTGCGGGGTCGCGACGTCGGGCAGGTTCAGCGACAGCACGCCGACCTCGTCGAGCACGATCGCATCGCCCGCCCCGTCCCACAGCACCGGCGGGATCGCCCCGCCCAGCGCCGCCGCGATCTCCGCCCCGCCCGGAAAGGCCGGCGCGAAACCCGCCCGGCCGTGCTGGTTGCCCCGCACGATAATCGCCTTGGGCAGCGGCTGGTAATTGGGGTCCTGATGCTCGTAGCGATAGCCGACGATCATCACATTGGCGGTGCCGTTCTCGTCGAGGACATTGTCAAATATCTCGACATTGCGGTTCGCCATGATCAGCACGCCGGTGCCGGTCGGGACGCTCGCGACGATATTGCCCGCGGGCGCGAAATTGGGGGTGCTGTTGTCGTTGACGACATTGCCGAAGACGCGCACATTATGCCCGCCCTGCATCGGCAGGCTGGGCAGATCGAACACCAATATGCCGCCGGTGTTCTTCGTCGCGACATTGTCGCGAACGTCGGCGTCATAACTGTTCTCGATTTCGATCCCCGCGACATTCTCGGTCGCGATCGAATCGCGGACGATGATATTCTTCGACTGGCCGACATAGATGCCGGCGTCCGACGCACCGCGCACATAGACGCTGTCGACCAGCACGTCGCTGCTTTCGACCGGATAGATGCCGTATGCCCCGTTCGTCTCCTTCGGCCCCGCGGTCCATTCAACGCGCAGCTTGTGATAGACGATGCGGTCGGCGCCCTTCGACTTGATGCCGTCGCCTTTCGTGTTGATCACCGCGAAATCGGTGAGGAACACGTCGTCGCTGGTGACGAGCAGCCCCTCGCCCGCGCCCTGCTGGCCGGTGAAGTCGAGGATCGATCCGCCCTCACCCGCCCCCGCGCCGCGCAGCGTGACATTGTCCACCGCCAGCGACAGGCCGTCGGTCAGCTGCCAGACCCCCGCCGCCAGTTCGACGGTATCGCCGGGTTCGGCGAGGATCAGCGCCTCCTGCAGCCGTTCATTGGCGTCTTCGCCGCCGGGTTCGACCAGAATCGTCTTCGCGGCGGCCGGAACGGCGGCCACCGCCGCCGCGACGAAACAGAGCGTCGCCGCGTGGCGCAGGCTGTGGAATCGCATCCGTGTCTCTCCCTTGTTTTGCCCGCAGCATGGGACAAGAGCCGGCGGATGCCAAGCGCTTGCTGACACATATGTGGATTAGGGTGCGTCGAGCTTCGGACTGATCGATCCCCACGCATAAAGGCCCTGTGTCCCCGCGCAGGCGGGGACCCATCTCCGGTGGGTTCAAGATGCCACCGGCAGGAGATGGGCTCCCGCCTTCGCGGGAGCACTCGGCTTTTTCATGATCGGGAAGAATTGCTATCCTCTCCTTCAGAGAAGGAGATTCAACTGCCCTCGCCCAGCACCCAGTCCACGCCTGCCGCGACATGGATGCGTGTCGTGTCGTAGATCGGCAGGACATTCGCGTCGGGATCGACCAGCATCACCAGCTCGGTGCAGGCGAGCACCAGCGCCTGGACGTCCTGCTTGGCGATGTCGGTGATGAAGGTGCGCATGCGGCGGCGCGAATCCTCGGTCGCCTTGCCCTGCATCAGCTCGTCATAGATGATCGCGTCGATCGCGTCGGCGCGGCTCGCGTCATAGGGGGCCAGCGTCAGCCCGTGGCGCACCAGCCGCTGGCGGAACCAGGGCTCGGTCATCACGTTGCGCGTACCGATCACCGCGGCGGCCTTGATCCCGTCGGCGCGCATCTTCGCGCCCGTTTCGTCGACGATATGGATGATCGGGATCGAAATCGCCGCGCCGACGTCCTCGGCGACCTTGTGCATCGAATTGGCGGTGATCATCAGCGCGGTCGCACCCGCCGCTTCCAGCCGCTGCGCCGAAGCGATCAATATGCCCTTCGCATGATCCCACTGTTCGGGCGTGGTCAGCCGTGACAATTCGCAATAGTTGAGGCTTTCGAGGATGATCGGCGCCGAACAGGCGCTCCCCAGCCGCTTCTGCACCTGCTTGTTGATGTGGCGATAGTAAAGCTCGGTCGCCGCCCAGCTCATTCCCCCGATCAGGCCGATCTTGCGCATTCCAACCCCTTCAATCGGGTCAATGCCCCAGCGCCTTGACGATGTCGTCGGTCATCTTCTTGGCGTCACCGAGCAGCATCATCGTCTGGTCCATGTAGAAGACGTCGTTGTCGACCCCGGCATAGCCGACGCCGCCCATCGAGCGCTTCACGAACAGCACCGTCTTCGCCTTTTCGACGTCGAGCACCGGCATGCCATAGATGGGCGACGACTTGTCGGTCTTCGCCGATGGGTTGGTCACGTCGTTGGCGCCGATGACGAAGGCAACGTCGCACTGGGCGAATTCGCTGTTGATGTCCTCCAGTTCGAACACTTCGTCATAGGGGACGCTCGCTTCGGCGAGCAGCACGTTCATATGGCCGGGCATGCGGCCCGCGACCGGGTGGATCGCATATTTGACCGTGACCCCCTCGGCCTTCAGCAGGTCGCCCATTTCGCGCAGCGCATGCTGCGCCTGCGCCACCGCCATACCGTATCCGGGCACGATGATGACGCTGTCGGCCTGCTTCATCAGGAAGGCGGCGTCGTCGGCGCTGCCCGGCTTCCACGGGCGCTGTTCCTTCGCGCCGCCGCCGCCCGCCGCCGCATCGTCGGCGCCGAAGCCGCCGGCGATCACGCTGACGAAGCTGCGGTTCATCGCGCGGCACATGATATAGGACAGGATCGCGCCCGACGCGCCGACCAGCGCGCCGGTGATGATCATCGCGCTGTTGCCCAGCGTGAAGCCCATCGCCGCCGCGGCCCAGCCCGAATAGCTGTTGAGCATCGACACGACCACCGGCATGTCGGCGCCGCCGATCGGGATGATCAGCAGGAAACCGATCAGGAAGGACAGGCCGGTGACCGTCCAGAACACCCACGGCGACTGGTCGACGGTGAACCAGGCGATCAGGCCGAGGATGCCCGCGAGCGTGCCGAGGTTGATCAGATGGCGCAGCGGCAGCAGGATCGGGGCTCCCGACATGTTGCCGTTCAATTTGAGGAAAGCGATGACCGATCCCGAGAAGGTGATCGCGCCGATCGCGACGCCGAGGCCCATTTCGACGCGGCTGACCGCGAAGATCTGTCCTGCGGCATCGACGAGGCCGAAGGCGCCGGGATTGAGGAAGGCCGCCGCCGCCACCGCGACCGCGGCGAGACCGACGAGACTGTGGAAGGCCGCGACGAGCTGCGGCATCGCGGTCATCGCGATCCGCCGCGCCATGACTAGGCCGATGACGGCGCCGATGGCGATCGCGCCCAGCACCTCGACCGGATTGGCGAGCTCGTGGGTCAGCAGCGTGGTGACCACGGCGATCGCCATGCCCGCCATGCCGAAGCGGTTGCCGCGCCGCGACGAGGCGGGCGAGGACAGGCCGCGCAGCGCGAGGATGAAGAAGACGCCCGCGACCAGATAGGCGATGGCCGCCCAGAACTGCGCGGGCGAGGTTTCGCCGGCGGCACCGCCGGCCAGAAGCAGCGAGAGGCTCATCTCAGCGCTCCTTCTTCTTGTACATCGCCAGCATGCGCTCGGTGACCGCGAAGCCGCCGAAGATGTTGACGCTCGCCATCACCACCGCGGCCAGCCCCAGCCATTTCGACACCGGCGAACCCGCCGCGGCGCTCGCGATCAGCGCGCCGACGATGATCACCGACGAAATCGCGTTGGTCACGCTCATCAGCGGCGTGTGCAGCGCCGGCGTGACCGACCAGACGACGAAATAGCCGACGAAACACGCCAGCACGAAAATGGAAATGATGGTGATGAAATCCACGGCGCGCTCCCCTGCTGATTCCGCGTCGGCGCCTAATGCCGCGCCGCTGCGATGCTGTCGACTCCTAAGACGCGCAAAAAGAAAGGCCCGCGTTCGCCTGACAGCGACATGCGGGCCTTCCGGGACATTTTATGTCGCGCCGGGCGCCTATCCGGCCGTTTCGCTTTCGGCGGCGGGCGCGTCCGCGGCCGGTTCGGCAGGCTCGGCAGCCGGCGGCGTCAGCGTCGGGATCAGCACGCCATTGAGCACATGGATGACTCCGTTCGCCTGATCGAGATCGGCCCTGGTGACATAGCCCGAGCTGCCCTGCGTGCCGTCGACCTTGATATTGCCCTGCACCTCGGTGAAGGTCAGCGCCTCGCCCTCGACGGTCGTCAGCGTCGCGCTGCCGCCGCCGGCCTCGATCTTTGAATAAAGATCCTCGGCGGTCACCGCACCGGGGACGACATGATAGGTCAGCACCTGTTCGAGCGCCCACTGGTTCGCCGGATTCATCAGATAGTCGGTCATCGGCTGCGGCACCGCGGCAAAGGCGGCGTCTGTCGGCGCGAACACGGTGAACGGCCCTTCGCCGCCCAGCGTCTCGGCGAGGCCCGCGGCGGTCACCGCCTGAGCGAAAATCCTGTGCTCGGGCGAGCTGGCGGCATTCTGGACGATGGTCCAGCTATCTTCCATCGCATCGGCGGCAGCGGCCGCGTCGTCGCCATAGGCGTGGGCCGGGAGAGCCAGGGTCGCAGCGGAAAGGGCAAGGAAGGGAACAGCGAAAAGCTTCGCACGCAGCATCAATCATTCTCCGGTTGTTGAAAATCAGGGTTCATGGACCCTGAACGCATACTAAGCATGGTCAGTTTCGTGAAAAGGCTGAAATCGGCCATTTTCCCCGCGCAGGCTCCATTCGTCCCGCGACGGGCTCGCCCCGTCCCGTCGCAGAAAAGGCGATTATGCGGCTTGAAAACCTGCGGAGATGATAGCGGGTTCGACCGGTTGCGGCCGTGAAAATCCTCCCCGCTTGCGGGGAGGGGGACCACCGAAGGTGGTGGAGGGGGCTATCGTCCTCAATCTGCGTAGCGTGAGGACGACAGCCCCCTCCGTCAGCGCTTCGCGCTGCCACCTCCCCACGGGGTGGGGAGGATCATTAGTCCGCTTCCCACCCCCGGAGCGGATATACGCAGGCTCAGCAAATAATGTCCGATGCTCCGGCCCCCGCTTCCTTGCAGCAATGCCGGCAGGCCCCGTCAGGCGAGCAACCGCTCGTGCACCACCTTGCCGCCCTGCGTCAGGCGCACGGCGCTCCCGATCTCCTCGTCGAGCACCGGCTTGCCCGCTTCCTTGTCCCAGAAGGCGGAGAGGAAGTTGAACAGGTTGCGGCTGAACAGCGCGCTGGTGTCGGCGGGCAGCGTCGCAGCGATGTTCTGCGCGCCGATCACGGTCACGCCGTGGATCATCCGCGTCTCGCCGGCGACCGTGCCCTCGACATTGCCGCCGCTTTCGGCCGCCATGTCGACGATCACGCTGCCGCTGCGCATCGTCGCGAGCTGCGCGTCGCTGATCAGCCGCGGCGCGGGGCGTCCGGGGATCAGCGCGGTGGTGATGACGATGTCCTGCTTGGCGATATGGCTCGACACCAGCTCGGCCTGCGCCTTTTGATATTCCTCGGACATTTCCGTGGCATAGCCGCCCGCGCCCTCGCCTTCGATGCCCGCGACGCTTTCGACGAAGATCGGCTTGGCGCCGAGCGAGATGATCTGTTCCCGGGTCGCCGAGCGCACGTCGGTCGCGCTGACCTGTGCCCCCAGCCGCCGCGCCGTCGCGATCGCCTGCAGCCCCGCGACGCCGACGCCCATGACGAAGGCCTTGGCGGCGCTGACCGTGCCGGCGGCAGTCATCATCATCGGAAAGGCGCGGCCATAGGCGTTCGCCGCCATCAGCACCGCCTTGTAGCCCGCGAGATTCGCCTGGCTCGACAAGATATCCATCGACTGCGCGCGGGTGATGCGCGGCATGAACTCCATCGCCAGCGCTTCGAGTCCCAGCTTCGCATAGTCGTCGATGCGGCCGCGCTCGCCGAAGGGGTTGAGCCCGGCGGCGAGCCACGCGCCATCGGCAAAGCCCTTCAGCCCCGCGGGGTCGGGACCCTGGATGGCGAGGATGATCCCCGCGCCCTTGAGCGCGTCGGCGCGACTGGTAACGCTCGCGCCCGCGGCGGCATAGTCGGCATCGGCGATCGAGGCGCTGACGCCCGCCCCCGATTCAACGGCAACTTCGGCGCCCAGACCGATGAATTTCTTCACGGTTTCCGGGGTCGCGGCGACGCGGGTCTCGCCCGGGGCGAGCTCCTTCAGGACAGCGATGCGCATGACGAAACGGTCAGGAGATCAGCAGCACGACGAACGCGGTGGCGATCACGGTCAGGATCGTGCCCACTTTGAACAGGCTGATGAAACCCGCATAGGATTCGTTCGCCGCCTTCATATCCTGCTGTTCCGCCATGACTCTTCCCCTTTGCCTGCGGCCGCTGCACCGGGCAGCGGGCGCGGCACGCCCGGCCCCGGAATCGGCCCTCGCGCCGCTCTTAGCCACGCCTCCTGCGATGCTCAAGTGCGGCGTTACGTCGCCCGGCACCGCCCGAACCCGCGAACGGCCTTAATCCTGCCTTTACCCCTCTCGCGTAAATCGGTCGGCCACGACGGATCGCGGTGCCTTGGGCGCCGCCAGCAGGGGGCAGGTTCGGGACCATGGCAAGCGCGCGCGACACCCGCATGGTGATGATCGTCGACAGCGAACCGGCG
>CALMYE010000236.1 GCA_937873425.1 uncultured Sphingopyxis sp. | reverse complement strand
CCCTGCCGCCGCGCCATGAAGGCGAGCTTTTCGAACAGCATCACGTCCTGCTCGTTCTTGAGCAATGCGCCGTGCAGCGGCGGGATCGCCTTGCCGACGTCGCGGTTCTGCAGCACCTCCAGCGGCATATCCTCGGCGAGGAGCAGCTTGAGCCAGTCGATCAGCTCGCTGGTCGACGGCTTCTTCTTGAGCCCCGGAACCTCGCGCACCTCGTAGAAGATGTCCATCGCGCGGGAGACGAGCGACTTCTGGATGCCGGGGAAATGCACCTCGACGATCGCGGCCATCGTGTCGCGGTCGGGGAACTTGATGTAATGAAAGAAACAGCGGCGCAGGAAGGCGTCGGGCAGTTCCTTTTCATTGTTCGAGGTGATGACGACGATCGGGCGCTCTTTCGCGGTGATCGTCTCGTCGGTCTCGTAGACATGGAAGGCCATGCGATCGAGTTCCTGAAGCAGGTCGTTCGGGAATTCGATGTCGGCCTTGTCGATCTCGTCGATCAGCAGCACGGGAAGCTTGGGGCTGGTGAAGGCCTCCCACAATTTGCCTTGGCGGATATAATTGCGGATGTCGTGGACCCGCTCTTCGCCGAGCTGGCCGTCGCGCAGGCGGGCGACCGCGTCATATTCGTAGAGGCCCTGCTGCGCCTTGGTGGTCGACTTGATGTTCCAGGTGATCAGCGGCGCGTCGAAGGCCTTGGCGATCTCCTCGGCCAGCACGGTCTTGCCGGTGCCGGGTTCGCCCTTCACGAGCAGCGGGCGGCGCAGCAGCGTCGCGGCGTTGACCGCGACCTTCAGGTCGTCGGTCGCGATATAGGCGCTGGTTCCTTCGAAGCGCATGGGCGGAGAGCCTTTCCCTTAACGTGAACGTCAACCGGCATAGCGACGCGATGCGGAGGGCGCAAGCCGGGGCGAGGGATGGCCGTGGGCGGGTTTGAATATCGGTCGCGACCTCAATCTCCCCTCCCGCAGGCGGGAGGGGTCGGGGGGGGGCCAGCAGCATCGCAATTGCCCACCCCGCTGCGGCTAGGCAGCAAGCTGCCAAGCCTCGCTGCCCCTCCCGCCTGCGGGAGGGGAGGTCAGGCGTTGAACAGTGCGAGCAACTCGCCGCCCGGCACCGGCCCCGACTTCAGAAAGCCCTGCCAGGTCGCAACGCCCAGTTCCCTGAGCCGCGCGAGCTGGCTCTCATTCTCGATCCCCTCGGCCACGACGAGCAGCCCGAGCGCGCGCGCGAGGTCGGCGATCGCGCGCACGACGATGCGGTCGCGGTCGCTGTCGTCGATCGTGCGGGTGAAGCCGCTGTCGATCTTGAGATAGTCGATCGGCAGCCGCGCGAGCAGCGACAGGCTGGAATAGCCGGTGCCGAAATCGTCGATCGCGATCGCGCAGCCGAGCGCGCGGATCTGCGCGAGCTGCGCCGCGGCGCTCGCCGGGTCGCCGAGCATCGCCTGTTCGGTCAGTTCGAGCGTCAGCCGGTCGGGATCGACCTTCGCCGCCTTCACCATCGCCGCGAAGCGGTCGGCGAAATCGGGATCGCCGAGGTCGGCGGCGGTGATGTTGAGCGAGACGCGCAGCTTCGCCAGCGCCTTCGGCCAAGCCGCCATCTCGGCCAGCGCGACGCGGTGCGCATGTTCGGTAAGCTCGCATTCCATGCGCGCCGCGCGCGCCGCCGTGACCAGCGCGCCTGCGCCAAGCAGCCCGAGCTCGGGATGCTGCCAGCGCAGCAGCGCCTCGACCCCCGTCATCGCACCGGTCGCGACGTCATATTGCGGCTGGTAATGGATGACCACTTCGCCCGCCGACAGCGCCGCCTTGACCATCGCGCCGTCGTGCGCCGAGGCCGGGCGCGCAAGCTGATCGCTGGCAACGCGCAGCTGTTCGGCGACCGATTCGTCGCGCGTGATGCGCGCGGCGGCGATGCGGATCGCCAGTCGTCCGCTCGGATCGCCGACCATCGGTTCGGCGAGCGCGAGGTGCAGCGCGCGCTCCTGCGCGGCGAGCACGCCCGGCGACAGCGGCGCCGCGGGGACGATCAGGAAGCGCGGGCCGTCGAGCCGCGCGACGTGCGAGCCGTGCCCGAACTCGTCGCCGGCAAAGGTTTCGAGCCGCCGCGCCACTTCGTCGAGCAGCGCGTCGCCGGCCGCCGGCCCCGCGCTGTTGTTGATCCGCGCGAGCTGGTCGACCTGCACCAAAATCACGCCGACGTCGGATTCGTGGCGGAAATGCAGGTCTTCGAGATGCGCGACCGCGGCGGCGAACGTGTCAATTGTGCGATTCATCGGGGGCGCCATAGCAGGCATTGCTTGCCAATCCCCTGTCTTTTGCATCAATATTGGCCGCGATGGCCGGATTGTCGCCCTCCCCCGCCCCGCTGACCGACGGCCACGGCCGCCGGATCGATTATCTGCGCCTGTCGGTAACCGACCGCTGCGACCTGCGCTGCCGATACTGCATGGCGGAGGATATGACATTCCTGCCCAGGGCCGCGGTGCTGAGCATCGAGGAAATGGGCGCCCTCGCCGAACGCTTCGTCGCGCGCGGCATCCGCCGCATCCGCCTGACCGGCGGCGAACCGCTGGTGCGGCGCAGCATCGACCTGCTCGCGACACGGCTCGGCGCGCTGATCGGGCGCGGGCTCGACGAACTGACGCTGACCACCAACGGCATGCGGCTCGCCGAACATGCGCCGATGCTGGCGGCGGCGGGCGTGCGCCGCGTCAACGTCAGCCTCGACACGCTCGACCGCGCCGCCTTTCGCCATATCACCCGCGTCGGCGACCTCGATGTCGCGCTCCGCGGCATCGACGCGGCACGGACGGCAGGGCTGGCGGTCAAGATCAACATGGTCGCGCTCGCCGGACTCAACGAGGATCAGCTGCTGCCGATGCTGGACTGGTGCGCCGCCAACGGCTGCGACCTGACGCTGATCGAGACGATGCCGCTCGGCGAGGTCGAGGACGACCGCAGCGACCATTATATCCCGCTGCACCGGTTCGTGGCGCCGCTACGCAGCGAGCGCGCGATCTTCCCCGTCGACCGGCGCACCGGCGGCCCGGCGCGCTATTTCGCGGTCGAGGACAGCCCGGTCACGCTCGGCCTGATCACACCGCTCAGCGACAATTTCTGCGCGACCTGCAACCGCATCCGCCTGACCGTCGAGGGGCGCGTCTATATGTGCCTGGGCCAGGATGATCATGTCGACCTGCGCGCGGCCTTGCGTGACGGCGGCGACGTCGATGGCTTGATCGATGCGGCTTTGGCTGGCAAACCCCGCGCGCATGACTTTCATATTGCACGAAAGGCCATGCCGGCGGTCGCGCGTCATATGAGTGCAACGGGGGGCTGAACGCCGGCCCCAGAGGTGAGGGGGCACGGGACCAATATGCAACGCAGGATCGCGCTCGTCGCATCGAATGCGCCCGCCGCGCTGGAGGCCGAGGCCGAGCTTCGGCCGCTCTACGACTTCGTCGAGCTGAACGAGGCCGACCTGTTGATCGCGCTGGGCGGCGACGGTTTCCTGCTGCACATGCTGCACCAGTTGCTCGACCAGCGGCGCAGCCTGCCGGTGTTCGGGATGAACCGCGGCACCATCGGCTTCCTGATGAACGAGTTCCGCGTCGAGGGGCTGCTCGACCGCCTTTCGGCGGCGCGGCCCTTCCTGATCCATCCGCTGTGCGGCGACATCACGACGATCGGCGGCGAGCGCCATATCCTTCCCGCGATCAACGAAATCTCGCTGCTGCGCGAGACGCGCCAGGCGGCGAAGCTGGAAGTGCTGATCAACGAGCGCACGATGCTGGAAGAGCTGGCGTGCGACGGCGTGCTCGTCGCGACGCCCGCCGGATCGACCGCCTACAACCTCAGCGCCAACGGCCCGATCCTGCCGCTCGAATCGGAGATGCTGGCGCTGACCCCGATCAGCCCCTTCCGCCCGCGGCGCTGGCGCGGCGCGCTGGTCCCCGAATCGACGAGCATCCGCTTCAACGTCCGCGAAGCGGCGAAGCGCCCGGTCAGCGCGGTGGCCGACCAGCGCGAGATTCGCGACGTGAAGACGGTTCTGGTCACCACCGACCGCAGCCGCCCACTGACCTTGCTGTTCGATCCCGACCAGGGCCTGGACGAGCGCATCGCGATGGAACAATTCATCGTTTGAGGGCTTGCAAAATCCCGCGCACGGCGGCAAAGGGGCCGCCTTGCCCGCCTCGGCGGGTTGCTCCTCGGTAGCTCAGCGGTAGAGCAATCGACTGTTAATCGATTGGTCGCAGGTTCGAATCCTGCCCGGGGAGCCATTTCTCTGTTTCAGCGCGTAGCACAGAGGGCCGAAACACTTGCTTTTCCGCGAAATACGGTGGCACGGTTGTTTCATGCTGTTGCACATCGTTTCAGACAAGGCCATCGCTAGCCGGGGCACCGGAGGGGGTCCCGAGGGGCTTTCGCGGTGTGTTGGTGGGGGCACCGCAGCAGAATCGGTCCTTTGCTGACGGACGTCGCCTGTCGCAGCGCGCTCCCCGGGGAACGCGATCGCAAGCTGTCCGACAGCGGCAGCCTCTATCTCCTGATCAAGCCGAGCGGCACCAAGTCCTGGCGCTGGAAATTCCGGATCGGCGGCAAGGAAAAGCAACTGGTGCTGGGGCGATATCCCGCGATGTCGCTGGCCGAGGCGCGGCGGGCGCGGGACGGCGCGCGGGCGCTGCTTGCGGAAGGCGTCGACCCGACCGTGGTGCGCAAGCAGGCGAAGGCCAAGGCGCGCGATGCTGCGCTGCACAGCTTCGAAGCGGCTGCGCGCGCCTGGCATCGCGACAGGGCAGCGACTCTGGCGCCGCGCTATGCCCGCCAGATTCTGGAGCGGCTGGAGGAGAATATCTTCCGCGAATTCGGTTCGGTCGCGCTCGGCGATGTCACGCCGCCGATGGTGCTGGCTGCGATCCGCAAGATCGAGGAGCGCGGCGCGAAGGAAATGGCGCACCGGGTGCGCCTGCACGTTTCCGATGTCTTCGTCTGGGCGATCGCCGCGGGGCTCGCGGAGAACGATCCGGCCGCGATCATTCACAAGGCACTCAAGAAGCGCACGAAGCGCCTCCGCCCGGCGTTCAACCGGATCGCCGACGCCCGCGCCTTGCTGGCCGCCAGCGAGGCGGCGAGTTCGACGTCGCGATCGACGCGGCTTGCGTCGCAGTTGATGGCGCTCACCGCGGCGCGGCCGGGCGTCGTCCGGCTGGCGGAACCGCGCGAGTTCGAGGATCTCGACGGCGACAATCCGCTGTGGCGAATCCCCGCCCGCAAGATGAAGTTGACGCGCGAGCGCAAGGAAGACGTCACCTTCGAGTTCGTCATCCCGCTGTCGCGGCAGACGGTCGCGGTGGTGAAGGCTGCTCTGGCCACCAATCAGCGGACCCGATGGCTGTTTCCCGGCTACGGCGGCGGGCGCAACCCGATCAGCGAATCGACGGTCAGCAAGCATTATCGCGACCTCGGATACCGGGATCGCCACGTTCCGCACGGGTGGCGCGCGACCTTTTCAACGATCATGAACGAACGCGCCGCGATCGAGGACCGCGAGCGCGACCGCGCGATCATCGAGCTGATGCTGGCGCACATCCGGGAGGATGTGGAGGCTGCCTACAATCGCGCCGCCTACATGCCACGCCGTCGCGAGCTGGCTCAGGCCTGGGCCGACATGCTGATGCCGGACGGCTGAGGGCCGCGGGAGGCGCGGCATGAACGCGCCCGCACGCAGCATCGGCGAGGTCCTCGGCGACCGTGCCGCCCGTTCGCCCCGCACCGGACAGCCCGTTTGGCGCAACAGCTACTACAAGGGACAGATCGAGGACCGGATATGGCGCCCCTTCATGGGCGGCAATGTCCGCGGCGCGAAGCGGCGGATCGGCGCGATCCTGAAGAGCGCGCGCGAGCTCGAAAGGCGCACCCGGCGCGAGCGGCAACGCGAGACGCCCGGGGTGCGAAACGGCCTGGTCGGCCAGATCGGGCTCGCGGTGCTCGAGGTGCTCTACAATCGCTACCTCGACTATCGCACCGGCCGGCTCGATCCCGCCATCACGACGATCGCCGAAGCCGTCGGCCACAGCTATGCCGCGGTTCACGCCGCGCTGCGCCGCCTGCGAAGCGCGGGCTTCCTCCACTGGGTCCGACGAAGCGAGCCCATCGAGGACGCCGCCGGCGCCGGCCCCCAGGTGAAGCAGATCAGCAATGCCTATGCGTTGCTGCTGCCGAAGCCCCTCGAGCGGATGGTGCGCCACCTCCTCGGCAGCGCGCCGCTGCCCGACGACGCCGACTGGGCGCGCGAGCAGCATGCGAAGGACTGGCAGGCGATGCTCGACGGGATGAGCTCGGCCGAGTTTCACGCCGCGACCTGGGCCGGCGACGAGTTGGCGGGGGAAACCCTCGCCCGCATCGCGGCCTTGCTGGACAAGGAGCGCGAATCGTCGGGCAATGTTGAAACCGGGGGGATATAGATAATATCCCGAATAAGGAGTGGCTTCGCCACGCGCTTTATCGATTGGCTCCATCCCTAAGCGAAAAGCACTACTCCGACGTTACCGCCGGCCGCACCGGCGTGCGCGCCGGCTACGCCGGCGCAGGGCTCGGCAGGGGCCGAGAGCAAGGTCCGTGCCACCCTGCCCCGCCGCTTCGGCAGGCACGACCGGCCCCATTTGTCCGAAATATGCGGTAAGTTTCGGACAAACTGCAGCGGGCGGCTGCCAATTCTGCATCATCATGGTGCATGGCCCCATCGCTCCATCAGCTCGCGCCGCCGCTGCAGCCGTCGTCTCGGCGGGCACGATCGCGCACGAAAAAGGGGCCGGGATCGTATCCCGGCCCCTCGAGGAGGCAAGCGGAAGCTCCCGCTAGGCCGCGGCCGGTTCCGGAAGGCGCTCGATGGTCTGGCGAATCGCTTCGCGCAGCCCCTGCTCTTCCCTAAGGTCCCACGCGTGCTGATAGGCGATCAGCAGATCCGCGACATGGTCGTTCAGCAGCGCGCCGAAGCGATAGGCCATGGGCCGCGAGATCGCCGTCTTTCCGCTGAGGATTTTCACCAGGCCGACCCGCTGGACGTCCAGGCGCCGCGCGAGATCGGCGACGTTCGTCACCCCATATTCGGGCAGGATGACCTCCTTCAGGAACTGGCCGGGGTGCCGGTCGACCGGCGGCAATGTGCCGACGGCCATGTCGCCGGCGCCGTCGATCTTATAGCGGTCGGTACGGTGGTTCGGCATTCTCTTTCGCTCCTTTCCCCTGCAATGTATATCACGGATATACATTTGGCAAGAGAAACGTTTATCGCCGGTATACGAACGGGCGGGGTTTCCCCCGCCCGCTCCTTTCAATGATAATCTTCATAATCCAGCAGCTTGACCGCCTGCGCCTCGATATCGACGTGGAAGGTCAGGCGATAGTTCCGGGTGACGGTAAGGCTCCACTTACCCGGATTGCCCGGAACCAGTTCATGCGCTTTCCACGAGGGCACCGCGAGCAGCTGAAGCGGATGCGTCATCACGCGCAGCGCCGTGATCATCTCCGAAATCTTCCGCACCTCCAAGGCGTCGAGGCCCTTCACCGAGGTGCGGCTGGGGTTTTCCACCAGCGCCTTGACCCGCTTGTCACGAACCGAAATAATGTCCATTGCTTACCTCCTTCTCTGTATATTGCCAGTATACAGATTACGGGGAGGGTGTCAACAGAAATGTATATCGATAATATACATTTTATTCACAGAGCAGCTTCCCCCATCGCTCCATCAGCTCGCGCCGCCGCTGCAACCGCTTGGCGCGGTTATAGGCTGCCTCGACCTTGTCCTTGCGGCTGTGCGCCAGCGCCGCGTCGATCGCGGTCGACCAGCGCTCCCCCAGTTCCTCGTTGAGGATGGTCGAAAAGCTTGCGCGCCAGCCATGCGGGACATGCCGCCCGGCGTAGCCCGCGCGGCGATAGAGGTCGCGGAGCGTCGCCTCGCCGATCGGCCGCGCCGGATCGCGCCCCGGAAACACCAGCGCGGATTCGGCGCGGCGCCGACCGGCGGCGGCGCGCAGCACCGCCGCCGCGGCCGGCGACAGCGGCACCAGGTGCGCGAAGCGGTCCTCACCCTTCTTCGCGCGCGACAGTTTCATCCGCGCCGGCGGCACGCGCCAGACCGGCGCCGCGCCATCGAGCCCGTCGACCTCGCCCCACCGCATCCCGCGCACCGCGTCGAGGCGCACCGCGGTCAGCGCGAGCAGCTGCGACGCGCCGAGCACCGCCGGCGCCGGAGCCAGCGCCGCGACGTCGGCGAGCAGCGCGCGGCATTCCCCGACCGACAACAGCGCCGGATGCGGAGTGGACAGCTTGCCGCCCGTCATCGCGCGGCCGAGCTGCGCCGCGACATCGATGTCGGCCTTGCCGCCCGCGATCGCGAAGCCGAAGATCGCCGACAGGCGCTGGCGCAGGCGGCCTGCGCTCTCCAGGCGGCCGCGGTCCTCGACGTCGCGGACGATCGCGAGCAGCTCGCTCGGTTCGATCGACCGGATCGGCCGCGCGCGGATCGCCGGAAAGACGTCGCGCTCGAGGCTGCCGAGCACGTCGCCGGCGTGCGCCGTCGACCAGCGGCCGAGCTGGTGACGATGCCAGGCGCGCGCGACCAGCTCGAAGCTGTCGCCGTCGTCGCGTTTCGCCGGATCGATTCCTGAGGCGAGTTTCGCCCGCGCGGCCTCGCGCGCGCCCCGCGCGGCCGGCAGCGGCATGTCGGGAAAGCGGCCGAGGACGAGCAGCTTCTCGCGTCCGCGCCAGCGATATTTGAGCCGCCAGCTCCTCGCCCCGGCCGGCGTCACGAACAGGAACAGCCCGCCGGCGTCGAACAATTTATATGCGCGCGGGCGCGGCGCGGCGGATTTCACCGCCCCGATCGTCAGCATCGTCGCTCTCCACTGTTATGCAGAAATATGCGGAATTATGCGGAAATCCGGCGAACGGACCGACCGACTGTCGCGGATAATCCCTCCGCGCCACTCGGCGCCCGGATCGGCGGTTTTCTGCGGCCGGACGCGGCGGCGCTGCGCGCCGATACCCCCGGCGATACCCCCAAAATGGGCGTGGCTATGGCAGCGGCAAATGACTCATTTTGAGTCACGCCCGATGACTCAGATTGAGTCACGTTGCTACCGCCCAACCTGTTGTTCACCACAGGATGATCGGGGGTTCACCCCATTCACCGCAAGGCGGTGGAACATTTGGGGAACAAATGCGATCACCGCGCCATGCGAGTCGACCGCGACAAGATTCTGCAGCTGGCGCTGGTCCACCTCGCCGAGTGCGTCGAGATGGTGGGCGACGCTCCGCTGCGCCCGACGGCGTCGCTGCGCCTCGCACTTGCGGTCGCCCACAGCTTCAGTCTCGACGGCGACCGCGCACCCTTCGACGATTTCTGGCTCCAGACGCGCGACGATCGCAAGGGATGGTCGGAAACGGGCGACAGCTACTTCCGCACGACCCGTCTGATGACGCAGCTGCGCGGCGTGATGCGCGCGGTCGGGATCGAACCGACCGTCGCGACCGAGCAGCCGCTGCTCGACGCCGCGCGCAGGGCGCTGCCGCCGCGCCGCGAGCGCCGGTTCAATCCGCTGACGCAGCGGACGGAGACGGCGACGTCGCCACCCCCGCCTGACGCTGCACCCAGCTGATCAGTTCGTCGAGCTGGATCGCCTGCTCGGCCGCGATCAGCCGTTCGCTGGCCGTCAGCGTTCCCCGGGCAGAAAGAAGGTCGCCGGACGCTTCAGCAGCGCGGCCGGGGGCAGCGCCGGCGCCGGGCATTGCAGCACCGCCGGCGCCGCCGGAATCGGCCGCGGCGCCTGCTTCGCGCAGCCGGCGGCGAGCATCGGCAAGGCGAGCGTCATAAGAAGCGAGTGTTTCATCGTTGATCCTTTCCTGTTCAGCCTTCGCACGCGCCAGATTCGCCGCCTGGACGCGCTCTGCCTCGGCGGCGGCGGCGCGGTACCCGGCAACCGTCGCGTCGAACGCGGCCTGCGTGTCGGCCGCGAGCTGTCGCGCCTTGTCGCGCTCGCCCGCGATCCGCTCGATGTCGCACCGCTGCACGCCGACCAGGATGGCCAGCGCGATCGCGGCCGATCCGAAAATCTTCGACGTCAGGGCAGTGAAGGGATCGAAGGGCATCAGTCGCTCCTCAACAGGAAATATCGCCGGCGGCCGCTTCCGAGGCGCGTCCATCCCAGCCCGCAAAGGGGCAGGATGAGCCGGATCACGCGATCTTCGTTCAACCCGGCGAGCACAAGCATCGCGCCGACATGCACCAGCAAGCCGCGCCAGGGCGCCCGGGCAATGCCGGCGCGGAGTTCGAGTCCGATCGTCGCCATCACAGCCCCCGCAAGCAGATGGCGATCTCGGCGCGGCGGCGGTTCGCCAATCCCCTGATCTCGCGGCCGCCCGCGAAGCGCCAGGCGTAAAAGCCGTTGCACGCGCCTCTGAAATCGCCGCTGCGAAACCGCTTCGCCACCGTAGATTTGCAGAATGCGCCGGTGCCGACGTTGTAAGCGAGGCTGACCGACGCCGCGAGCTGCGGATCGCGGCCCTTCAGCTGCGGCACGCAGGCGACGACCGGCGCGGCATGGTCGGCGATCTGGCGATAGAGCCGGTCGGTGCATTCGGCGTCGCTCACCCGCTTGCCCGGCGTCACCCCGCGCGTATCGCCGTAGCATACGGTCCACACGCCGACGATGTCGCGATAGGGGTCGTTGCGCTTCCCCTCCCACTGCGCGATGAACGGCGCCGTCAGCGCGAGCGCCCCCGCGCCAACGATCGCGAGCGCCTTTGTCTTCGCCGCCGATTCTTCGGGGCCCGGGGCCGTCACTGACCCTCTCCGTCGCGCGCGGCCCTGCGCTTCTTCAGAAAGCCCTGAACCAGCACTGCGATCTGCAGCACCGTATAGATCAGCGTCGCGATCAGCACCCAGTCCTGCAACGGGACCCCCGCGATCGCCGCGCCGGCGACGGTCAGCGGCGGCGACGTCTTGCCCACCGCGACGGCGATATCGCCGCCGTGCGTTTCCATATTCATCGACATGACCGGCCTTTCAGCAACGCGCCGCCCAGCGCGGCGAGCAAAAGAAAGGGCGCCAGCGCGCCCTTGACGTAGAACAGGAGGATCAGGATCAGCCCGGCGCCGATCGCGCGCCCTGTCACGGTGCGGCCCGGTAAAGCACCGCCAGCAAGCCGAGGATCGGAACCGTCGCGCTCGTCGTGGCACAATCCGGTCGTCGCCGAAGGGCGCTTGTGCTATGTTGCGACCGGGGGGAACGGCACATGGGCATGTTGCGTCGCGTGATTTCGCGCTTTGTCGCTTGGATCAGAAAATTTTTTGCCCGACAGCGCCATGGCTGCGAGAACGAAGGGTGCAGCCCGACGTCGCTCTGCGACGAGTGCTTCGCGGATTGGGCCACGAAATAGTTCTCAGCGCCTGGCATTACGCGAGACTCGTCGCGGCATAGAGCGCCGCGCTTCCAGTCTTCATCCCCGCGGTATTGAAGTGGATATTGTCGGCAAGGAGCGGCCAGGGGTCTGCATCGATCATCACGACGTCGCTGTTCGCCGCGTCGATCGCCGCTTGCGCCGCGCGGACTTCGGCGACCGCGTCGGGGTCGAAGCTCGGCCAGACGTTCGTGGTCCGCGCGATGACCATCTGTTCGAACCCGCAATAGATCTTCGCCTCGTCCCACAGCGCCTGCAGATTGGCCTGATACACCGCCGAATATGTGGTGCTGTTGCCGTCCGCTTCGCCCTGCAGCCACCACAGGGCGCGGGGCCGGGGACCGATGCCGCGCGCCAGAAGCTGCGCCTCGACATCCCAGAAATTGAGCAATCCGCAGTGGTGGAACAGGCTGGCGACGCCTCCGCCTATGGGCTCGTTGATGTTCCAGCTTTCCGAAGGCGTCGTCGGCGTCCCCAGCGAGGATGCGGCCAGCCGGGTGCTGCCGCGCGCCGCCTTCGCCCAGGCGATCGGGCGCCGCCGCGTCGTCCGCGCGTCTTCGTGCGCCAGCGCCGCGAACTCCGGCCCGAACTGCGTCGCGGGATGCTCGGGGTGCTGGTTCTGGCCGAGCACCAGCTCGCTCAGCCCGTCGAAATTGCTGATCCCGACGTTCCGTCGCGAGGCGATATGCGAGTTGGGAAACGTCCGGGCCCGATCGTCGGCCGACAGGTTGGCGATCGGCGCGCGCCCCAGCGCGTTCGACTGCCCCCAGATGGCGATCTGGTCCCACCAGTTCGCGGTGTCGCGCCAGTTCATCAATATGTCGCCCTTGCGCGCCGCGATCGCGCGGACATAGCGATCGATGTCGCGCCGTTCGTCCGCGGTGAGCGTGTCGCTCCACGCGCCCATCCACCCGATTTCCATTTCGGTCGGGCGGTACGCCGTGTCCTTGTTCAGGAAATTGTATCGCCCGCCGATGTTGATCGTCGTCGTCTGCTGGGATGGCAATTCGACGAACAGCAGATACCAGCCGCTGCGGTTGAGCTGATATGAGGCGGTGCCATCGGTATGGCGCCGAACCGCGCGCACGCCGTTTCGGCCGACATGCAGCCCCCATCCGGGGGTCGCCGACTGGCATTGAACGCCGTTGCCGCCGACGATCGCCGAGCAGTTCAGAATGAAGCCCGTCGTCACGTTGCGCTTGACCCGCACCAGCATGGCGACGGTTCGCACCCCGGCGATGGCGGGCGTCTCGATCATGTCGAGTTCGAGTTTCAACCCGTGCCGGGTCCATTCCGGGCTGCTGTTTTTCGCTGTCTGATAGGTTTCGTCGAAGACGATATGGTTGCCGCCGCGAAATCCATGCGCGGTCACCCCCGCCATTTCGTCGAACAGCCATTCGTCGATCATCTCGGCCGTGTGCATCGGGTGCGGGTCGGCGTAGACGATATCGGCGTTGGCCGCCGATCCCTTCTTCGCCACCTGCCCGCGCTGGCCGCCGGGCGGGAGCGGCAACACCCCGTCCGAATCGGTCGCCGCGATCTTGAACTCGAACTCTTGGATGAAATTCAGCGTCGCCGAGGTCGAGCCGCTTTCGCCGGCCAGCTTGTAATAACGATAGCCTAGGACGTTCGCCGACAATTCGGTCATGGCCTGCGTCGTCGCGCTCGCCAGCGCGAACGGGCTGCCGATCGCCGTCCAGTTCACGCCGTCGTTGCTCGCGCTCCATTCCCAACTGCCGAGGCTTTGGGTGGACTGGAACTTGCCGGTCGCCTCGGTGATGAGCTTGCGGGCACCGGGACCGAAGTCGAAGATGATCGTCATTCCGGTGACGGACGTGGAAGCGGGAAGCCGGTAGCTGTCCGCTGTGTTGTTGCCCGTTGCCCCGTCGACCAGGTTGGACGGCGTGCCGACGGCCGCCCCGGTGCCCGTCGCGGCGACCGTGACCGATGACGTGCGATCGCCCTTTCCGCCGGGGTTGTCGTAGGAAGGCGCTTGGCGCAGGACCGATCCGGCCGCTGCGACGGCTGCCGCGGCCGCGCCCGGAGCCTGCGCGATAAGAGAATCCCCCTCCAGCGCCAGGTCATCGGCGACCTTGCCGACATCGTTGATCCCGGCGGCGACCTTGCCGATATCATTATCGCCCGTCAGATCGGCCGCGACGGCGATGAAGCCCGCATCCTGCAGAATCGCGTCGCGCGCCGCCTGCGCCGCCGCTGCGGCGCTGCGCGCCGCCCCGGTATTCTCGCCCGATCGCAACTGGACCGTCTGGTTGACTCGCTTCAGCGTCAACTCTGCCATCGGATCAGCTCCCCAATCTCGTCAGTTTGAAATAGACCCACACCATCGGCTCGCCGCCGTCGGGCGTGACGACGACGCGGCCCCACAGATCGATCTCGCGCCCGATCTCCGCCGCCAGCCCGAGCGCTTCGGCATCCTCGCCGTCGATCGTCGCGAGGACGATCGTGTCGCCGCCCTCGAGCGCGGGCTCGCCGACATCCATGCCGGTCGCGGCCACGCGCAGGTCGGGCAGCGCGCGCAGCTCCACCGCGATATCGGCCGCCGTCAGATCCTCCTCCTCGAAGGTGAGGTCGAGCGACCAGCCGACGCCGTTCGCGCAAGCAAATTCGACGAACGGAATGCCCGCGCGCGCCGCGAGCGCGCGGTAATTGGATGGTGCCGCCATGATCTTCCGTCTTTCCTTTCGTCAGGGCAGAACGACGTTGTTGTCCCAGCCCGGCGGGTAGCCGCCGCTGCCCCCGGTCCCGCCGCCGCCGCCGGCCGGCGTGGTGATGAAGCCGACGTAGAAGCGGTGGGGATGCGCCGCGCTCTGTAGCGCGTCGGCCGCCGCAGTCGTCGCGACGAACGTCACCGCGCCGCCGGCCAGATCGGCGTCGTCGAAATAGACATGATAGCCGGTGGCGTTGGCGAGGCCGCCGATCTCGTCGCCGGTCACCGAGCGGGTGACGTTCGCCATCACCCGCTCGTGAGTCGCGACGACGATCTTCGCTGTCCCCCCGCCCGTATCGGCGCCCGTGAGCGGCGATCCGCCCGCGCCCGCGACGTTCGACGTGCGGACCAGCAGTTGCTCGAGCCCGTCGGGTTGGCTGTTGGCCGCGAAGGCGAGGTCCAGCTCCTCGCGCGTGGGCAGGATCATCGCCGGCGGGCCCGACGCGGTGGCGCCCAGCACCGCCTCATGCTTGTCCGGATTCTCGCCCTCGAAGGCGAAGGTGACCAGTCCGCTGACCGGATCGTGCGACACGCCGCTGACGACGACGTCGATTTCCTCGCGCCACAGGTCGCAATCCTCCGCCAGCGTCAGCGTGTCGCCCGGGGCATAATCCTGATATTCGGGGCCGAGCGCGACCGGGCCGAACTGCGGCTCGCGGCGCTGCCATATCTCATAGGCGGCGAGTTCCGCCGCCTGGTCGGCCGACTGGACGAGCAGGTAGGGAATCTCCTCCTCCTTGTCCTCGCCGTCGGCGGCGACGAAGGCGTCGACGCGCTGCGCGTCGGCCTGCACCATCGTCCACTGGTGCGCTGGGCTGCGAAAGCGCGGGATGACGATATTCTTGCGCTCGCGCCAGGGGCGCAGCCGTCCGCCCTCGGCGCTGTCGCCCTTGATCTCGGCGCCGGTGATCGTGCGCAGCGACACGCGCGGGGCGAGGAAATGAAATCGCAATATGCCGTCGGCGCCGATCGCGGGCCGCGCGCCGCCTGCGGCGCAGATCTGTTTCAGATTGTCCCAGGTATCGCCCGGCTCCCAGACATAGCCGCCGGTCGTCCAGCCGTTGGCGTCGCACACATTGTCCCACGCCACCGCGCCGGCGAGATCGATGCCGGTCGCCTCGAGGCCGGGGCCGAAGACCAGCTTGCCGTTCTGCTCGCGGCCGCGGGCGTAGGCGACCGCGTGCTGCGGGGGCGATTCGCTCCACTCCCACGTCGTCTCGTCGCCGATCCGGTGCGATCCCGACCCGCCCGGAAATGTGCTGTCCTTGCGCGCGTCATAGGTCTTGACCCAGTGCCCGGTGACGCCGAAATTGCCGAGGCCCTGGGCCCAGACCTTGCCGTCCTTGTCGAATTTGAACGACCAGCCGACCGCCGCGAAACCCGACAGCTTGTAATCGCTGCCCCACCCGGGCGGCGTGCCCCACCCCTGCCCCGGCGCCGCGACCAGCGCGTCGGCCTCTGGCGACGCTCCAAGCTGGCTGTCGCGATAGAGGAACCCCGCATAATAGCCCGTCGCCGCGGCGCCGCTGAAGCCGACCGGCGAATATTCGACCAGATAGGAGTCGATCGACTGCACGGGCCCCGCGCAGCTGTAGACCACCGGGATGAAGCGATAGGGGTTCCAGACCTTCGAAACCTTGCCGCCCCAGCCGACATCGTGCAGCTGGACGCCGGGCACATAGCTATTGCCCATCGCGTAGGGTAAAGGCGTGTTCGCGCCGAACAGCCGCTTTTCGATCTGACCCTTCGCGGCGGGCGGCTTGGCGGTGACGGCCGCGACCGTATTGGCGACCATCGACACCGCCGCCGCGATCCCGGCGATCGCCTGGCCACCGGGAATGAAGGCGGCGACAGTCGCGACGACCCCCGCGACCTTGCCGACCACCTTGGCGACCCCGCTCATTCGCCCAGCCTCCACGCGCCGGTGCAGGCGGCGAGCGCATATTTGATTTCCGACAATCGCGAAAATCCGGTGGCCCCGTGCCAGCCGAACAGATTGCCCATGCCGTCGGCGATGCACACCGCCGCCAGCCCGGCCGCGCCGCCGCTGTCGGGCTCGGCGGGCAGGGGGCAGATATCCCCCGCCAGCATCATCGCCGGGGCGATCGGCGCGAACAGCGCATCCATCATCGCCTCGACCGTCGCGAAGCCGCGCGCATCGAGCGCCCGCCGCGCCGCGCGCGGGCTGCGGATCGACGGCAGCGCGGGCACCCGGTGCCCCATCGCCCGCGCCTGCGCATGCGCGAGCGCGATGCAATGCCGGCGCGCGCGCCAGTCGAGCGGCCGCTCGCGCCACACCGCCAGCACCCGCCGCGTCGCCGCGGCGCGCTGCGCCAGCGAGAGCGGCGCGCGGTGGCGATAGCGCGCGCTGAACATTGCTGGCCCGGTCAATGCTGCACGCCCCAGAAGCTTTCGGAGAAACTCCTCCCGCCTCCGCCGCCGCCACCGCCGGCGCCCGTGCCCTTCGGAGCGTTCTCGGTTCCCCAGGCGACCGCGACCTCGACGTCGCTGCAATTGTCGAAGCCGCGCTCGCCGGGCCAGATGCTCTTGTGAAAGCGCGGCGAACAGACATTGCCGCGGTTCGCCAGGAACAGCCGCTCGGCGCGCGACATCGTCTCCAGCGCGATCAGCCGCCGCCCCCGCGCGATCACGCGCCGCGGCGCGTCGACGATCAGGTCGGCGAGCAGCCGGGCCGAGGCGACGATGCCCGTCGCCGGATCGACCTCTCCCTGCCAGCCGCGGATGCGCGATCCCGACACCGCGTCGGCGAGCAGCACCGACAGCGGCGTCGCCGGGTTCGGCGCCAGCATGATCGCGCCGCCCGGCACCAGGTCGTCGATGCCGCTTTCGACTTCGGGCAGCTCGGCGATGGCGCCCCAGACCGGATGTCGCTCGGCATAGACCTCACCCGCATATTTCAGTATGCCGCCGTCGCACAGCCGCACGTCGCCGCCGGGCAGCTCCAGCTTCGCGAACACCGCACGCGTCCAGATGCCGGTCGCAAAGGCCATCACGAATCCTCGTCGATCGCGAAGGCGACATGGCCCAGCCGCAGATTGTCGATCGTCCAGCGCACCGCGTCGCCCGACAGCAGCCCCTCGATCGACGGCGCGAAGTCGATGACGTCCTCGTCGCCGGGCACGGCGCGCAGCGCGGTGGTCAGCGCCAGCACCCCCTCGCCTTCGGCGTCGGCGAAGCCGCCCGCCGCCAGCTTGTAGAGGCGCGAACGCCCGCCGCTGACCACGCCGATGAACTGCCCCTTTTCCCACGCCGCGCCGGGCGTGAAGCCCGCGGCTGCCAGCGACATGCCCATCTGTTCCGCCCCGTCGACCAGCGGCGCGCCGATCGGACCCGGCGGGAGGCCGAGTTGGCGCAGCCGCCAGCGGACCCGCTGCTTCAGGCCGAGCGACAGGTCCGCGGACCAGGCCATCGCGGCGCGGGCGGACATCTGCGGCAGTTTGACGTCGATCGCCCAGCGATTGCCGAGGCGGTTGTCGCGGTCGGTCGGCCCGCCGAGCAGCCCGGGCAGCGTCCCGCCGAAATCCTGCTCGCGCCAGTCGGCCTTCGCCGGACCGGGCCAATCGGGCAGCGTCACGATCGTCATCGGATCAGGGCGTCATCGGGTCAGAGCGTCCGCGCCGCCCGCTGGCGCGAGATCGCGAGCGCCTGGCGCGCGCCGGCGCCGGCGATATGCGGCGCCGCCTCGGCGATGCCGCCCGCCACCATCGCGTTCATCTGCCGCAGCAGATCCTCGGTCATCACCGCCCCGCGGTTGTCGAAATAGACCATCTTTCCGCCGCCGCCGATATCGTTCGCCGGCGTGATCGTCAGCTGCTCGCCGCGCGACACGCGCAGCTGGGGCTGGCCGTTGATCGACAGCATGTTGCGGTCGATCCCGGCGAAACCGCCGATGACACCCGTCGCGCCGGTCGCCGCGCCGCGGATGCTCCCTGGATAATAGGGCGGCGTGCCGCCGCTCGGCTGCCCGCCGCCGCCGAACACGAAGGGCCCGATCGACGTGCCCTTGCCGCCGGTCAATATGCTCGCGATCCCGTCGATCGCATTCAGCAGCCCGCCGATGATGTCGAGCCAGTTCCCGGACTTGATCCCGCGCACGAAGCGGTCGATCTCGCGCAGCGACCCGTCGACCATGCGCGCGAAGCTGTCGACGACCTGGACGCGCATCGCACCCGCGCGTCGGCCGACCTCGCCGAAGACGACGCCGGTGCGTTTCAGCACCTCCTCGTTCATCTGCTCGATCGTCTTCTGGCCGTCGGCCAGTTCGATGCCCGGCGCCTCGCCGCCCGGCGCGAGCGCGAGCCGGTCGCGGTCGAGCCCCAGATAGGCGCGCTGCAGGGCCTCGACCGCCGCGGCGCGCGCGCGTTCGATCGCCAGCGCATCGCCGCCGCGCGCGATCAGCGTGTCGAAATAATCGTTGAGCAGCTTCAGTTCCTGCTCGAAACGGTTGCGCTCCGCCATTTCGGGGAACAGCCGCGCCAATATCTGCGAAACCTCGCGCTGCATGGCGCGGAACATCTCGGCGGCGGTCTGCGTCGTGCGGCGCACCGGCTCGACCATCTCGGCATCGAGCCGCCGCATGTGCGCCCCGATCTCGTCGACCATGTCGGGGACATAGCTGTTGCCGACGACGCGCACGTAAAGATCGTGGAACCAGTCGCCGACCGCCGTCACCCGGCGCTTCACCCCGTCGAAGATCGCGGCGAGCCGTTCGCCCAGCCATTCGCGCACCCCGCCGACCAGCCGCTGCACCGCCTGGATCGACCACACGGCCATTCTGCCGAACGCCTCGCCGACCCCGCGCCCGAAATCCCACGCCGCGACGCCGAGCCGGGGCAGCGCGGTGAGCATCGATTCCATGATTTCGCGGGTGGCGCCGCCCGCCGCGAAACCCATGCGATCCAACTCTGTAATGGAGCGGTCAAGCCAAACGAGCAGGCTCATAAGCTCGATTTTCATCGAAGAGATCGATCGCTCGTAGGCGAGAATCCCCTCAGCGTTTTGGGCGATCGCCTCAGCCTGCTCCTTCGAAATCTGCTGATTGAGCTGTTCCAGATCCTTGCCGAGCTGGCCCAGCTTCGCCAGCGTATCGCCGCTGATGGACAGGCCGAGCGCGTCGAATTCGGTTTTCAGGCCGTTGATCCCCGCCGCGCCCTTTTCGAGCAGCGGCGCAATCTGCGGCCATTTGTCGCCGAACAGCGCTGCGCCGACCGCCGCGCGCTGCGCCGGCGCCTCGATCGCCATCAGTGCGTCGGCGATCATGGGCAACGCGGCGGCGCCGTCGAGCAGCGCGCCGTTCGCGTCGCGAATGTCGATGCCGAGCCGGGCGAACAGGGCCCCCGCCGCCTTCGACCCTTCCGCCGCCTCGCCGAGCTTCCGGTTGACCTTTGTGAGCCCGTCCTCGAGCACGCTGTGCGCGACGCCCGTCTGGTCGGCGACATAGCGATAGCGCTGCAGCTCGTCGGTCGAAACGCCGATCGCGCTGGCCGCCGACGTCATGTCCTTCGCCAGGCGCACGCTCTCGTTCGCCGCGCGGCGGACGTCGTCGATCATCGCCTTGATGCCGAGCGCGGCGATCGCGCCGGCAATCAGCTTCGCCCCTTTTGCGATATTGCCCTGGAACTTGGCCCAGCCGGCTTCGGCCTCCTCCGCGCCCTTGGTGAACTCGGCGCTGTCGATGCCGAGCAGGATCTTCAGCCGGGCGACGATGCCGTCCAACATGCCGTCACCCCTTTCCGAATTTCCGTTTCAGCACCCGCTCCCAGAGGCGGAATGCATGCATATTCTGTGCGGCGGCGGCGCGATCGGCGGCGGCCGTGCCGCGCTTCGCCGTCTTGCTGCCGTGCAACTCGTCCCAGCTGCGCGCATCGCGCAGCACGACGCGGCCGATCTGCCAGGCCAGCGCGTCGCGCGCCTCCTCGGTCGCCGCGAACGCCGCCGCCGTCAGGCGGGGCGTCGCGCGCCAGAAGGACTTTTCGGTTTGCCCGATCGCGACCCAGCGCGCGACGAGCGCGTCCCAGTCGAAGCCCGCGGCCGTTTCGCCGCCGCGGGCCCCGGCTCCCCCGCCGGATTGGCCCCCTCGCCCCCCGGCCCGTCCGCTTCCGGCGTCGCGGCCTTGAACGCGATCCCGAACGCCGCCTGGACGCCCGGATCGTGGAACATGCGCGCACCCTCGCCGGGCTCGAGGCCGGGGTGATGCCGCGACAGGCCCGCGCGCATCAGCGCATCGAGCGCGGTCGAGCGCGGCATCAGCCGCCACGCGTCGGGATCGCCCGCTTCGCGCGCCGCCTGATATCGCTCCATCTCGACGACCAGCACGGCGAGATTCTCGCCCATCTCGCGCTCATAGGCCCGCATCGCGGCCCAATCGAACAGGAAGACATAGCTATGCCCGTCGAAGGCGAAGGGCGTTTCGGCCATTTCCGTCATCGCGTTACGGCGTCGGGGTCGGCGTGGGGGTCGGCGAGCGATCGACCGGGCCGCTGATCTGCGCCTGGAACGACGCCATCTGCACGCCCTCGACCTCCATGCCGTTCGGCCCGTAATCGAGCATCAGGCCGGAGAATTCGAGATCCCTGGTCGTCGATTCGCCCTTCACCCGGATCAGGAAATCCAGCATCTCGCCGCTTTCGACCGCGTCGTAGAAATCATCGTCCTGATCGTCGTCGACGCCATAGTGAACGGTGCCGGAGATCTGGCCCGAGTTGTAGATCGCGGCGGCGAGGAATTCTTCCGCGCCCTCGGGGCTATCGTGCGTCGTGACATTCTCGGTGCCGCGCGAAGGCCGCGGCGGCGCGAGGGTCTTGATCTCGGCGCGCTTCACCAGCGGGTCGCCTTTCGGCGCGAACCAGAGTTCGATGCCGAAACTCAATTTTGCGGCAGTCGTCATGGACTTTTCCTTTCGTCAAACCTGTTCAATCGAAAATCGCACCAGCAACCGGCGCCGGAATACGCGCGCGCCGTCGGGCATGTCTTCCGGCCCCAGCGTCCGCCCCGCCCGCACGAAGCCGGTCAGGAATTTCGTGGCGCCGACCGTGACGCCCGCGGCCTCGCAGATGCCCTTCACCGTTTCGGCCAGCGCCCACGCCTCCGCGCCGGACGGGCCGAAACAGTCGATCTCGACCACGGGCTGGATCAGCCCGTTCGGCCCGTCGTGCGTGTAGAGCCGCCCGTCGTCGTCGAGGTTCAGCAGCACCGACCCCTGCGCCTTCCACCCGCGGCCGCGTTCGAACCAGGCGACGCGCGTCCCGGCGAGCGCAGCAACGCCAGCCGCGGCGCCGATCCGCGCCTTCAGGTCGTCGGCCCAGGTCACCGCCTATTTGCCCGACAGCCGCCGGCGGACGAGCGAGACCAGCGACCAGTTGAGCGCCTGGCTCACCTGCCGCGTCGCGGCCTCGCCCCCTCCCGCCGACCGCCACCCGCGCAGCATCCAGTCGTTCGCGGCGCCGAAGCGTTTGACGAAATTGAGAAAGGCGCCGTAGACCGAGGGGATCGAGCCCTCTTGGTAATCGCGGACCCTACCCCATCCCTTGCGCTTCCTGCCCTGCGCGTCGAACGCGCGCTTCAACGGCCGATAGTCGTTGGTATATTTGACCCAGATCGCGACGCCCGTGCGCGTCGGCACTTTCTTGGGCGACGGCTGATCCACTTCCAGTTCGATCGCGGTGAACAGCCGGCCCTCGTCGAACGGCGCCTCCAGCTTTACCGCGTCGCGCACCGGCTCGCCCGCCTCCATCAATGCGGCAAGCTTGATCGTGTCCAGCTCGTCGGGGCGCGCCAGCGCCTTCAGCCCGCGGCCGAGCTCGCCGGCGCCCTCGAGCTTCATCGTCATCTTCATACTAAGCGCCCGCCCGCACCGCCGTGAATTCGATCTCGTCGGCGCGGCTTCCGGCGTCGGCGATCGACTGAATACCCCAGTTGGAACTGCGCCAGTATATGACGTCATCCTCCGCGATCGTGCGCAGCCGGTGTGTCGACCGGAGCCGGAAGGTCGCCGCCTGCCCCGAAACGACGCCGTCGGCGATCCGCCGTTCCACCGTCGCGCGCCGCTCGACCGAGGTGCCGAACCGGACGTTCGCCCAAGGGCGCAGCGGCGGCACGAAGGCCGCGAAATCGTCGGCCTCGGTCCCCATCGCGTCCTCCGCCGGGGCGCGCTTCAGAAATTCGACCCGCTGGTCATATTTCGCCGCCGGGAGCGTCACTGCCAGATCCGGTAATTGGCGAGCAGCGCGGCCACCGCCGTGCTCATCGGCACCTTCATCGCGCCGCCGCCGGCGACCGCCGTTTCGCGGAAGGCAAAGAGATCGCCGACATGATAGAGGACCGCGGCCCATACCGGCCCGGGCAAAACCTCATAGCCCACATTCAGCCGGACGCGGATCGCTCCGTTCACCGGCCGCACGTCATTCGGCCAGCCGAAGCCGAGGGCAAGCCGGATGCCAGTTTCCAGACCGGCGCCGAACAGCTCGCACGCTTCGGCGTCGAGCAGCTGCTCCCCACCTGCCCGGTCCTGATAATGGACCGTCACGATCGCCGTCACCGGCCCGATCGGCAGGCGAAGCAGATCGGACCATTCGTCGGCGCGGATCTCGATCGTCTGCGGCGCCAGGCGGATCGAGCACATCGCCTCGACCTGCTCGACCGCCGCCGCGGCGAAGCTGGTCAGCTGCGCATCGAAATCGTCGGTTTCGGCATCGATGCGCAGGAATTGCTTCGCGGCCGCGAGAGAAACCGCGGGCTGTGCCGGCGGCGTCACCAATGTCGCCGCCGACCAGGCCATCAGAGCTCGACCCCCGATTCCTGTATCTGGAAATCGAGCACCGTCGCGCTGGTGGCGATACCGAGCAGCACCGGAGAGTCGCCCGTCGAAAGGTCGCCGACCGGGCAGATGCCGCCCGGCGTGTCCGACAGATAATAGGCCGTGCCGGGCGCCAGCGTCGCGCCGATCGTGATCGGGCCGGATGCGTGCACGAAGAGCGGCTGTCCGTTCGCCGCGCCGCTCAGCGCGATCCCGCGCGGCGAGCGCAGCGCGGCCGCGCCGTCGCAATCGGCGAGCTTGTACCTGTCATCGGCGGGGTCGAGATAGACCGGCTGCCCCGGCGTGATCGTCGCGCCCGCGACGCCCACACGCCTTTTCGAGCCGTTTCCGGCGCGGACATTGGCGGCGGTAATGACGAGATCGGCCATGATCGATTATCCTTCCTTGCGATTTGCGCCCGTGATCGCCGGCGCCCGTTCTTGGACCTCGAAGCTCCAGGCGCAGCCGCGCCGCTCCCAACCGGGCAGCATCGCGTCGACCGCGCGGCGGACGGGCCGATCGGTGCCCCAGTCGATATCGTCGCCGCAGAGCCAGCCGCCCGGCCTGATCTTCGGCAGCCAGGCGGCGATGTCCGCGCGCACGCTGTCATGATCGTGCGCCCCGTCGAGCAGCACGAAATCGAGCGAGGCATCGTCGAACAGAGCTGCTGCCGCGACGCTCCGCATCTGCCAGACCGTCAGCCGGTGGCGCACCGGCGCCACATTGCACTCGAACACCGCGCGCAGGTCGCCGATATCGGGATCTGCCCGATGCGCCTCCTCGTCCGATCCCTCGAATGTATCGACGACGTGGATGTCGATCGGCTTGCCGCTGCGGATCGCCGTCACCGCCAGGAACGCCGTCGACCGGCCCTTCCAGGCGCCGACCTCGACGAATATCCCGTCGTAGCGATCGACCGCCTCGCGATAGATATCCTCGAAGCCGAACCAGCCGGGGATCGAGAAATAGAAATGGTTCATGCGGCCGACTTTTCCGGCGCGGTCGCTTCGACGAGGTGGTCGAGGATCGATCCTCGCCACGGGTGCGGGCCCCAGTGGCCGAGCGTCAGCCCCGGGTCCATCCAGATCTCGCCCTCGATGTCGAGCCAGCGCTGGCAGAATTCATAATCCTCGCTGAACCGCTTGCGGCCGCGGCGGACGTGCTCGAAGAAGGCGTGCATCGGTCGGACCTCGCCGCGCACGCTGGTATCGTCATAGCCGATCTCAGGCATTGCCGCGGCAAGCCGTTCGAACACGCGGCGCGCGATCAGCATGAAGCCGGTGCCGGCGCGCGCTATGCGGATGCAGCCGCTCGCCTCGCACTGGTGCAACCGCTCGCCGGCGTCGGGCAGCCAGGCGATGGCATATTCGTCGCGGTCGTTCTTCTTGCGATAGGCGCCGACGACGATGTCCTTGTCGGCCGCGAGCAGCCGGATCACGTCCTGGGGCCGGAACTCGATATCGGCATCGATGAACAGCAGGTGGGTGATGTCGTCATTTTCCATGACCACCGCCGCCGCGCGGTCGCGGCCGCGATCGACCAGGCTGTCCTCGAAGAACATCGCCTGGGCCGCCACGCCATGCAGCGTGAGAAACGCTGTCGCGGTCGCCAGGCTTTGCGCGAACGCCGGCGTGACATAGCCGTGCGTGTGCGTCGCGATCAGCAGGCGGATCGGCTGCTCGGTCATACTCTCTCCCGGAAAAGAAAAGGGCGGGAATCGGATTCGATTCCCGCCCCTCTTGGCTTTCCCGCCCGCGTCAGGTGGCGCAGGACAGGATCTTCAGCGCCTCGCTGTCGACGACCATCCCGCCGACACGCTTCGTCGCATAGAAATGGACGTAGGGCTTGTTGGTGAAGGGGTCGCGCAGGATGCGCGTGCCGATGCGGTCGACGACCGTATAGCCGCGCTTCCAGTTGCCGAAGGCGATCGGGTTCGACGTCGTGGCGATCGCCGGCATGTCCTCGCATTCCTCGACGCGATAGCCCAGGATGGTCGACGGGTGATTCTCGATCAGGCCGGGACGCCAGATATAATTTCCGTCGACGTCGCGGAATTTGCGCACCTGCGCCAGCGTCGCCGACGACATCACCCACGCCGCGCCCGCGCGCAGCGGCGCCTTCAGGGCATGGATCACGTCGATAAACGTGTCGCCGGGGTTGGTCGAGCTGGTCGTCGCCTTGAAGCCGCCGGCCACGCCGGTCTTCACCTGCTGCAGGTGCCCGAAGGTGCGGACGCCGTCGGCCGAGGTGTTGATCGTATAGGCCAGGAAGCCCTTCGGCTTGTTGGTGCCGTCGCCCGAAACGAAGGCGGTGGCTTCCGCGACCGCGAACTCGGCGGCGATTTCCGCCGCCAGCCACGCCTCGACGTCGAAGAAGGCATCGTCGATCACACGCTGGGTCGCCGCCGGATTGGCATAGACCTCGCCCATGAACGGTACGACCTCGGCGAGCGCCGGGGTGCTGGTTTCGGGGCGCGACGAGGTTTCGCCGACCCAGCCCGCGGCAAGGCCGTGGACATTGACGAGCTGCTTGTAGTCGCTGCCGCCCACGCTGATCGCGTTCGCGAGCGCGCGGATCGGCGACGCGACGCGCGCGAGGTCCAGGATCGTGCGATCCAGTTCCTCGGGAACCGCATAGCCGCCGTCGGCCGACGTCGTGACGTTCAGCGCCTTCGCCTCGAGCTCGGCCAGGCCATCGTCGCGCCCCTTGCGCAGGAACAGCCCGAAGGCCGTCTTGTGCTCGGCGACCTCCTCGCTGTCTTCCTGGCCGTTGCCGAGACGGTTCGATTTCTTGGCGAAATCCTTCAGCTCTTCGCTGAGCTTCGAGATCTCGCCGTTGATCCGCTCGACTTCCTCCTTGCGGACGACGTCGGCGATACCCTTCTTCACCTCTTCGGCGATGACCGAATCCTGCTTGGACTTGAACTCCTCCCAGGCGGTGGCGAGCTTCTTGACGGTTTCGGCGGGATCGCCGCCGCCCTCGCTGCGCTGCTCGAACGCAAGCGCCGACGAGGTTGCGAGCAGCGAACCCGCGAGGGCCGCCGCAGTAACTACCTTTTTCATTGGAAACTCCAATCGATGATGTGATGTCAGTTGAGGGCGGCGATCGCCCTCGCGACGGCGTCGTCCAGACGCCGGTGATCATCACCCTCGCGGTGATCGATCGTGCCGAAGCCCTTGGCGAGGATCGCCTTGGCTTCGTTCGAAGAGAAGCCCGCCTCGCGCAAGGCCCGCTCCGCATCCCTTATGCCGAGGCCGCCGGCGGATTTGACCGATCCGATGCGGGCCTTCGGGTTGGCTGGAAAGGTCACCAGCGAAATCTCGACGAGGTCGATTTCGTGCAGCCGACGCCGGGGCTCGTCGGGCTTGGTCCCGACCGTGAACTTCTTGGCATAGAATCCGATCGACAGGCCGTTGAGCGCCGGGCGCGGCGACATCTTCAGCAGGCCATAAGCTTCGAGCGCCCGCTGGGTCTCTGCAAGCTTGCCGGTGACGCGCAGCCCTTTCTCGTCCTCCTCCAATTCGGTCCAGACGCCGATCGGCGTCAGATCGTCGGCGCTGATCGCCCAGCCGCCATGCTGCATCAGCATGGCGGGCCAATTCCCGGTGCTGCGCGCATCGCGGAGCGATTTCTTGAACGCGCCGGGATCGATCACGTCGCCGTAGGAATCGATGTTGTTGAAAACCGAACCGTAGCCTTTGAAGGTCATCTTGGTGTCGGGATCGTCACCGTCGGCGAACTTGATCTCGGCGAGCCCGAACGCGGCGCACTGCTTCACCCCGCTATGCTTGAACTGCATCGCGATTCTCCTGATGTCGCTTGAAGGGGTCGTGCCCCGAAATCCACATGGGCGGGTGGGTCTGTCCCCAGCAACCGAACCAGATCACGCCCGTCTGGATCACTTCCGCCAGCTCCTCGGCGGACAATTCCCACTTGCTGAGAACGTGATGCTGCCCGTCGAGGTCGCGATATCGGTGCACCTGCAGTTCATGGACCGTTCCCGCCGCCGCATCCTCCGCAGTCGGCGCGCGTAGCACGCAGTTCGCCTGGTCGAATCCGATGCCCTTCGCCATCAATCCTGCTCCGGATCGTCGTCGGGCTTGTCGCTGGCCGGGGCGGTATCCATCGCCCCGGTCCCCAGCTCGGCGGCGTGCCCGCCATATGGGTCCATATCTTCCAGATCCCGGACCTCGTCGGCCATCATCCACGGCCGCTGGCCGCCAGCGCCGAGCGCCTTCGCATAAAATTCGCCGCGATCTTTCGCCGCGCCGCGCATCAGCGCATTGGCATTGAACTTGGTGTAATATCCCGCGCGCCGCTCTTCGCGGGTCAGCAGGTTGGCGTTCGCCGATTGCTCGAAACGCTGGAACCAGGGCATCAGCGTATAGGTCACATGCGCCAGGAACATCTGCTCGGCGCTGGCATAGGTCGCCGCCTTGTCGGCCTGGCCGATCATGATCGGCATCACGCGGAACGCGCGGCAGATTTCTTCCACTTGGTGCTTGCGCGTTTCGATGTGCTGCGCATCGACGCCTGACATCTGCTGTTGGAACCACTTCGCCCCGCGATCGAGCACCAGCGGATCGTTCGCCTCGGCGCGGCGCCGCAGCCAACCGCGCAATTTCTGCTCTTCGTCGGGCGAGAGCGTGCCATCGACGCTGTAGACGCCGGGGTATCGCAACCCGTCGCGGTGGCGCTCGCCCTGCGACTCTTCGGCGGAGATCGCGAGACCGATCGCCTCCCGCGCGAGCCGCACCGAATCCATTCCCAGCCAGCTCGACCAGCTTGGCCCGCGCAGATGCCACATGCTGGACGCCGGCACCGCCAGCCGGTCGCCGCCGTCCAGCTTGACGCGGTAGGACAGCGACATATCGGCCGCGCGCTTCACCTCGACGGCACCGGGCGGATAGGGAATCAGTTCGGCGATCTCGCCGCGGACGCGGTTGATATAGGCGTAGCCGTTCCCGGTCAGAATCGCGTGCAGCGCCAGCGTTTCGCGGAACTCGAAACTCGTCTGCCAGTCGTTCGGCTTCAGGTAGAGGATCTCGAAAAGCGGATGGTCCTTCGCTTCCGCCCGCCCTTCCGCCTTCAGGAACAGCTTCCACGGCACCTGCGCCACATCTTCCGAGATCACCTTCGCGCAGCCAAGCACCGTCGCGACTTCCAGCGCCGTCGACCAGGTGACCGTCGCCCCCGATCGCGACTGGCGCCCGCCGAACATCTCGGCGAACAGCGACGCCGCATCCTTTAGCGGCACGATCGCCGGCGCGCTCTTGCGCTCGGCGAGGCCGCGAAAGATGCTGCCCATCCGCCGGTCAGCCCTTGGCGCCGAATACCGACAGCGCGGCAAGGATCAGGCCGGCGACGATGAAGCCCGCCGGCGGATAGATCGCCCACGCGCCATAGCTGACGAGCGCGCAGCCGGTGAACCCGGCGCCATCGCGCACCGCATCGGAAAGGCTCATGAAGCCTCCTCTTCTTCCTGCCAGAACGATGCCGGCGCCGCTTGCGCCGTCATCGTCACCCCCATCGCCATGATCAGCGCGACGGCGTTGTCGATCTTCGCCTCGTCGCGCGGCTTGTTGGGGTAGACATTGTCTTTCTTGTCGGGCGCCGCGACGACGTTGCTCATCTGCCATTCCATCATGCCGTCGCCGCCGTGGACGATCGTCCGCGCGCGCGAGCAAGCGTCGACCTCCTTCATCGGCTCCGACATGTTGAGCACGATCTGGCGGTATTCCAGCATCGGGAAGCCTTCCTTCGCGGCCGTCGTGGCGAGCATCGTGGCCTGGTGCGGGTCGTATGCGACCTGCTCGAGCTGGAAATATTCACGGAGCTGGCGGAGCAGCTCCATGATCTCGTCATGGTCGATGATGTTGCCGGGCGTGACGTCGATCAGCCCGGCCTTGTCCCAGTCCTGATAGGCCGGGACCGCCTGCACGGTCTCCTCAGGCAGGAAATAGAAACCGATCCGGATAAAGGGATCGTCGACCGTGGCCTTCGGTCCGATCGGCGGGAACAACACCTCGGCCGCGGCGATGTCGATCTTGGACGCGAGGTCGAGCGCGACCACGCACCGGCGGCCGCGCAGCCGCTCCATCTCGATCGCGTCGACCGCGCGGATCGGAATCTCGGGATCGCGGCAGCGCCGCCACGCCTCGATATCGAAATAGGCGGCTTTCGCCGCTACCCAAAGGTTGAGGTGCTTCGTTTTGAAAACACCGGCTTTTCGCGGCTTGGCGATCGCGTCGCGCTGCCGCGCCTTCAGGAAGTCGCCAGCGACGCTGACGTCGTAATTCGGATTCGCCTTGCGAAGCGCCGCTTCCGACTTCCAGTCGTCGCCCTCGTCGATCGTATATTCGACGAAGAATGTCTCGTGCGACAGCGCGGGTCCGGGCGGCAGCCCCAGCGCGGCGAGTTCGGCCTTGGCCTCCTCGAGGACGCCGACGCCGTTCAGGAGCTCGCGCTCCTCCTGGACCTCCTTGTAACAGGGGCCGGCCAGATTGTCGCCGGCGGTGGTGATCTTGACCTGCAGCGGCTGCTCGCGCGCGCCCATGCCGGTCTGCATCGTATCGACCTGGCCGTCGTCGTCATGCTCGTGATACTCGTCGTGGATCGAGCAGTTCGGGCTTTGGCCGTCGCCCGGGTCGCCGATGATCGTCTCGAACTTGCTGTTGTCGTCGATGCGCACCAGCGACTTCGCGTTGACTTCCACCCCGAACTTCGAAAGCAGCGCCGGCGTCCGCATCGCCATCAGCCGGGCGGGGCCGAACACCTCCCAGGCCTGCTTCTCGTTCGTCGCGCCCGAATAGACTTCCGCCCCGAACTCGCCGTCGGCGCAGAACATATAGAGGCCGATGCCCGCAGCCAGCGCCGACTTCCCGTTCTTGCGCGGCACGATGACCTCGAGCACGCGGAAGCGGCGCAGCCCGTCGGCCTTGCGCAGCCACCCGAAGGTGCAGGCCAAAATCCAGACCTGCCACGGCTCGAGGCGGATCGTCTCCTTCTTCCGCGCCCATCGGCCCTTGCTGTGCGGCAGCCGTTCGATGAACCGGCAGACCCGCGCCGCCTTCTCGACGTCGAACCGGAAAGGGAAAGCCTTCTTCTTCTCGACCTTCAGCTCGTCGAGGAAGCGCCGGCACTGCAGCCGGATCGACTTCCCCGCCGGGATCTTCCCGCCGACTACGTCGCGCGCATACCCCTTCGCGATCGCGGCATAGTCCCGCGGCGCCGCATCAGCCGCCAACGCCTTCGAGCATGGTCGGCTCCCTCAGAAATCGTCGAAGGCGCCGGCCTCCGGCTTCTTGCCGCCGGCCATCCGCAGCGCCGCCGCGGGGTTGAGCATCAGCTCCGACAACAGCGACTGGGCATGGCGCATCGCATCCGACAGCATCGCGACCTCGGGCCGCGCCCGGATCATCTTCGTGATGACCACCTTGGCATTCTCGCCCTTGCCTACGGCCTTCATGGACTCAGTGGCGAAGGTGTCTCCCTCGACCTCGAGCACCGCTTGATACCGCTGGATCTGCTCCAGTCGTTGCGCGAGCAGCGCGACATGCTCCGAATAATGCGCGTCGGCGCGGTTCTGCTCTTCAAGGATCGTGACGATCGACCCGAACAGCAGCTGCGCCAGATCCGACAAATGCATCGGCGCGATCATGGGCGCCGCGGTCGCCGGCGCAGCGACCGCCTTCTCGCGATCGCGGCGCGTCGTCCCTGCCAGCGCCTTCAGCTCCGGCGCCTTCCGCCGTCGACCCGACCCGGGCCGCGCCCCGCCCCTCGACACCGATCACCGCCAGGCCGGAGAGGAACAAACCCGCAACTTTTTTCCCTTTGAAATCGCCCGCGCAAAAATTTGTCTGGCGGGCGGTGTCCGGAGGGGGTCGGGGTGGGGTTTGACCCACCCCCTCCCCTTTTTGCGAATCGCTCTCAATAACGCCCTGTCGCCCGCTCCGCCTTCGACTTCGCGTCGTGGCACGGGTCGCACAGGCCCTGCTTGTTGCCGCGGCTGTCGCTGCCTCCCCAGGCGAGCGGAATGATATGGTCGACGACGTCGGTCTTCACATGCTTGCCCCGCTCAAGGCACAGCCTGCAGAAGGGCTCCTCGGCGATCACCGCAGCGCGATCGCGCTGGCCAGCGCGCCCGCGCTTGCGCCGATCCTTGAAGATCGTCGGTCGCTCCCATGCCTTTCGCTCGCGCCACCCCGGGGAGCGGTACACCGGCGGCCGCACCGCCATCAGCCAGCCGCCGTCGCCGCCAGCGTACCGGCTTGCGCTACACGCTTGACGAACGCCATCTCGACGCCGTCGATTCTGCTGAAGCCCAGCTTCGCCAATTCCTTCGCGTGCGCGCCGTCGATCGACTTCAGCACCGCCGCGCGCTCGATGCTGACGGTCGTGCGCACCAGCTCTCCGGCCCAGGACTTCTTCTGCAGCGCCAGCGCGATCTTGTCGGCGTCGCCCGCAACCTGCAGCGTCGCCGGCGACAGCCGGCTGCCGATCTCGCATCCGCCGATCGCGAGCGATTTGCGCTTGCCGAGGGTCAGCTCGTGCCCCTTGCACAGCCACCATGCCTTCAGCTTGGCCGACAGGTCGTCGCGCTCGGCGACCAGCGCCGCGGCCTGCGCATCGAAGCGCGCATTGACCTCGACCAGCTCGGCGCGCCGCGCCGCCTCGATCACGGTTATCCGCCCGTCGACGTCGGCAAAGCGCTCGAGCAGCACGGTTGCGCTCTTCAGTGATCGGGGTGCCCGCGCCGCGGCCATCGTCAATCCTCCACCAGCAGCAGGTCGATGACCGCGACGAGCCGCACGTCGGGCCGATGGAGCCGCCTCTGCCAGCTGACGCAGGCATCGGCGACGGTCCGGCCAGGCACGGCGATCTCGCTCTCGCCCAGCGCGGCGAGGGCGAGCTCGGCGAGCTCTACCGCTTCGCGACCGAAATATTCGAACGCGACCTCGTCGCGCGATCCGCTGAAGCTCGCCGAGGCCCATCGCTTGCTCTTGTGCCACAGCAGCCGCCCATGCCCGCCGGCGAGCGCCATCAGCGCCGCGGGAACATGGGGATCGGGGTCGCGATCGCCGATCATCCGGAACTGCGTTCGCCCGCGAAGCGGTCGTAATCCAGCGTCGCGGTGTGCGGAGGCTTCGACAGCAAGGCGGCCATCGCGCGGGCCTCCCGCAGTTCGTTCAGCACCTGCCGCAGCCAGCGCCGCGTGACGACGCAATCACCGCTGCCGTTGTCCACTTCGCGCTTCAGCGCGGCGAGATCGATGCCCATGCTCACCCCCTCCCGGCGCCGCCGCGCCGGAACGCGTCGCGCATGCCCTGCCCGATCGCGTGCGCCCGCGCCTCGAGCGCGTGATATTGCGCCGGCGAACTGATGCCGCAGCGCACATCGCGCAGCAGCGCGTCGAATTCGGAAAGCTGATCGTCGAGCAGCTCGGCGATGGTCGGCCGACGCCGCGGCGCGATGGTGCGAAGCATGCCTTGCCCCATGCCTGCCTCCCGCGCATCGCGCGCTGAACACATGATTTAATGTGACTTGGCACATAAAAATATGTGCCCCGGAAACCGAAACGCGCCCGCACTCTCCGGGGGCCAGCGCGGAGGGTGCGAGCGCGAAAGGCGCAATTTGCGCCGGGGTCGGAAATGCCCCTCAAAGTGACCGAATGGCAGGGTCTATTTTGCGGCGCCCTAAAAAAAGCGGTGCGAAGAATGGGTATCATACCCGTTCTGATGGACGAACTGCCCCTGACTATACTCGACTATGGTCAACCGCAGTCACATCAACCCCGCCTGCGCCGCCGCCAGGTCGGCGGCGTCGACCGCGCGCCGCGCCGCGTCATATTCCTCCGGCCAGCGGTTGAGCGCGCCGATCAGCAGCAGCTTCGCGCGCGCGTTGCGCATCCCGAAACGGCGCGCCGCGGCGCTGACGCCCAGATCCTCGGTGATCATCGCCAGCACGACGCCGGGGCGCGGCAGCGCGGCGCGCCAGGCCGAATAGGCGATCTCGGCGCGCACCCGCCCCAGCGCTTCGAAAAAGGCGCCGCCGGCGCGGCCGCTGCGATCGACCCGCGTTTCCAGGCTCACCGTCGCCGGGACGACGTCGCGCACGATCGCTGCGTGGACGCTGGCGATCTCGGCCGCCCAGCCCAGCTCGTTCGCGTCGATCGCGCCCGACTGGAACAGCCGCGCGAGCGCGCCCTGCACGGTGCGCGCCGCGCGCGCGTGCGTCTCGGGAGTGCCCTCGCGCTTGTGGCGCCAGTCGGGGCCCAGCTTCGCCTGCGCCTGGCGCAGGCCGCGCTCCTCGCGCGCCCGGTCGGGGTGCCGCGCGGCATAGTCCTGATTGATCTTGTGGCGGCGCGTCTCGGCCAGCGCTTCACGGTCCCTGCGTTCGCGTTTCCGCCGTGCCGTCACTCGCCTGGCCCTCCTCTGCAGGGCCGGTGTAATCCAGCGCCGCGGGCGGCAGCAGCGGCGCTTTTGCGGCGCGCCGCGCCGCGGCGTCGATCGTCCAGCCCGCGCCCTGCAATTGCCGCACCGCCTCCGCCTCGGCGCCGGGCAGCGCCAGCCCGCGCGACGCGGCGCCGCGCAGCAGCATCCCGTCGCGCACCAGGCTGCGCACGGCGCGCCGCACACGGTCGCGATGCACGTCCAGCCCCGCCGCGATCTCGCCCTGGCTTGGCGAAAAGCCCCAGCGCGCGATGTACCGGCGCACGAAATCGAGCACCAGCAACCGCTGGCTCGCCATCGATGGCGTCAGCTTCGCCTGAAAATCGTCGGCCCGATCATCTCTGCGGCGCTGGTGCATGCGAACGCGCTACCCCCAGGCGGCGGAACATAGGGTGAATATGCCGATATGCCAATCGCGGAGCGGGCCCGAAATCCGGATTTCCCGCTTTCAGGATTTCCCGATCGCCTAGTCCGCCGGCACGAAATCCCGCGCCCCGATCGGCCCGTCGCCGGTCAGCGTGACCGACAGCGCCAGCCCGCCCAGCTCGCTCTCCGCGACGGTCGCGGCCGCGCCGCGCCCCTCGTCGACCAGCGCGCGGCGCAGCCAGTTGTCGCGCGGAACATAGCCCAGCGTCCGCCCAGCGCCGTCGACCGCGACGATCGCGTCCGCGTCGAAGGGATTGTCCGGCTCGCGCAGCAGCTGCACGGCGTCGCCCGCCATCGCCCAGCCGACCGCCATCGCATAGCTGCGCGTCCCGGCGAGGCGCACGGGATAGGATTTCACGGGCTTGGGCATGCGCCAATGCTAGGCGCGCGTTCGGCAATTGTCAGCAGCCTTGAACAAGACGGCCTGTTTTCAACTAATTCAGGGGTGAGTTGAACGGGCCATCCGAACTAGAGGCAGCGTTTGTACTTCGATATGTCCATTATGCCGGGCTGGCGCACTTCGACGAGCGCGCCGTCGCCGTTCGGCTTGATCGTGTAAACCGCGCCCACATTGCCCGTCATCGCCTTGATCGCCACAACCCGGCTTCCGTCGCTGCGTTCCTGCACCGGCATATTGTTGAGATCGCCGATGCAGGCGGCGACGTCGATATAGTGCTTGTCGCTGGTCACGACTTCCGAAGGCGCCCGCGACAGCACGTCCGTGGTCGAGGCGCAGCTCCCGCACAGCAGCGCCGCGATCGGCATGACGGTCCGCATCTGTCCGCTCCCCCTTTTCAAAAACGCCTCAGCGCATCCCGCGCGGCTTGTGGACCGCTGGAACATAGCCTCTTTCACCGATCGCACCATCGCGGTTGATCGTCACCCCGATCCGCACATTCCAGAATCCCCTTCTGTCCGCTTCCAGCTCTTCGATCACCGCGCTGCACCCCTTTCCTTCGCCCAGCAGCGCCTCATGCAGCCAGCTGTCGCGCGGCACGTAGCCCAGCGTGCGGCCGCGCGCGTCGACGACGACCAGCGCGTCGGGATCGAAAGGATTGTCGGGTTCCGCCAATATCTCAACCGCGTCGCCGATCTCGGCCGCGTGCGCCGTCGCCGGATAATATTGCTCGCCGACAAGGTGGACCGGATAGATCTTCGGGATATCGGGCTGCGGCGCCGCTGCGGTCGTGCCGCTGCCCTTGCCGCCGATCAGGCGTAAGAAAAATCCTGCTTTCATGTCCCCTCCCCCCTTCGCCTAGCCCCCCGTGGCGAATTTTCTCGGTGGCGAATGCAGCGTCGGCGGTTGCACCGGCGATCCGGTAGATGGGCGCGGCGCGGGCGTCTCCCCCGTCAGCGAATCGAGCAGACGGCGCACCGTCTCACGGTCGCGACTCGACAGACTCTGCAGCTTCGCCAGATCCTCGCGGTCTTGCGACGTCAGCAGATCGTCGGGCAGATCGCTCTCCGGATCGTCCGTCTCGCCCGTCAGATAGGCCGGCGTGGTTTTGAGCACGCGCGCGATGACGTGCAGCTTCGTCGATCCCTTTTTTCCCTTGTGAATCAGATTGTAGATTGTCGGCTGCGCCAGCCCGACACGGCGCGCGAGTTCGGCCTGCGAAAGGCCGACGGCCTGCATTCGCTCGAGGATTCGCGACCCGATGATCATGGTCGCGCATCCTATAGACTTGGCTATTGCATTCGACGAAGATCGAACTAAGACTCGGTCCTTAGTTAAATCTATTGAAAGCGATTCGGTGAACGCCCCCACGCCCATCTTCACCCCCTCCGACGCGCTGAAAGCAGCGGTCGAGGCCGTGGGCGGGCAGGCCGCAATGGCGAGGCTCGTCGGCGTAAAGCAGCCATCGGTCTGGAACTGGCTGGACAAGGGCAAAACTCTCCCCGCCCAGCACGTCCTGAAGGTCGAAGGCGCGACCGGCATTTCGCGGCACGATCTGCGCCCCGACATCTATCCGCGCGACGGCGGGCCTTCCACGGCTTCAGGGCGCGCCGCAGCAGCGGGCGGCGCGGGCGGGGACACATCCACATCCGCCCGCGCCGAACCCGCCCTCCCCGACTCGCTCTCGGGCCTGTCCGCATGACCGCGCCCATCGCGCCTCCTTCGCCTACCAGCGTTAGTGGCGCGATGGCGCCCGGTCCCTTGCCGTCGCGGCGGCATTCGGCAACCGTGGCGGCGCCGCTGGACCGCGCCTGGGCGTCGCCCGCGCTGCGCGCCGCCTATTACGCCGTCGCCCGCGAAGCGCTGGGCCACCACTGGAAAAGCCCCGAGTGGGCGGTCTTTGCGTCGGTCCTCTCCCAGATCGAGCAGGCCGATTACGATCTCGCGCGGGTCGCGTCGACGGAGGCGTCGCGGTGAAGATGAGCGAACTCATCCTCGCGATCGGCGACGAAAATGTCGAGTTTCAGAATCTCGACCATTGCATGGACGGGTTCCGGATGAACCACGGCAAGACCCTTATCTCTTTTGGCACCGGGCAATCGGTCAATCTCGACGGCACGACAAAGCTCGGCATCATCCTCTGGCTCGATCGGGACGCGGTAAAGGCCGCCGTCGCCCGATGACTAAGGCACGCGCCCCGCTGTCGATCGAGGCCGCGATCGTCCGCATCGCCGGCATCTTCGACGACGGCTTCGCCGGCCTCGCCCGCATCGCCGAACGCGAGGCGCGCACCGTCCGCAACTGGTCGGACCCCGACACCCCCGAGGAAATCCCGGTCGGCCGCGCGATCGCGCTCGACCTGGCCTACATCGAGGCCGGGGGCGCCGGCGCGCCTATCTTCGAAGCCTATGCGCTGCAGCTCGAGCTCGCCGAGGCGGAGCAATTCGCCGACCGGCTCGAGCTGCTGCGCCATGCCCAGTCGGTCGTCCGCGAAACCGGCGACGCGAACGCCGCGATCATCGGCGCCGCCCAGCCGACGGCGGGCGACGCCGAGCGCGCCCGCGCCCTCGCCGAGGTCGCCGAGGCGATCGAGGCGCTCCGCAACGCGATTCCCCTGCTGGGGCCGCTCCCTTCCTCCGCAGTCGCCGTCCCGGGCGCCGACCGCCCGCCCTGACGTCAGGTTCCCCACGCGCGCTCTTTGCTACTTTCGACACGCGCGTGGACCGCTGGGCCGGCCAGGGCCTTCCCTCGACCCCCGCCCTGGCCGGCCCCTTTTCGCTGCTCCCGCCCGCCGATCGCCACCCGCGCTTCCGGCTGCGGTTTTCTGCTGCCCGAAAGGCCGCCGCGATGACCGAACCTTCCCAGCTCTTTCCCGCCGTCCTCTCGCCGGGCGCCTATCTCGCGCTGCGCCGCGCTGCCGCCGGCCTGTCCGTCGACGACGTCGCCCGCCAGCTCGCGATGCTGCCCTGGGCGCTCGTCCCCGCCACGCCTGCGGCCGTCGCGCTGCTCGCCGCCCGGCTGCGCGACGCGGAGGGCGGCGGGGCGCCCTTCACCGCGCCGCAGGCCGCCCTGATCCGCAACGTCTTCCGCTTCGACCTCGATGTCTATCTGGCGCTGATCGATCTCGCCGCCGCCGGCCCCGGCAGCGGCCTGCCCGTGCCGCAGATCTGCACCGGCTGCGGTTGCACCTGGCACGACGCCTGCGAGACCGAAGAGGGGCCGTGCGCCTGGACCGCCGATCCGCACCGCTGCACCGCCTGCCCTCCCGCACCTGTGACCGCCGGCGACGGGCTGGAGCTGGCGTCGTGATCGTGCTCGGCCTTGAGCCGCCCGCCGAACTGCGCTCGGCGATCCGCCGCGCGCTGATCGACAGCGGCCTGCCGCCCGACCGGATCGACGAAGTCGCCGACCTCGGCATCCTCGCCGCGAGCGACGCGCTCGCCGCGATCGAGCGCGCCGCCGCGCGCGCTGGCGACCCCAAAGCGCAGCTGACGATCCTCTCGTTGGCGCTCGCCACCGTCGAGGCGCTGACGGGCCGATATGCGGCGGCGATGCAGGCCGCCGCGGCGCAGCTGGGAATGCGCACCGCCGAGATCAACGTCACGCTCGGGGGGGGGGGGCTCGATGACGCCGATCGGACTGACCGTGCCGGATGACCTGCGCGCGTCCCTGCGCCGGCGCTTCGCGGGCATGCCCGGACCCGTCGCCGAAGCGGCCGACGAGCTCGCCGACCTCGCCGTCCACGCGATCGGCGAGGCGCTCACCGCGATCGACCGCACCGCAGCCCGCACGACCTCCGTCGAGGCGCAGCTCGCGGTCATCCTGCCGACGCTCGTCGAGCTCGGAAATTGCGGGAAGTCGATCCGAACAGAGATGGCGCTGGCCGTGCTCGAAGTCATCGCGGCGAAGGCCGGCCACGGAGGCGGGAAATGACGCTCTCCCGCCTCGAGACGCAATTGCGCGACGCGCTGACCGAGGCCCAGCCGCTGGTCGAGACGCTGCACAGCCTCGTCCTGGGCCGCCCGCGGACGGAACGGATCGTTGCGCGCGCGCTCGCCAAGATCCGCGCGGCGCTGGCCGCGGCGGCAGCTGCAGGGGAAAGGAAATGAGCGCGCCCGACCGCTACCCCGACAGTTTCTTCGATTTCGACGATCAGGATTACGAGCGTCGGGAAGAAGAGCGGATTGCCGCCATCAAGCAAAGCTATCTCGACATGCCGCCCGACAAACTGGGCGCCGAGTGGAACCGCCATTGCCGCCGACACGATTCGGCCGTCGATCGTTGCGAGGAAATCAACAGCCCGACGATCGAGGATGCTGCCGCATGGATGCGCTTCATCGAGCGCGAGTTCGAACGGCGAGGGCTTAGCTACCACGATTATCTTGGTCGGGAGGACGACTGATGGCTGACGCCGGCGACGACCAGCTGCGCCTCCTGATCGAGCGCATCGAGCGCCTCGAGGAAGAGAAGAAGGGCATCGGCGACGATATCCGCGACACCTATGCCGAGGCCAAGGCCAAGGGCTACGACGCGCGGATCATGCGCCAGATTGTCCGGTTGCGCCGGATGCCGGTCCACGATCGCCAGGAAATGGAGGCGATCCTCGACGTCTACAAAGCTGCGCTGGGGATCGTCTGATGGCAGCCCGCTCGCAGCCGCGGCGCAAGGGCCGCCTTCAGCGCATCTTCGCCATCTTCGCCCGTCGGCAGGGCAACTCGGCCGCGCCGGAGGATCGCCGGATCGGCGACGGCGAGGGCGACCGCGAGACTTGGGCGCCCGGCGACCTGGCCGAGCATGTCGGGGCGGGCGTCTGGTTCGACATATTGGGCTTCCCCCAGCCCGGGCCACGCGTCGGCGAGGTCCTCTGTGTCGCCGAGGTCCGCATCGCCCTCGATCCGCGCACCGGGCGCTACGCCCAGTTCCTCTACTTCGCGCGCTTCGGTCCCCGCGGCTACCTTTCGACTCCTTTCCGCAAGCTCACCCCGCGCGCCGACGCAGTCGAGCCCGCCGATGCCGCCTTCCTCGACGATCTGAAGGCGCTGCCCGTGCCGGTCGCCGCCGGTCTGGAGCGATCATGATGGGCGGCAAGCGCATCCTGGACGACGCACAGGTCGACGAGGCGTGCGCGCTGCGCGAACGCGGCTACAGTTGCGAGCGCATCGCGCGTCACTTTCAGGCCCGCGGGATAGCCATCACGCGGGGTTCGATCGCGTGGCTCTGCCTGGTCAACGGCGCCGACCTGCCGCCGCACCTGCGTCGGCCGCAGACGGCGCCGGCCCCCGGCATCGCCGTCAAGCGCGGCGGCCACGTCATGCGAACCTTCACTGCCGAAGACGACCGGCGCCTGCTCGCGCTGGAGGCTGCCGGCCTCAACTACTCCGAGATCGCCCGAAACCTCGACCGCAAGCCCAACTCGATCCGCGGTCGCCTCGCCACGCTCGCGCGCAATCAGGCGCGCGCCGACTGCCTCGAAAGGACATTGCCGTGACCGAGTCCGTGACCGACGCCGCCTGCATCGCCGACGCCGACGAGTGCGCCGCGCTCGCCGCCGCTTCGCCGCCACGCACCTTCGTCTTCGCCGAACTGCACAAATCGGCGCTCAACGTCCGTACGAACGAAGAGGACGCCGAGGCGACCGGCGCGCTCGAGGCGTCGATCGCGCGCCGCGGTCTGCTTCAGCCGCTCGCGGTCCACGCCGCGGCCCCCGATCGCGACGGGAACGCCGCGCCGACGCCCTGGGGCGTGCTCGGCGGCGGGCGGCGCTTGCGCGCGATCGGCAATCTGATCGCCGCCGGGCGCCTTCCCGCCGACTGGCCGATCCCCGGGACGATCTTCGCCGGTACCGACGCCGAGATCGTCGAAATGTCGCTCGGCGAGAATATCCTGCGCCGGCAGCTGCGCGAATATGAGGTCCACGCCGCGATCGCCTCCGCCGTCGAGCGCGGCGACAGCGTCGAGGAGATCGCCGCCAATCTGGGCCAGACGCCGGCGTGGGTCGCGCGCCAGCTCCGCCTCGGCCGCCTCGCGCCCCCGATCCTCGCCGCCTTCCGCGAAGGCGAGTTCGGCTCCGACGTCGCGATGGCCTATGCCGCGACCGAGGACCAGGCGCTGCAGCAGCTCGTCTTCGAAAGCCTGGCGCAGCAGCCGCTCTATCTTCACACCCCCGACCGCATCCGCCGCGCGCTGAAGGTCGGCGATCACGAGGCGCGCCGGCTGCTGCTGTTCGTCGGCGAGGCGATCTATATCGGGCGCGGCGGCATGCTCGAGCCCGACCTCTTCGCCGACGGCCGCGACGCGCGCGTCCGCGTCGCCGACGAGACGCTGCTGCGCACCCTCGCTGAGGAACGGCTCGCGGTCGAGCGCGATCGCGTGCGGGCGGACTGGAAGCGCCCGGGCCTTCGCTTCGCCGCCGCGCCGCCGATCTTCGCCGGGCGCACGGACGAGGCGCTGGAGATCGGGGGCGAGGGCCCCTTGCCCGCCGCGCGCTATCCCGACGACGCCATCGTCGCGACGATCGACGTCGACGACGAGGGCCGGCCCCTGACCCGCTTCTGGTGGGCGAGCCGCAGCGCCAAGGGCGCGGCCGACAAGGGCAAAACCTCGGGAACGCCGGCGGCGCCGACCGACGACGACGCCCCGACCGTACGCGCGGGCGAGGCACTCGCCATGCCCGACAGCGCCTATGCGCAAAGCGGCCGCGCGATCGCGAAGGACGAATACGGCCTGTCCGCCGACGGCCTGCAGCTGATGCGCTCGCTGCGCCGCGCGCTGCTCCGCACCCAGCTGCTCGCCGCCGCGGTGACCGAGGGGCGAACCAACGTCGCCCAGGACTATCTCGTCTGGGCCCAGGCGCGCCGCCTCGTCGACCATCATCCGACGTCGCAGACCGGCTGCCGCGCGATCGTCGACGAGTGGAACGACAGCGGCGGCGACCGCGTGCCGATGGGTCTGTTCGAGGATTTCGCGGCCGAACTGCCCGCCGAACGCGAATGGCAGGCGGCGGTCGACCTGCTCAAGGGCGCCGATTTCATGACCGAGCCCGATCCGGCGGAAAGCCTGCGCCTCTATCTCGGCACCACCGATCACTGGAAGGCGCACACCGCGGCGGTCGTCGCCGGGCTCGCGCTGCTCCGCTCGGCCGACACCCCGGGCTGGCGCATCGGCGCGCACGACGTGCTCGCGCGCGCCTGCGGCGCGGACGCCGCGCGCCTGCGCCGCTGGTGGACCCCGACGCGCCGCTGGCTAGGCCTGTTCGGCAGGATGTTCCGGCTTCAGGCCGCGCAGCCTTTCGTCGACGCCGCGACCCACGCGGGCTTCACCCGCATGAAGGACGGGGATCTCACCGCCGCCGCGGCCGCCGCGCTCGACCCGGACAATCACCTCGACCCCGCAACCCGCGCCGCAGCCGCCCTCTGGCTCCCCCGCCTCCTCGCCTTCGGCGACGATCCGGAGCCCGAAAATGCGCCGGCGCCGGAGGCAGCGCCCGCGGCCGATCCGGTCGCCGCCCAGCGCGCCAGGGTGAAGACGGCCCTGAAGGGCCGCGCCAATCCCGCCCGCATCCGCGAGGCGATCCAGTGAGCGGGCTTTGCAAGGAGCATTTCATCCCGGCCGACCCGCCGCCGGTCGGCCGCTACGTCGTCTGGCGCAGGGACAAGCCTGCATGGGACTGGGACGTGGCCTGCATGACCGATGGCGGGAAATGGTGGTATCCCGACGGCGCAGGCGAAATGCACGACGTCATCTGGTTCATGGATGTCGGCGGCGAAGCATGAACACCCTCTGGCCCGCCGCGCTCCGCCTCCTCTGCGGCTCCACTGCAGCGATGATCCTGCTCGGCGCCTGGCAGGCCGTCTTCGCCCCGGCGCTGCCGTCATGATGCGCGATTCCCAAACCCGCCTCGCCGAGCGCCGGCAACGCATGGCCACGCGCCGCGACGCGGCCGAGCACCGCTGGCGCTTGCGCGCCGCCCGCCGCCCGGCGATCGTCAGCCCCGATCCCGAGCCCGGCTGGCTCGACGGCCCGATCGGCGCGCTCCGCGCCGCCGCGATCCTGATCGGGGCCGCGCTGCTCGGCCTCGCGATCGGCGCGATCGACTCCGCCCTTCGGCAGCCCGGCACCCACGGGGAAGCGCCGCGGTGACTGGCACCGGCCCCTCTGCGCCGATCGGCGGGCCGCTGAAAATCTATCAGGGCGGCCGTTTCGTCGGGACCGTCCCCGGCTTTCCCGTGGCCTCGACCAGCCTGGTCTTCGATGTGCGCCCCGGCGACTTCACACCGGCGGAACACGATGGGGAAACCGTCCTGATCGCGCACGGCTCGATCGCGCCCGGCGATTTCCGCTGCCTCGCCGGATTTCGCGAGCCCGACGGCAGCGCGCGCGGCCCGGGCCCGGTCGCCGAAATGTTCGACGCACTGGCGAGCGTCATGCGCGTGGAAAGGAGTCGACGATGATCAGATCCGGAACTGACCGCCTGAAGTTCAACCTCGTTCTCGGCACGCCGCCCGTCCTGCAGTGGCTGACGCCGGGGCAGCTGCAGATCGACCCCGCCTATCAGCGGTCGATCCAGACCAAGGCGTCGCAGACGCTGATCCGGCAGATCGCGGTGCATTGGAACTGGGACCTGTGCCAGCCCCTCGTCGTCGCCTTCCGCCGTGGGGGGGGGCGCTTCGTCATCGACGGCCAGCACCGCCTCGCGGCCGCGCGGCTGCGCCGCGACATCGCGCACCTGCCCTGCGTCGTCCTCGAGCTTCCCGATCGGGCCGACGAGGCGGCGAACTTCGTTCTCCTGAACCAGCGCCGGCGACCGCTCTCCCGGCTCGAGGTGTTCAAGGCCGCCGTGGCGAGCGGCGACAGCGAGGCCTCGGCGCTCGCCGGCGCGTTGCACGCCGCGGGACTGTCGGTCGCCCCGCACACCAATTTCACCGCGTGGAAGCCGGGCATGGTCAGCAATATCGGCGGCATCCAGTCCGCGTGGAAGCGCTACGGCGCCGCCCGGACGCGCGCGACGCTCTTCGTCTTCGCCGGCGGTTTCGGCGGCCAGGTGCTGCGCTACGCCGGGACGATCTTCCCGGGCGTCGCCGCGCTGGTCGCGCAGCTGACCGAAAAGCGCGACCCGCTGGTCTGGATGGAAGGCGAGCAGGCGGAGATGCTCGCCGAGATGCTCGGCGCGACCCCGCAGGAGGAATGGCGCGGCGCGATCATGCTCGAGCTGGCCCAGACCCCCAACCTCAAATTCGCCGAAGCCAGCGAGCGGGCGATCGCCGCCGCCTGGTCGGAGCTGCAGGCGGCGCTGGAGGGAGAGGACGAGGACGACGGCGAGCAGGCGGCCTTCGACCGCGCCCGCCTCGGCTCGCGCGATGCCCTGGCCCGGGCGGAGGGATGACGCGGTGAAGGCGCAGCCGGTTTCGATCCGCGAACCCGAGATAGGCGCCCTCGTCGCCGGCGCCATGTCCGTGCTGATCCGCCCGGTCGGGCGCCTCGCCGCGCTCGCGCCCGGCGACCTGCTGTGGGTGCGCGAGCCCTTTCATCTCGGGAAGCTCGTCGACCATCTGAAACCGACGGCCGCGCTCGCGCGCGGCGTCCGCCCCTTCTTCGCCGCGGACCGGCTCGGCGACGTCTACAGCCTCGGTCGCCGCCGCAACGCGCGCGAGCTGCCCAAGGCATGGCATCGCCAGCACCTGCGCATCGATGCGATCGACCGCCGCCCGCTGCGCGACGTCGCGGCCTGCGACGCGGTGCTGCGCGCCGCGGGCTGGCGGAACCGCGCCGCGTTCGTGCGCCGCTGGGACGAGGACGCGGCCTTCAACGGCGCGCGCCTCGGCGCGCACCTGGTCTACGCCGCCAACCCGGAAGTGCTGCGCATCGCCTTCACGCACGTTACGACCCCGCTCCCCGGCTACGACCCGGCCGCCCCCCCCCGGCAGCTGCCGCGCCCGGCCACTTCGCGCGACCTGATGATCGCCGGCGGCGTCGACCCCGACGCGCCTTTCGATTGCGGGCCTTTCCCGCGCAAGCTCCGCCAGCGCGTCCCCGCCGGCGGGATCGCCGATCGCGCGCCCTGCCCCCGCTGCGGCACCCGCCGCGACCGCGGCTGCGACCATTTCCCCCTGACAGACGAGGTTCGACCATGATCCCGCCTTATCCGCTCACCTGGCCCGACGGCCTGCCGCGAACCGAACGGAAGGTCACCAGCCAGTTCCGGACGTCGCTCTCTGCCGCGATCGGAAACGTGAAGAAGTCCCTCGCCGCCTTCGCGAGCGACACAGGAAAATCGGTGACCGAGATCGCGGTGACCAGCAACGTCGCCGGTATCGCTTTCGAGCCGCCGACCGATACCGGCGTCGCGGTCTGGTTCGAATGGGAGGGTCAGCAACGCTGCATCGCAGTCGACCGCTATCCCAAGGTCGAGGACAATCTGCAGGCAATCCATCACATCCTCGAGGCGCGACGAACCGAGATGCGCCACGGCGGGCTGCACATCGTGCGCCAGACCTTCAAGGGGTTCGTCGCGCTGCCCGCGCCGGAGGGTGCAAAACCTTGGCGGGACGTGCTTGGGCTGACCGGAACCGTCACCGCCGCCGAGATCAGGGCCGCCTATCGCGACAAAGCGCAGACCGCCCATCCCGACAAGCCGGGCGGCAGCAAGGACCGGATGGCCGCTCTCAACCGCGCGCGCGACGAAGCGCTGGCGGCCGTCCAATGATCCTGGTCCGCGTAGAGCTCTGGTCCGCCCGGGACCGCTCGCGCGTCGAGCTCGCCCGGGTGATGATCCACAATGTCGGCGGGACGGCGACGGTCGCCGACTATGACGGCGAAGCCTATCGCGGCAGATCGACCCCCGCCCTCGACCGCGCGATGCTCGAAGCGGACGTGACCCGCCAAGGCGCGGTGAGGGGGCACCGCAAGCAGGATCTCCACGTCTGGAACCTCGTCGCGAGGATGCTCGCCAGCATGGGCTACGGCCGATGACCGGCCCGGCCACGTCGCCTGCTGCCCCGGCCGCGACACCGCCGGCGCCCCCCGGCCGCTTCCTGTCGATCGGCGAGGTGATGCGCCAGACGAGCTACAGCCGCACGACGATCTGGCGCCGAATCAGGGACGGCACCTTCCCACGGCCGATCAAGCTCGGCGGCAGGATGCGCGCCTGGGCCGAGCGCGACATCGAGCAGTGGAAGGCCGAAAAGGACCGCGCTCGCGAATGATCCAAATGCCCCGCCCGAAGCGACCCTTCCGGGGCACAGGCCGGGGCACCGAAATCACTTATCCGTAGAAAATATATGAAAGTCAGGAGGGTAAATATGTTGTTCCAATCCTGCCCGGGGAGCCATTCATCACAAGCCACCGCCCCGATGGCCCGTCTTCGCGCCCTTTCACCTTCATGCCGGCGAAACCGCAAAGGAAGACGCCCGACTGCGGGCCTCCGCCATCTTGTTTCGCGCAGCCGCTCAACCCATGCCCTTTCCGGCATTTCGCGCACGCCATTGGCGGGGTGACAGGCCGAAGGTCTGAACGTGCCAGCGGGTGAAGGCGCCGATCGAGGCATAGCCGAGCATCTCCGCCACATCGGTGACTCGCGTCCGGGGATTGGCAAGATATTGCGCTGACAGCTGCATCCGGGCGCGCGCCAGGAGATCGCTGAAACTCGTGCCATCGGCGTCGAGCATCCGTTGCAGCGTGCGGACGGTCAGCCCCATCGACGCCGCGCAATGCTGGATCGTCGCGCGGCCCGACGGGAGAAAGAGCATGATCGCCTGCTCGACGTCCTGCGCGGTCGTGCGCATGGCGGGCGCCATCGCGCTTTCAATGAGGCCGCGAGCGTGCAGCGCCATCGCGGAATCGGCCCGCAGATTGGGCAGATCGAGATCGTCCGCGCGCATCACCAGCCCGTTGAACTCGCAATCGAACTGCGGCCGGCATTTGAACAGGCGGCCAAAGATCGCCATGTCCGAAGCGGGCGGCGCTTCGTGCGAGAAGCAGATCGATAGCGGTGCCCACGCGTCGCCGAGGACGCTGGCGCACAGCCGCGCGGTCACGCCGAGCGCGAGGTCGGTCGACTGCCGCGCGGCCATCGGCGCGTTCAGCGCGAAATCCTCGCGCAGCACGACCTCGCCGTCGATATGCTCGACATGCAGGACGAGCGTCGAATTGATCCGGTTGCGATATTCGCGCAGCGCCTGCAGCACGTCGCCGAGCGTCGGCTGGTGCGCGATGACCAGACTCGTCACGCCCAGGTTCGCCGTCGAACGCTCTTCGGCCATGCGCAGGCCGAGCGTGATGCAGCCCGTTACCTCGGCGCTGCGTTCGAGCAGCCGGAAGGCGGCAGGGGCGGAGATCAGCTGGTGCGGATTCTCCAGCAATTCCGGCGACAGGCCGGTTTCGCGCAGCAGCGGCCGGGGATCGAACCCAAGCGCGCGCATCACCGGAAGATAGCCGGTCAGCGATGCCGCGCGGACGAGTTCCGCCATCCCTGCTCTCCGCTGTGCACGCCTTTGGCGTCGAATGCAAAAATTATGTCGCGAAATGTGAAAAACGCAAGCGCTGCGACGCCTAGACCGGACGAAAGAGGAGAGAGGATGATGGCGAAGGCTGTTCGCTTTCACGAAACCGGCGGACCCGAGGTGCTGCGGGTCGAAGAAGTGACTGTCGGCGACCCCGGTCCCGGCGAAGTCCGTATCCGGCACGCCGCGGTTGGGTGCAACTTCGCCGACACCTATTTCCGCTCGGGCTATTATCCCGCCCAGCTTCCTGCCGGGATCGGCGTCGAGGGCACGGGGACGGTCGAGGCGGTCGGCGAGGGCGTGACCGGCTTCGCGCCCGGCGACCGCGTCGCCTATAACGGCAGCCCGCTCGGCGCCTATAGCGAGGCGCGCGTGATGCCCGCCGCGCCGCTGTTCAAGCTGCCCGACGCGATTTCGTTCGAGGATGCGGCGGCATCGACGATGCGCGGCCTGTCGGCGACCTATTGGCTCGCCAAGACCAATCCCGCGATGAAGGCGGGCGACACGATCCTGCTCCACGCCGCGGCGGGCGGGGTCGGGCTGCTCGCGGTGCAACTCGCCAAGCTGATGGGATTGCGCGTCATCGGCACCGTTTCCACCGAAGAAAAGGCCGAAAAGGCACGCGCGGCTGGCTGCGACGAGATCATCTTCTATCGCAGCGAGGATGTCGCCGCGAGGGTCAGAGAGCTGACCGGCGGCGAGGGCGTGACGACGGTGTTCGACAGCGTCGGCAATGATACGTTCGAGGGGTCGCTGAAATCGCTGAAGCGGCGCGGCGTGCTCGTCGGCTGCGGCACCGCATCCGGACCCTTCCCGCCGATCGACGCCTTTCAGCTGATGATGCAGGGGTCGGTCTATTTCACCCGCCCCGGCTTCGCCGACTATTATGCCGACCCCGCCGAACGCGCCGAACTGTCGCAGCTGTGGTTCGGCCATCTCGCCGCCGGACGGGTCAAGGTCGAGATCGGCCAGCGCTATGCGCTCGAAGACTGCGTCGCGGCGCACCGCGCGCTCGAAGCGGGCCGGACCATCGGGTCGTCCATCTTCATATTGTGAAGGAGAGAGGGCGATGAAGATCGAGAAGCTCACCTGTCATATCGGCGCCGAGATCGGCGGCATCGACCTGGCCGAAGCGGCGCGCAGCGACGATCTGTTCGCCGAGATCCGCGCCGCGCTGCTGGAACACAAGGTGCTGTTCCTGCGCGATCAGGCCATCGCCCGCGCCGACCATGTCGCCTTCGCCGAGCGCTTCGGCGCGCTCGAGGATCACCCGGTGGCGGGCAGCGATCCCGACCATCCGGGCCTCGTCCAAATCTACAAGGACGAAAGCTCGCCGCCCGACCATTATGAGAACAGCTGGCATTGCGACGCGACCTGGCGCGACGCGCCGCCGATGGGCTGCGTGCTGCGCTGCATCGCCTGCCCGCCGGTCGGCGGCGACACGATGTGGGCGAATATGGCGAAGGCCTATGCCGACCTGTCCGACCATGTGAAGGCGGTCATCGCGCCGCTGAAAGCGCGTCATTCGATCGAGGCGAGTTTCGGCGCACGGATGAGCGAGGAAGATCGCCATGCGCTCAAGGCGCGCTTTCCCGACGCCGAGCATCCGGTCGTCCGCACCCATCCCGAAACCGGCGAGAAGATATTGTTCGTCAATGGCTTCACGACCCATTTCACCAATTTCCACACCGCCGGCAACGTCCGCTACGGTCAGGATTATGCGCCGGGCGCCGGGCAGTTGCTCGCCTGGCTGATCGGGCGCGCGGCGATCCCCGAATATCAGGTGCGCTGGCGCTGGCAGCCGAACAGCGTCGCGATCTGGGACAATCGCGCGACCCAGCATTACGCCGTCGCGGACTATCCGCCGACCGTCCGCCGCATGGAGCGCGCGGGCATCGTCGGCGACCGGCCTTTCTGAACATCGAACGAGGAGAGAAGAAATGCAGTTTCTCGACGACAGCCTGCTTCCCGAAACGCAGGACAAGCTGGTCATCACCGTCGCGCCCTATGGCCCCGAATGGCATCCGAGCGACTTCCCCGAGGATATCCCCGTCACGATGGAGGAGCAGATCCAGAAGGCGGTCGATTGCTACAACGCCGGCGCGACCGTGCTTCACCTCCACTGCCGCGACGAGGACGGCTCGGGCTCCAAGCATCTCTCGCGCTTCAACGAGTTGATCGCCGGAGTGCGCGAGCGTGTGCCCGACATGATCATCCAGGTCGGCGGCTCGATCTCCTTCGCGCCCGAAAGCGAGGAGGAAGGCGCCGAGGCGAAATGGCTGTCGGACGAAGTCCGCCACATGCTCGCCGAACTGAAGCCCGCGCCCGATCAGGTAACGATCGCGGTCAATACGACCCAGATGAACATCATGGATCTGATGACCGAGGCGGAATATGGCGAAACCTCGCTCGCCAGCCCCGCCCTCTATCACGCCTATCGCGAAATGGTCGTCCCCGCGACCCCGCAATGGGTCGAGGAGCATCTGCGCCGCCTGACCGCGGCGGGCATCCAGCCGCATTTCCAGCTGACCTGCATGCCCGACTTGGAGACGGTCGAGCGGCTGGTGCGCCGCGGGCTCTACAAGGGGCCGCTCAACTTGACCTGGGTCGGCATCGGCGGCGGCTTCGACGGGCCGAACCCCAATAATTTCATGGAGTTCATCCGCCGCGCGCCCGACGGATCGACCGTCACGCTCGAATCGGTGATGCGCAACGTACTGCCGGTCAACGTCATGGCGATGTGTCTCGGCCAGCATGTCCGCTGCGGCATCGAAGACACGCTCTATGACCAGCACGGCAACAAGATGACCTCGGTGCAGGGGATCGAGCAGATCGCACGGATCGCTAGGGAACTGGGTCGCGAGATCGCGACCGCGCAGGAAGCGCGCGAGATATACAAGATCGGCGTGCAATATAATTCCGTCGAGGAAACGCTCGCCAAGCTCGGCATGGCGCCCAACCGCCAGCCCGGCCAGCGCGCACTGCCCTTGCGCTACGCGGCCTGAGGCAGGGCGATGCGGTCCGGCGATCCGACGATGCTCTTCGTTCCCGGCCTGCGGGACCATGTCGAGGATCATTGGCAGACCCATGCGGCGCGGGCGATCCCCGGCGCAGTCACCGTCGCGCCGCTCGCCGCCGACCGGCTGAGCCGCGCGGGACAGGTGGCCGCGCTCGACACCGCTCTCCGCGCCATCGTGGGCGAGGTGGTGATCGTCGCGCACAGCGCCGGGTGCCTGACGGCGGTCCATTGGGCGCTCGCGCCGACGCGGACGATCCGCGCCGCATTGCTCGTCGCGCCGGCCGACATCGAGAACCCGCTGCCGGCCGGCTATCCCGAACCCGGCGCGCTCAAGCAGGGCGGCTGGTTCCCGATTCCGCGCAAGCCCCTGCCCTTCCCGGCGATCGTCGTCGCGAGCCGCAACGATCCGCTCGCTGCCTTCGACCGCGTGGCGGGCTTCGCCGAGGCGTGGGGCGCGATGCTCCATGACGCGGGCGAGGTCGGGCATCTCAACCCGGCGGCGGGCTATGGCCCCTGGCCCGAGGTAGGGGGGCTGCTGGACCGCCTCGCCGACCATGCGCGGAGCGCGGCATAATGAGCGCCACGCCGGTCAGCGACGCGATGCGCGCGAGCGGCCAGTGGAACGCCGCGTGGAACGAAATGGCGGCGTTCGATCCCCTGTGGCTCGAGACCTTTCTCGCCGCCGGCACGCTGCCGCTGCGGCGCGGCGTGCTCGATCCGAAAGTCTATGAGTTTCTGGCGATCGCGGTCGACGCCTCCTGCACCCATCTCTATGCGCCGGGAACGCGGCGCCACATCGCCGCGGCGCTCGACAAGGGCGCGACGCCGGAGGAAGTGATGGCGGTGCTCGAAGCGGTCGCCGTGCTCGGCCTCCATTCGGTTGCGCTCGGCGCGCCGATGCTGGCCGAGGAGATGCAGGCGCGCGGGCTGACCATAGCCGGCGGCGGGACCGATTGACATGAGGAGGCGCGCCCGTCCCGCGACGATGCGATGGAGGCGGCCATGGCGGTAATGGCACCCGCAGCGAATCCCGGGATCGCGCAGGACGGCCCGCGCGACACGACGCTCTATGGCTGGATCGTCTTCGCGCTGAACTTCGGCCTCCTCATCTCCGACTATATGGCGCGGCAGGTGCTCAATGCGGTCTTTCCGCTGCTCAAGGCCGAATGGGCATTGAGCGACGCGCAGCTCGGCTTGCTGTCGGGCGTGGTCGCGCTGATGGTCGGACTGCTGACCTTTCCGCTGTCGCTCGCCGCCGACCGCTGGGGGCGGGTGCGCAGCCTGGCGATCATGGCGGCGCTGTGGAGCGTCGCCACGCTCTTTTGCGCGATGGCGGCGAGCTATCAGCAGATGCTGATCGGCCGGATCATGGTCGGCGTCGGCGAAGCCGCCTATGGCAGCGTCGGCATCGCCGTGGTCATCAGCGTCTTTCCGCAGCGGCTGCGCGCCACGCTGTCCGCGGCCTTCATGGCGGGCGGGCTGTTCGGGCAGGTGCTCGGCGTCGCGGTCGGCGGAGAGATCGCCGCGAGCCACGGCTGGCGCGCCGCCTTCGCCGTCATCGGGATCGGCGGCCTCGCGCTCGCGCTCGTCTATCCGCTGATCGTCCGCGAAAAGCGGATCGCCGCAATCGCCGGCTCCTGCACGCCGGCTCGCGCGCCCGGCGGCGAGCGCCTATCGCTGCGCGCATTGTTCGCGAGCCGCAGCGTGCGCTTCGCCTATTGCGCGAGCGGGGTCCAGCTCTTCACGGCGGGCGCGCTGCCGGCCTGGCTGCCGAGCTATTTCAATCGCTATTATGCGATGCCGGTCGATTCCGCGGGACGCATGGCGGCGCTGCTGTTGCTCGTCTGCGGCTGCGGCATGATATTGTGCGGCATGGCGAGCGACCGCGCGGCGCGCGAGCGGCCCGACCGCAAGATATTGCTCGCCGCGGGCTATGGCATCGGCAGCGCTGTCGCACTGACCCTCGCGCTGATGCTGCCACCGGGGATGCCGCAGCTTATCCTGCTCGGCATCGCAATGTTCCTCGTCGCCGGGACGACCGGGCCGGCGGGGGCGATGGTCGCCAACCTCACGCCCGCGGCGCTCCATGGCTCGGCCTTTGCGACGCTGACGCTCGCGCATAATCTGCTCGGGCTCGCGCCGGGGCCGATCGTCACCGGACGCATCGCCGACGCCGTCGGCCTTCTCGACGCGCTGAGGCTGCTGCCGATCGCCGCCGTGGTCGCGGCCATATTCTTCCTCGCCGCGCGGCGCAGCTATCTCGCCGATCTCCGCGCGCTTGCCCCGCAACGATAGGACCACCGCCATGTCCACGTTCGCCGCGCGCGCCGCCGCCCCGGCGCCGGGCGTCGCCGTCGCGCTCATGGTCGCCGCGACCGCCACCTTCCTGTCGGACCATTATGACGCGCCGGTCATGCTCTATGCGCTGCTGCTCGGCATGGCGCTCAACTTCGTGACCGACGCGCCGCGCGGCCGGGCGGGGATCGACTTCGCCTCGAAAGGCTTGTTGCGAATCGGCGTCGCACTGCTCGGCCTGCGCATCGGATGGGACCAGATATCGGCGCTCGGCTGGGAGCCCGTGGCAATGGTGGTCGCGCTCGTCGCGGCGACGATCCTGATCTCGATCTTCGCGGCACGCGCGATGGGATTCAATCCGCTGTTCGGCTTTCTGTCGGGGGGCGCGACGGCGATCTGCGGCGCCTCCGCCGCCATGGCCCTGTCCGCCGCGCTGCCCCCGAACGCCAGAAAGGAACAGGCGACGCTGTTCACGGTGATCGGCGTATCGGCGCTGTCGACCGCCGCAATGGTGCTTTATCCGCCGGTCGCCCGCCTGGCCGGGCTCGACGATCATGCCGCGGGCGTCTTCATCGGCGCGACGATCCACGATGTCGCGCAGGTGGTCGGCGCGGGCTATGCGATCTCCCCCGACGCGGGCGACACCGCGACGATCGTCAAGCTGCTGCGCGTCGCGATGCTGCTGCCCGTGATCCTGATCGCCGGACAGATCAGCCGGCGCGCAGCGGGCGCGGCGGGAAGCGAACGCCCGCCGCTGCTGCCCTGGTTCGTCGTCGCCTTCGTGACGCTGGTCGCGCTGAACAGCCTCGTCGCGCTGCCCGCAACGATCACCGAGACGGGAAGCACGCTCTCGCGCTGGTGCCTCGTCACCGCCATTGCGGCGATCGGCATGAAAACCCGGCTGGGCGATCTGGTGCAGGTCGGCTGGAAGCCGGGCGTCCTGATGATCGGCGAGACGCTCCTGCTCGCCGCGATGGTGCTGGCTTGGCTCTCCGTCGTGCGATGATGGCGCGCATTGCAAAAAACCTGTCGTGAAATGTGAAATACTGATCCCGAAGCCCCTCTAGCACCGCCTCAAAACAGCCATGGGAGGGATGCCGAAATGATCGTGACTCGTCTGGGCCTTTGCGCCAGTTCGCCTGCCGTCGCCGCCGCGCTGGCGATGACCCCCGCCGCCGCGCAGGAGGCGCCCGCGGACGACATGGGCGATACCATCGTCGTCACCGCGCAGAAGCGCGCGGAGAATATCCAGGACGTGCCGATCTCGATCGCGGCGGTCAGCGGGGAGACGATGGAGGCCGCCAATATCGTGACGGTGCTCGACCTCGGCCGCGTCGCGACGAATTTCCAGACGGTGCGCTCGTCGAACACCGGATCGACCCGCATCGGCATCCGCGGCGTCGGCAGCCTCGCCAATACGCTGATCGAACCGAGCGTCGCGGTGTTCGTCGACGGCGTCTATGTTCCGCGCTCGGGCGCGATCCTCGGCGCCTTCCTCGACGTCGAGGGCGTCGAGGTGCTGCGCGGCCCGCAAGGCACGCTGTTCGGACGCAATGCCAGCGTCGGCGCGCTGTCGATCCGCAGCGCGCTGCCCCGCAACGAATTTTCGGGCGAGGTGTCGGCGACGGCGGGATCGTTCGACCGCTACAAGCTGACCGGCCATGTCAACATTCCGCTGGGCGAGAATGTCTCGGCGCGCCTCGCCGCGATGGGGCAATGGTATGAGGGGCCGTGGAAGAACCGGTTCGACGGCAAGACCTATGGCGGGTCGGACGATGTCGCAGTGCGCGGCACGGTGAAGGCCGAGATCGGCAATCTCGAATGGATCGTGCGCGGCGACTATGTCCGGCTCGACGGCGACGGCGTCGTCAATTTCGACTTCGACGCCGCCTCGATCGCGCCCGCGCGGCTCGCCTTCCTGCAGGCGGCGTTCAGCGGCGGGCCCGACATCAACCTCAAGGACAGGGTGATGAACCAGTCGGTCGCCTCCGGCCTGATCGACAAGAATTGGGGGGTGTCGAGCACCGCGTCGCTGGACATCGGCGGATCGACGCTGCGCCTCGTCAACAGCTATCGCAAATGGCAGAACGACCAGCTCGACGGCGACATCATCTTCCTGCCGATCCCGCTCGCGACGCGGCGCAGTCTGTTCGATTCGGGCAGCTGGAACCACGAACTGCAATTCATCTCGCCCGAACGCGAATGGCTGGACGGCCATTTCGACATGGTCGCCGGCCTCTATTATTTCGAGGAGAAGTTTTCGCTTGGCGAACAGCTCAACATGGACTCGCAATATTGCAATGTCCTCGTCCCCGCGGGGCCGGGACGCGCGGCCTGCACCGACTATCTGAACAGCACCGGCGGCGTCGCCGCGACCGACCAGCAGGTGTTCCAGAAGGTCCGCAGCATCGCCGCCTATGCGCAGGGCAATGTCCATCTGGCCGACGGCCTGACGCTGACGCTCGGCGGACGCTGGACCAACGACCGCAAGCGCGGGAGCTTCGCGCAGCTTTCGAGCCCCTTCACCCAGGCGATCCGCGCGCCCGAAGTGCTCGATTATCCGGGCCTGTCGGAAAGCCGCTTCACCTATCGCGTCAGCCTGAACTACAAGCCGGCCCGGGACGTGCTGCTCTTCGCCAACCATTCGACGGGCTACAAGTCGGGCGGCTATAATTCGGGCGGCGGGGTGCCGGCGCTGTCGACCTTCGACGCGAACGGCAATCTCGTCTCGACGCGGCGGCTGTTCGACCGCGAGACGGTGAAGAATTACGAAGCGGGCATCAAGTCGCGCTGGCTCGACCGCGCGCTGACCGCCAACATCACCTTCTATCGCATGGATATCGCCGGTTTTCAGGACCGGGCGTTCGACGGGGTCAGCTTCGTCGTCCGCAACGCCGGAAACCTGCGCCAGCAGGGGTTCGAGCTCGACCTGAGCCTCGCGCCGAGCGACCGCTTCTCGGTTTCGGGATCGCTCGCCTATCTCGACTCGAAATTCACCGATTTCGCGGGCGCCTCGGGCCTGCCGGGCATCGGCGGGACGCAGGATCTGACCGGCAAGCCGAACAGCTTCTCGCCCGCCTGGTCGGGCAATATCGGGATCGACTGGACCGGCGATATCGGATCGGGCGGATGGACATGGGCGGCGAACGCCAATGTCGCCTTCGTGTCCGACCAATATGTCGGCACGGTCAACGACGCCAACCCGCAGTCGATCGCCGACGGCTATGCGCTGCTCGGCGCGCGGCTGACGTTGAACGGACCCGACGACCGCTGGTCGCTGGCGATCTTCGGCAGCAATCTCACCAATACCCATTATCGTCCGCTCGCGGTCTATCAGCCACTCGGCGCCGCGCTCGGACTCAACAACGGCGCCTTCCCCGGCAGCACGGCCAACCGCCTGCTCGCGAACGAGCCGCGCACCTATGGGGTTTCGGCAACGCTGCGATTCTAGGCTAGCACCGCTTGTATTTCCAGTTGCGGTCCTTGCCCTCGGCGACCTGCGCGACGGTGGTTTCGATACGTTTGATGCGTGTTTCCGCGCGCTTCGCCTCGAGCACCCATTCGATATAGTCGCGGCGCTTGCCGGGGGAGAAGGCATCCCAATG
>CALMYE010000235.1 GCA_937873425.1 uncultured Sphingopyxis sp. | reverse complement strand
GCCTGGGCGCTGGGGCTGATCGCCGACCTGTGGACGCTGCCCGCCGCGGTGCTGACCGGCGCCGGCTGGCTCGCGCTGTCGGTGCCGGTGCTGCGCATCATGGCGCCGATGCCGGGGCGCGACGAGGGGCGCGTTTCGCCCTGACGCGTCACGCCTGCGCGGTCTTCCAGTCGCGCTTGATCTTCTTGGCGAGGCTCCATTTGTGAACCTCGGTCGGGCCGTCGTAGATGCGGAAGGCGCGGACCTCGCGGAAAACCTGTTCGACGATCGTCTTGTCGGTGACGCCGGTGCCGCCCATGACCTGGACGCAGCGGTCGGCGATGCGCATCAGCGCCTCCGAAACCGCGACCTTCGCCATCGAGCTTTCGGCGGTGCCGAGGTCGCCCGTGTCGAGCACCTCCGCGCACCAACGGATCATCAGTTCGGCCTGCTTCAGGTCGATCAAATTCTCGGCGAGCATGAAGCCGACGCCCTCATGGTCGATCAGCGGCTTGCCGAACGCATGGCGCCGGTTGGCATAGTCGGCCGCGATCTCATGCGCGCGCTGGCAGGCGCCATGCCAGCGCATGCAGTGCGACAGGCGCGCGGGGCTGAGGCGCACCTGCGCATATTTGAACCCCTCGCCCGCTTCGCCGAGCATCTGGTCGGCGGGGATGCGCAGATTGTCGATGACGACCGTCGCGTGGCCGCCGGGCATCGAACTGTCGATCGTGTTGGGCACATGCTCGATGCGGATCGCGGGGTCGGGGAGGTCGACGAGGAACATGCAGGCGCCTTCTTCCGCCTTCGCCATGACGATGCCGACGCGCGCGCCGTCGGCGCCGGTGATGAAGGCCTTGCGGCCGTTCACCACCCAATGATTGCCGTCCATGCGGCAGCTGGTCTTCATCATCGAGGGGTCGGAACCCGCGCCGCCCTCCTCGGCGGGTTCGGTCATGAAGAAGGCCGAGCGGGCGCGGCCCTCGACCAGCGGCTTGAGGAAGCGTTCCTTGAGTTCCGGGCTCCCCACCTTGCCGAGCAGATACATATTGCCCTCGTCGGGCGCGGCGGTGTTGCAGGCGAGCGGGCCGAGCGGCGACAGGCCGGTTTTTTGCAGCACATGCGCCGTCTCCACCTGCGTCAGATGATCGCCGTCAGGCAGGATGTGCGGGGTGAGGACGCCGGCGGCGCGCGCCTTGTCCTTGAGCTCGGCGACCAGTTCGTCGGTCGGCGCGCCATGATGGTCGCGGCGAGGGTCGCTTTCATGGGGGGCGACCACATCGCGGACGAAAGCCTCGACGCGTTCGCCGATGGCACGGGCGCGGTCGGAAACGGTCTGCGCGGCGGCGGTGTCGTGATGGCTCATCCATGGCTCCCCTGTGGCTTTCGGGGACGCGTTGGATCAATTGGCCGGCGGGGGCAAGCGCTTCGCTATCGAGGCACCGCAAAAAAATGGATGCCCCCGGTCGTGGGGGACCGGGGGCATCGCGATCGGGCCAATTAAGGGACCAACCAAATATGGCCCGAGTTTCGGTAGTGCGGCTTAGCGCAGCAGGTTCATCACGCCCTGCTGGCTCTGGTTCGCCTGGGCGAGCATCGCGGTCGATGCCTGCGACAGGATGCCCGCAGCCGCCAGCTTCGTCGATTCCGCCGAGAAGTCGGTGTCTTCGATGCGCGACTTGGCGTCCGCCAGATTGATGGCGGTCGACGTCAAATTATCGACAGCCGCTTCGAGGCGGTTCTGCTGCGCACCGAGGTTGGCGCGCTCGGTGGCGACCGTCTGGATCGCGTCGTCGAGCGTTTCGAGCGCACCCGAAGCACCGGCAGCGGTCGTGAAGTCGAGCGAGCCGACACCGAGACCGGCAGCCTGGAGGTCGCCGACCGTGATGTTCACGACTTCGCCGTCGTTGAGACCCGTCTGGATATCGATGTCGGCGGTGCCGTCGAGCAGCGCGGTGCCGTTGAACGTCGTGCGGGTCGCGATGTCGCCGATCTGTTCGACCAGCGCGTCGACTTCGGTCTGGATCGCTTCGCGGTCGTCGTCGCCGAGCGTGCCGTTCGAGGCTTGCAGGGCCAGTTCGCGCATCCGGACGAGGATGTTCGAAATGCCGCCCATCGCGCCTTCGGCGGTCTGCGACAGCGAGATGCCGTCGTTGGCGTTGCGCACGGCCTGGTTCAGGCCGCGGACGCTGGCGTCCATGCGGGTCGCGATGGCGAGGCCGGCGGCGTCGTCCTTCGCGCTGTTGATGCGCTTGCCGCTCGACAGACGTTCCATGGCCTGCGACTGCATGCGCTCGGCAACACGCGAGCTGTTCTGGGCGCGAAGCGCGCTCACATTGGTGTTGATGACAGTCATGTTCTTCCTTTCCGGCCCCCAGGGGCCATTCCCGTGGTGTGCGGCTCGGCGAGCTTCACGACAGCGTTAACGACCGGCGGCGGCGGGGCTTAAGCGGATCGCGTCAAAAAAACGCCGGAAGGGCGGATGCGCCGCTCGAACCTCATAAGAAACCCATGTTTTAGAACGATAAAAATTTTTGGCACGTGCTTTGCATCACTGTCTGCGTGCGGCGCGATGCCGCCACAGGACGGATGGGAAGCATGAGCACGATCGACCAGAGCCGGCTGCTGCAGATGCGCAGTTCGATCCTCAACCAGAACGAGGCGCTGCAACGCGCCGCGGGCCGCGGCGGCGGCGCCGGTCCCGCCGACCCGACGGGCGCCGCCGATTTCGGATCGGCGATCTCGAACGCGCTGCAACAGGTCAACGCCCAGCAGGCGAAGGCCAGCGCGATCAGCGAAGCCTATGAACGCGGCGACACGCACGACATCGTCAGCGTGATGATCGAGCGGCAGAAAGCCTCGCTCGGCTTCGAAACCACGTTGCAGGTCCGCAACAAGCTGCTGTCCGCCTATCGCGACATCATGAACATGCCGGTGTAACCCATGGCCGAAACGCAAGTCCTGACCCCGGTCTCCGAACCGGTTTCCAACCTTCCCGTCCCCAGCTTCGGCGGACGCTTCGATCCGCTGCACCAGTTCGTGCGCCAGCCCGCCGTCCAGCGCGCGCTGCCCGCCATCGCCACCACGGCGGCGATCGGCATCGCGGCGCTCGCCTATTTCGTCACCGCCTCCGCCCCGCAGGCGCAGCTCTTCTCCGGCCTCGCCGACGCCGACAAGGCCGCGGTCGCCGACGCGCTTTCCTCGCAGGGCATCGGCCACAGGATCGATCCCGCCACCGGCGCGCTGACCGTCGATGCCGACAAGCTGCACCAGGCGCGGATCGCGCTCGCCGGCCAGGGCCTGCCCAAGGCGGGCGCCGACGGCAGCGACATGATCGGCGCGCTGCCGATGGGCGCGAGCCGCGCGATCGAGGGCGAAACGCTGCGCGGCGCGCGTGAGGCCGACCTCGCGCGCACCATCGAGGCGATCGACGCGGTCAAGGCCGCGCGCGTCCATCTCGCCGCCGCCGAGCCCAGCCTGTTCGTCCGCGAGGACAAGCCCGCGACCGCTTCGGTCATGCTGACGCTGCAGAACGGCCGCAGCCTGTCCGACGGGCAGGTGCAGGCCATCCGCTTCCTCGTCGCCTCCTCGGTTCCGGGCATGAACGCCGAACAGGTGTCGGTGATCGACCAGCGCGGCGCGCTGCTGTCCGACAGTGCGACGAGCAGCGACATGAAAGCCTTTCAGCTCCAGACGCAGATCGAAGACCGGTTCCGCCGCGCGCTCGACAGCCTGCTCGGCCCGATGCTCGGCGCCGGCAACTACAGCGTCGAGGTGCATGCCGACGTCGATATGTCCGAAAGCCAGGCGACGCGCGAGAGCTTCCCCGAGAACGACCGCGCGCTGCGCAGCGAACAGGTCACGCGATCGGTCAGCGGCCAGGGCACGCCGCCCGCGGTCGGCATTCCCGGCGCGCTGTCGAACCAGCCGCCGCCGGCCTCGACGCTGAGCCCGACGCCGGCCGCCGACGCCGGCCCGGCCGCCGCGCCCGAGACGAGCAGCAACGAGAATGCCGCGCGCGCCTATGAGGTCGGCCGCGAGATTTCGGTCACCCACCAGCCGCAGGGCCGGCTGAAGCGCGTGTCGGTCGCAGTCGCGCTCAACCAGGGCAGCAAGGCGCTGAGCCAGGGCGACCTCGCCAAGATCGACAATCTGGTGAAGGGCGCGATCGGTTTCCACGAGGCGCGCGGCGACCGCGTCGCCATCGGCCAGCGCCCCTTCGCCAAGATCGAAAGCGCGGCCCCCGCCTTCTACGAACAGGGCTGGTTCCTGCCGCTGGTCAAGCAGATCGGCGGCGTGCTGGTCGCGCTGCTCGCCTTCCTGTTCATCGGCCGCCCGCTGATCAAGGGCGCCAAGGCCCGCGCCGCCGCGCGCGCCGAACGCGACGCGGCGCTCGAAGAGACGCTGCTGGCCGCCGCCGACGGCAGTCCCGCCCTCGCCCGCCCGCGCGGCCGCGAGATCACGCTGGAGATGATCGAGGCCGCGCCGAGCTATGAGGCGCGCGCCAATCTGGTCCGCGAATTCGTCCGCCAGGATTCGGGGCGCGCCGCGCTCGCCGTGCGCCAGCTGATGCAGGAGGGCGCCCGTGGCTGACGAACTCGACGTCGCGATCGATACCGCCCCCGCCAAGCCACCGGTCGACGGCTCGGCCGCCGCCGCCATCCTGCTGATGCTGCTCGACGAAAGCGAAGCGGCGACGATCCTGAAGCATCTCGACCCCGACGAGGTGCGCCAGCTCGCCAAGGGCATGTTCGACGCCGCCAACGCGACCGAGGTGCAGATCGAACAGGCGCTCGACCGCTTCGTCGATCGCAGCCGGTCGGTCAGCGCGCTCGCCATCGGCGCCGACACGCGCATCCGCACGGTGATGAGCCAGGCGGTGGGCAATGTCCGCGCCGACAATATCCTGGCCGCCGTCGCGCCGCAGCGCAGCGCCGCCTCGCTCGAGATGCTGCGCTGGATGGACGTCGAGGCGATCAGCGGCCTGCTCGCCAGCGAGCATCCGCAGGTCGGCGCGCTGATCCTGTCGGTGCTGGTTCCCGATATCGCGGCGCGTGCGATCGAGACGCTCGACGAGGCGCTGCAGGCCGATCTGGTGCTGCGCGCCGCGCAGCTTACCGCGGTTCCCGCCGCCGCGATCGAGGATCTGGAATCGGTGCTCGCGGCCGCCAATGTCGGCGGCCAGCGCGTCGCCAAGCAGCCGATCGGCGGCCCGAGCGATGTCGCCAAGATCATGAAGAAGATGCCCAAGTCGCTGTCGGAACGGACGATCCGGAACCTGAAGAAGGCCGACCGCCAACTCGCCCAGACGATCGAGGAGGAAATGTTCATCTTCGAGAATCTGCGCGACCTCGACATGCGCAGCCTCGGCACCATCCTGCGCGGCGTCGATGCGGCGCAGCTCGCGCTGGCGCTGAAGGGCGCCGACGACGAGATGGCGGACCTCTGCCTGTCCACCATGTCGAAGCGCGCCGCGGAAACGATCCGCGACGAGATGGACGAGATGACGATGGTCAAGCGCGCCGACGTCGAGGATGCGCAGAAGAGCATCATGACCGTGGTCCGCCAGATGGCCGCCGCCGGCGAGATCATGATCGCGGGCGCGGGCGACGATTATGTCTGACCAGAGCTTCGCCCCCACGCCGCTGGCGATGGCGATCGCGCGGCAGGGCGGTTTCCGCCCGCTGTCCTTCGACCCCGCCGTGCGCGAACGCGCCGCGATGGCCGCCCAAACGCCGGCCGAGCCCGAAGCGGGCGAGGACCCGTTCGAAAAGGGCCTGGCCGAAGGCCAGCGCCTCGCCGAGGCGAGCTTCGCAGTCGAGCGCGCGCAATTGCTCGCGCTGGTCGCGGGCACCGAGGCTTTGCAGGACGAGCCGAGCGAGGAACTGGCGCAGCTGATCGCCGAGACGGTCGAACGGCTCGTCCGCCAGATCGTTGTCGCCGCGCCGATCGACGCCGAATGGCTGAAGGATCAGGCCGACATCGCCGCCGCGCTGGTCGCCGAGGCCGACAAGGCGCGCACCCTGTGGGTCCATCCGCAGGACGCCGCGCTGCTGGTCGATGCCGACATCCGCCTGCCCATCGAGGCCGACCCGGCAATGGTGCGCGGCACCGTGCGCGTCGAGACCTCCGCCGGCTGGATCGAGCATGGCCGCGCCGTCTACCTGAATGAACTGCGCGCCGCGCTGGGCCGCGAGGAAGACGCCGCATGACCCGCCGCCTCGCCATGACCGCGCAGCAACTGCTCGCCCCCGTCGATATCGCCAAGGCCAGCCCGCGCCGCATCGGCACGCTGGTCGCGCACGAGGGCATCATGCTGGAAGTGTCGGGTTTCCCGCAGCCGCTGGGCAGCAATGTCCGCATCAAATCGGCCGACAACGACTATGTCTATGGCGAGGTCGTCGGCTTTCGCGGTCACCGCAGTCTGGTCCTGCCCTTCGACATGAACAAGCCGCTGGTCACCGGCGCCCCGGTCGAGCCGCACGGCGCCTCGTCGATGGTTCCCGTCGGCAAGGCGCTGCTCGGCCGGATCATGGACGCGCAGGGCAATCCGCTCGACGGCCGCCCGCCGGTCAAGTCGCAGTTCCTGTGGCCGCTTGCCGGGCGCAAGGTCAATCCGCTGCGCCGCGGCCGCGTGACCCGCGCGCTCAACATGGGCGTGCGCGCGATCAACGGCCTGCTCACCGTCGGCGAGGGCCAGCGCGTCGCGATCGTCGCCGGATCGGGCGTCGGCAAGTCGGTGCTGATGGGCCAGATGATCGCCGGGACCGAATGCGACGTGATCGTCGTCGGCCTGATCGGCGAGCGCAGCCGCGAGGTCAGCGACTTCGTCGAGACCAAGCTGCCCCCCGCCGTGCGCAAGAAATCGGTCGTCGTCGCGGTTCCCGCCGACCACCCGCCCCTGCTGCGCCTGCGCGCCGCGATGCGCGCGACCGCGATCGCCGAGGCGTTCCGCGACGAGGGCAAGAAAGTGCTGCTGCTGATCGACAGCCTGACCCGCGTCGCCCATGCGCAGCGCGAGATCGGGCTGACGCTCGGCGAGCCGCCGACGATGAAGGGCTATCCACCCTCGGTCTTCGCGCTGATCCCCTCGCTGTGCGAACGGGCGGGCATCGACAAGGCGACCGGCGGATCGGTCACGGCGCTCTATACCGTGCTCGCCGACGGCGGCGACATCGAAGACCCGGTCGTCGACAGCGCCCGCGCGATCGTCGACGGGCATATCATCCTGTCGCGCAGCCTGGCCGAACAGGGCGTCTATCCGGCGATCGACGTCGCCCGCTCGCTGTCGCGCACGATGGTCGATTCGGTCGATGCCGAGCATGCCGCCGCCGCCGCGCGCTTTCGCCAGCTGTGGTCGGCCTATGAAGAGAATCGCGATCTGATGCTGATGGGCGCCTATGTCGCCGGCGGCGATCCGGTGCTCGACGAGGCCATCGCGCGCCGCGCCGACCAGCTCGCCTTCGTGACCCAGGGCGCCAAGGCTCAGGTCGATTTCCAAACCTCCCGCCAGTCTCTTGTTGAAGGATATAGTGCATGACCGCGACCACCGCCCGCCGCAAACGGATCATCCGCGTTCGCAGCGTCGAACATCAGATGGCGGAGGCCAATCTTGCGCGGGCCAATGGCGAACTGGCGAACCTGGTCGAGCTGTCGAAACGGCTCGAGGCGCTGCGCGCCGACCTCGCGGTGGCGAAGGGTGCGGTCGCGGGCCGGGCGCTCAACACCATCGGCGAACTCGGCGCGCGGCTCGACATGGCGCGGGAAAATCTCGCCGCGCCGATGGCGGGCGCCAGCGCCCGCCGCGACCAGATGGGCGCGCTCGCGCAGAGCGCGATGGTCAAGGAGGAATCCGCCGTCCGCCTCTATGAACGCAGCCGCAAGTCGGCCGAGCAGGAAATGGAGCGCCGCAGCGACACCAACCGCCCGCACCGCGCGCGCGGCGGGATGCGGCTGCGCCTGATCGACGGGGGTGCGGCATGATGGGCGCGCTGCCGCAGACCGCGACCTTCGCCCTGCCCCTGCCGCTCGCGGCGGCGGGCGCGGCGCTGCCGCAGGGCGGCGGCGAAGCGGGCGGGTTCGAACAGATCGTCGCCTTGCAGGCGAATGCTGCCGCGCCGGTGACAGCACCGGATGCCGCCGCCGATGCGCCGGTCTTTTCGCTGGCCGCTCCGGAGGCGGGCGTGCCGGAAGGATCGAAGCAGGTCGCCGCGAAGCCCATTGCTGCATCGCCGGATGCCACCGAACCGCAGGTCGAGACCGGCGACGGCAAAACCGCCGCTCCGACGCCGCCGAAGGCGGAACCCGAAGCGTCTGGCGAAGAGGCCGTCGCGGTCGCGAGCCGGCTCGCCGGAACGCTCGGCCGTTTCGTCACGGCGCAGCCTGCGAGGACGCCGGCGGCGGTGAAACCGGGTGAGGCGCAGGAGGAAGGCGAAGCGGGCGCAAGCGAAACCGACGACGACGCGCCGGTGCTGGCCTGGGCGCCCGCGCCGCCGGCGGCCGCCGCGCCTGCCGCGGACAAGCCCGCCAGGGACGCCGCGCGGCAGCCCGCCGCGCACCGTGACGACGCACCCGCGATGCCGATGGCGGCGCCGAAGCCGCGCGAGGCTGCGCAGCCGCTGCCCGCGATGGCGTTCGCGGTCGCCGAGCCGCAGGCCGCGAAACCCGCCGCCGAGCCGTCGATGACCGTGATCTTCACCCAGCCCGCGGCGCAGACGGCGGGGATCGCCGAGGCCGCGCGCCCCGCCGTGGTCGCCGAGCGTGTGCTCGACCTGACGAGCGACGACGGCTGGATCGACCGGCTGGCGTCGGACATCGCCGCCACCAAATCCGCCTCGGGCGAACTCAGCTTCCGCCTGATGCCGCGCCACCTCGGCCGGCTCGACGTCGCGATAACGGCGGGCGACGACGGGGTGTCGCTGACCATGGACACGCAGCATGAAAAGACCGCGACGATCGTCGCCGCCGCGCAGCCGCGGCTGGTCGAGGATCTGCGCCAGCAGGGCGTCCGCGTCGCCGACGCGCAGGTGACCCACACGCCCGGCGAGGCCGGGCGCCAGTCACAGCAGGGCCAGGGCCGCATGCCGGGCGAGGACGCCACCCACCTGATCGAAACCGACCGCGCGGAAACGCGCTCCGAAACCCGTGACGAAGAGCGCGCCGCCCATCGCCGCGGTCGCTTCGCCTGACGAGGAGTTGAGAGATGAGCAAGGACAAGCCCGAAGCCGCGCCCAAGAAGGGCAAGGTGAAGAAGCTGCTGGCGATCGGCCTCGGCGCCGCGGTGCTGATCGGCGCCGGCGCGGGCGCCGGTATCTATTTCGGCGTCGGCATGGCCGCGCACCCGCCGAAGCCCGAGGATTATTATCCCAAGCTGGTCGTGCGGGTCGAGGACGGCAAGGTCGCGGCTCCCGCCGACAAGAATGCCGAGGCGCCGCCGAAGGTCGGCACGGTTTCGGTCCCCAACGACAAGTTCAAGGTCGATCCGCGCAAATATGAGATCACCTACTATCCGGTCGAGCAGGCGTTCACGACGAACCTCGCCGACGGGTCGGGCTTTCTTCAGATCGGGATCAGCCTGTCGACCTATTATGACGGCAAGGTGATCGCGAACATCCGCCGCCAGGAAGTGCCGATCCGCTCCGCGGTGCTGATGGTGCTCGCCGAGCAGGACCCGGCGCTGCTGTCCACCTCGCACGGCAAGCAGCAGCTTCAGCGCCAGCTGACCGGCGCGATCAACGGCGTGCTGCGCGACAAGGAAGGCTTCGGCGGCATCGACAATGTCTATTTCACGAGCATGGTGATCCAGTGAGCGCCAAGGGCAATCCCTTCAAGGCGCCCAAGGCGCCAGCCGCGAAACAGGCGGAAACCGGCACCGACAAATCGTCGCTGCTGCTGCGCAAGGCCGAGGACGGCTATGCCTTTCCGCTGCTCGAAACGGTCGCCAACCAGTTCGCGCGGTCCTTGCGCGATCTGGTGCGCGCGCTCGGCGCGCCGACCGTGCAGGTCGAGCGCGCCGATGCCGAGCCGATGCGCTTCGCCGACTGGTGCGCCGCGTCGGCGCCGGCGATCTTCTGGCGCTATCACGCGCCGCCGCTGAAGGGTCCGGTGCTGGTCGCGGGCGCCCGCCCGCTGCTGCTCCAGCTCGTCGACATCTTCTATGGCGGCAAGGGCCAGCTCGCGAGCGAACGCGAGGAACTGACCGATGCGGAGGATCGCTTCGCGGCGCGGCTCGGCCGCGACCTGGGGATTCAACTTGCCGCCGCCTGGGGCGACAAGATAGGCCTCGCGCCCGAACTCGACTGCGTCACCGCCGACCCGGCCAAGCTCGCCGCGGTGCGCGCCGACGACGAACTGCTCGTCCAGCGCTTCACGCTGCGCGGCGGCGTGCTCGACGGACGCATCATCGCCTGCACCTATCCGGTCGCGGCGCTGCGCGGAATCGCGGGTGCGGAACCGGCGCCCGACCTGCGCGACGCCTCCCCTGCCGACGCCGCCTGGACCGGCGCGCTCAACGACACGCTGAAGACGGTGCGCCTGCCGGTGCGCTCGGTGCTGGCCCGACCCGAAATTTCTTTGGTGAAACTGCTCGCTTTGGAGGTCGGCGATATCATTCCGTTAACCATTCCGCGCAATGTTCCGATAACCGTTGCAGGCCGCCGTTTCGCGGCCGGAAGCATCGGGGAAGCCAACGGAAACGCCGCCATCATGATCGAACATATCGAAAAAGGACCCGACAATGAGTGATCTCAGCGAAGCGCCCGCCCGCGGCGATCGCCGCGGCGGCAAGGATGTGACGATGGCGCCCAATTTCGACCTGCTCGCCGGCGTGTCGCTGCGCGTGTCGGTCGAGGTCGGATCGACCTCGATGACGCTCTCCGACCTCTTGTCGATGGCCGAGGGCAGCGTGGTCGAACTCGACCGCGCCGCGAACGACCTGCTCGACATCTATGCCAACGGTACGCTGATCGCGCGCGGCGAGATCGTCAACGTCGACGGCCGCTACGGCATTCAGGTCGCCGAGGTCGTCGCCGCCGACCGCGGCCTCGCCGGTTTCGACCGGAGGGCCTGATGCTCGAATATATCCTGCGCTTGGCTCTGCTGCTGCCGCTCGTCGGCGGCATGGCGTGGGGCAGCCTGTGGCTGTGGAAGCGCGTCCAGATGGGCATGCCGATCGCGGGCGGCGGCGCCAGGCAGGCGCGGCCGGTCGAGATGGTCGGCGTTCTGCCGCTCGGGCCCGGATCGAAGCTCGCGGTGGTCGAGTTCGCCGGGCAGCAGATATTGCTGTCGGTTTCGCGCAACGGGGTCACACGGCTCGCCGACAACAGCCAGGGCGACTTCCATGTCGACTAGGGGCTGGCTCAGGGCCGCCGCGCTGGGCGCAGGGCTTGCGCTGCTGATCGCGGCGCCTTCGGCCTATGCGCAGGGCGCCGACGGGCTGAACCGCGCGGTCGCCGAGATCGGCGGCGACGGGCGTCCGCTCAGCCTGTCGCTCCAGATATTGCTGATGATGAGCCTGCTGACGGTTCTGCCGTCGCTGCTGCTCATGATGACCAGCTTCACCCGCATCATCATCGTGCTGTCGATCCTGCGCCACGCGCTGGGATTGCAGCAGACGCCGCCGAACCAGGTGCTCGTCGGCCTGTCGCTGTTCCTGTCGCTGTTCGTCATGCAGCCGGTGATCAGCGAAGTGAACCGCGTCGCGATCGAGCCTTATGGGCAGGAACAGATCGACATCGGCGAGGCGATGGTGCGCTCGGGCGACGCGCTGCACGGCTTCATGCTGAAGCAGACGCGCAAGTCCGACCTGATGATGTTCGCCAAGATCGCCAAGGCGCCCAATTACGAGCGGCCGCAGGACGTCCCCTTCTCGATCCTGCTCCCCGCCTTCGTCACCAGCGAGCTCAAGACCGCCTTCCAGATCGGCTTCCTGATCTTCCTGCCCTTCCTGATCATCGACCTGATCGTCGCATCCTCGCTCATGTCGCTGGGCATGATGATGCTGTCGCCGATGATCATATCCATGCCCTTCAAGCTGCTGCTCTTCGTCCTCGTCGACGGCTGGGCCCTGACGATGGGCTCGCTAGCATCCTCCTTCGGGACGTAGCGACATGGAAGCCGACTATTTCATCGGAGTGGCGCAGCAGTCGCTGTGGATTCTCGCGCTCGCGACGACGCCGATCCTGATTCCGGTGCTGATCGTCGGCGTGACGCTCGGCATGGTGCAGGCCGCGACCTCGATCAACGAGCAGACGCTGACCTTCATTCCCAAGCTGATCGTCGCCGCGATCTGCCTCGCCGTCTTCGGCGGCAGCATCCTGGTGCTGCTCACCGACTTCACGCGCGAGCTCTACGCGCAGATTCCCGCGCTGGTAAAATAAGCCGCCGATGACCCCCGCCGACATCCCCAATGTCGAGGCGATGCTGCAATTGTGGATGCTCGCCATGATCCGGCCGGGCGCCGCCTTCATCGCCGCGCCGGTGTTCGGCGCGACCAATGTGCCGGTGCAGCTGCGGCTGGTGATCGCGCTGGCGGTCGGCGTCCCGACGGTCGCCGCGACCGGCATGACGCTGCCCGCCGAGGGGCTGGTGTCGGTCCCCGGATTCTTCCTGATCATCGGCGAGGTCGTCATCGGCCTCGCCATCGGCTTCGTCCTCCAGATGGGCCTCGCCGCCGCGCTGATCGGCGGTGAGGCGATCAGCAATGCGATGGGACTGGGCTTCGCCGCGATGGCCGACCCGATGAGCGGCCGGATGAGCTCGGCGGTCGGGCAGTTCCTGTCGATGCTGGCGACCGCCATCTTCCTCGCCGCCGACGGCCATCTGGTGCTGATCGGGATCATCGTCGACAGCTATGGCGCGCTGCCTCCCGGCGGCGCCTTTCCCTCCTTCGACGCGATCGGCGGCATCATCCGCTTCGGCAGCCTGATGTTCGCGGCGGGGCTGACCATTGCCCTGCCCGTCGGTTTCGTGCTGATCCTCGTCCAGATCATCATGGGCGTGATCGGTCGGTCGGCCCCGGCGCTCAACCTGTTCGCGGTCGGCATTCCGGCGACATTGCTCGCCGGCGTGGTGCTGATCGGCGTCGCGACCCCGGCCATGGCCGAGGGCATCGCGCGCGCGCTGTCGCAGGCGCTCGACATGGCGCGCACCGTCGCGGCGGGAGGCTGAGCCGTGGCGCAGCAGACCGAAAAGGACCAGAAAACCGAACAGCCGACGCCGAAGAAGCGCGCCGATTCGGCGCGCGAAGGCGATGTGCTGACCTCGCGCGAGCTGGGAACGGCGCTGATCATGCTCGTCGGCGCCGCGTGGATCATCGCGGCGGGCGGCTGGTTCGTGCGCGCGGTCGGCGATCTCGTGACGCGCGGATTGACGATCGGGCATGGCGACATCGCGCATTTCGCGCCCGCCGAGGCGCTAGTGCGCAATGCCAGCGGCGTCGTGGCGCCGCTCGCCACCCTGTTCGGCGCGGCGCTGCTCGCCGCCATCGCGGGGCCGACGATGCTCGGCTCGCTCGGCTGGCGCGGCAAGGCGCTCCACTTCAAGGGCAACAGAATCAACCCGGGGAGCGGGCTCAAGCGCATTTTCGGGCTTCAGGGGGCGACCGAGCTGGGCAAGGCGCTGGCGAAGGTGCTGCTGCTCGGCGGCATCGGATATTGGCTGGTATCCAGCCATCTGCCCGCGATCATGTCGATGGCGACCACCGACCTGCACGCGGCGCTGGGCCTCGCCGGACGCGCGGTCGGATTCTCCGTGCTCGCGATGGCGGGCGGACTCGGCGTGATCGCGCTGATCGACGTGCCGACCCAATGGTATCAGCGCAACCGCCGCCTGATGATGAGCAAGCAGGAAATCAAGGAAGAGATGCGCCAGTCGGACGGCGCGCCCGAGATGAAGCAGGCCCGGCGCCAGCGCGCCTATGAGATATTGAGCGGGTCGGCGCGCAAGGCCGTCACCGAAGCGACGGTGATCCTGACCAACCCGACGCATTTCTCGGTCGCGCTGCGCTATCGTCCCGGCATCGACGCGGCGCCGGTCGTGGTCGCGCGCGGGCGCGGCGAGGTCGCGCTCGCGATCCGCGAGCTGGCCCGCGACGCCGACGTGCCGATGCTCGAATATCCGCAGCTCTGCCGCGCCATCTATTTCACCTCGCGCGCGGGCCGCACCATTCCCGAGGAATTGTTCGTCGCGGTCGCGACCGTGCTCGCCTTCGTCTTCCGGCTCGAACGCGCGGTCGCCGAGGGGCTTTCGCAGCCGGCGGTCGAGGTGCCCGTGTCGCACCGCTTCGACCCCGACGGGCGAAAGCAGGCTTAATCGCGCGCGCGCGCCGCCGTTAACAGCATATGGTCAGTTCAATCGCCAACAGCCTCGGCTTCGGGTCGGGCGTCGACATCAAGCAGCTGGTCGCCGACCTGTCCGCCGCGTCGCGCGAACCGAAGGTCGCGCGCGTCGTCAAGCTGGCGCAGCAGAATCAGGCGCAGATCAGCGCGCTGGCGCAGGCGCGGTCGGACCTGGAGGGCTTCGCCAATTCGCTGAGCCAGATGGTGTCCGACGGCACGCTGCGCAGCACGCCGACCGTGTCCGACGCCAGCATCCTGGGCGCGACGACGCGCGCCGGGCTGCACGCCGACAGCTTTTCGGCGACGGTCGAGGTGACGCAGCTCGCGCGCGCGCAGACCGTCTATTCCAGCATCGCCGCCAGCCGGACTGCGCCGATCGGCCAAGGCACGATGACGCTGACCGTCGGTGGCGTCGCCAGGACGATCACCATCGGCAGCGCCAACGACAGCCTGACCGGCCTCGCCAATGCGATCAACGCCAGCGGCGCCGGCGTCACCGCGTCGATCGTCGCCGACGAGGGCGGCCACCGCATCATCCTGAAAGGCCCGACGGGCGAAGCCAACGCCTTCACCCTGACCGCCGATCCCGGCGCCGATCCGGGGCTCGACGCCTTCACCTATGGGTCCGGCGGCGCGATGACGCTCGGCCAGTCGGCGGCCAATGCCGAGTTCAAGATCGACGGGATCGCCTTCAGCCGCGCGAGTAACATCGTCGACGACGTCGTCCCCGGCATGTCGCTGACGCTGAAGAAAGCCGCGCCCGGCGAGCCCGTCGATATCGGCGCGAGCCGGCCGCTCGACATGATCAAGCAGACCGTCGGCGATTTCGTCGCCGTCTACAACCAGATGAAGCAGAGCCTGATGGCAGCATCGAAGATGTCGGGATCGACCACGGCGCTGCGCGAACTGGAACGCGAGCTCGGCAATCTGATGAGCATGGTGCTGACCAGCCATCCCACCATCAACAAGCTGACCGACATCGGCATTTCGTCGACGCGCGACGGGCTGCTGTCGCTCGACGCCGCCAAGCTGGAAAAGGCGATCGAAGCGGACGCCGCCGCGGTCGAGGCGATCTTCAACCCGCGCCGCGACGCGACGCACACCGCGGCCACCGATCCCGGCATCGCCTTCGCGCTCGACGCGATCCACCGCAAGGCGACCGCGACGAACGGCGTCATCGACCGGGTGTCGAAGTCGCTGGAGGCCAGGACCAAGACGCTGACCGAACAGCTCGAACGGATCGAGCAGCGCGAGGACGTCTATCGGGCGCGGCTGGAAAAGCAGTTCGGCGGCCTCGACGCCAAGCTGGCGGCGTTCAAGGCGACGCAATCCTATCTCGAACAGCAGGTCGAGATCTGGAACAACCAGTATAGACGCTAAGAGCCTCCGCCGTGCCTCCCACCGCATCGACCGTCCGCGCGACCGGCCTCTATCGCCGCATGCAGCACGAAAGCCGTGCCGCGGGCGCCGACCCCGTCGAACTCGTCACCATGCTCTATGACGAGCTGGAAGTGGCGGTCGGCGTGCTCGGCGCGATGGTGCGGCAGGGCCAGCCGATCTCTGCGACCGAACCCGCGCACCGCGCGCGCGCGATCCTGATCGCGCTCGACGCCGGGCTCGACCACCAGGCCGGCGGCGACGTCGCGACGGCGCTGTCGCGCGTATACGGCAGCGCACGGCGCAAGCTCGACAAGGCGGTGGCGGCGAACAGCGCCGAGGCGCTCGACGAACTGCTCGACGGGATCAAGACGATCAGCAGCGCCTGGCGGCAGTTGCGGTGACCGCTCTCCCCTCCCTGCAAGGGAGGGGCTGGGGGTGGGTAGCGAGGCGACAGCCTCGCCTGCAACCTTTCCACAAGAAAAGAGCGCCTGCGGCCACCCACCCCTGACCCCTCCCTTGCAGGGAGGGGAAATAAAAAACATCGGCACCGGTTCGCTCCCCTGCCCCGCGACCAAGGTGGGGACTGGTTGGGGCTGGAGGCGAACCGGTGCCGATTCAGCGGCGCCGAGACGGGTGGGGACGCTCAGGCTGCCTGTTGCTGAACTCCATATTTGCGCATCTTTTCGATCAGCGTCGTGCGCTTGAGCGACAGGAGGCGCGCGGCTTCGGAAATGATGCCATCGGCAAGGTCGAGCGCGACGTGGATCTGTTCGAGCTCGATCGTCTCGATCTCGCGCTTGAGGTCGATCGGGCGGCCCGGCGCCGGCGTCCGGGCGACCGGAACGTGCAGGACGGCCTCGTCCGCGTCGGCCGGCACCGCGGCGGGGGCGCTCGAAGCGATCCGCCACGGCGCCGGCGCTGCGGTGGGGTTCAGGAGCAGCGCGACATCGTCGGCGCCGAGCGTTTCGCCGCTGTGCAGTACGCTGGCGCGCTCGACGAAGTTGCGCAGTTCGCGGACATTGCCCGGCCAGTCGTGCCGCATCAGCAGCGCCATGGCGGCATCGTCGTAGCGGCATTTGGCGTCGGCCGGCATCTTCGCCTGGAAATGGCGGATCAGCGCCGGGATGTCCTCGACCCGGTCGGCGAGGCTCGGGACCTGGAGCACGACCACGCCGAGGCGGAAGAACAGATCCTCGCGGAACTTGCCCCCGGCGATCGCGGCGCCGAGGTCCTGATGCGTCGCGGAGACGACGCGGACGTCGACCTTGCGCATCTCGCTGCTGCCGACGCGGACGATCGTCCGGTCCTCGAGCACGCGGAGAAGCTTGACCTGCATGTCGAAGCGCATGTCGCCGATTTCGTCGAGGAAGAGCGTGCCGCCCTCGCTCGCCTCGAAATGGCCGATGCGGCGGGCGTGGGCGCCGGTAAAGCTGCCCTTTTCATGCCCGAAGAGTTCGGATTCGATGAGGTCGGCGGGAATGGCGCCGCAGTTGATCGCGGAAAAGGCCTGCCCCGAGCGGGCGCCTTCGTCGTGGATCGCGCGGGCCACCAGTTCCTTGCCCGAGCCCGACGGGCCGCAGAGCATCACCGAGGCGTTCGATCGCGCCACCCGGCGGATCATCTCGCGAAGATTGCGGATCGCCGGGCTGTTCCCGATGATCAGATTTTCCAGCGCGGCCTGGCCGCCGCGATTCCCCACCTCGGTCATTTCGGTCTCCACCGCGCCCCCCAAATCGGCGCTTTCTCGATGACCCAGAGATTGAGGAAACTGGTAAACAAAAGCCTAACCATGTGGAGCTAACTCCTTCAAAAGAAAGAGTTATTGCCAGATTGGCAGCATTGGCGGCCAATCTCCGTCATTAAGCTTTCCGATTACTGCCAGATTGGCACTAATTGTCCCAGCCGAGGGTGATCGAGATGCGGCGGTTGCGCGGATCATAGGGGTTGGACGGGATATAGGGCTCGCGCTCGGCGGCGCCCTCGATGCGCGAAAAGCGATTCGTGGCGATCCCGCGATATTCGAGGAACTGCCGCGTCACCTCGGCGCGCTCGGCCGACAGACGCCAGTTGTTGTTGCCCGATTTCGCCGACCAGGGGCTGGCGTCGGTGTGGCCGCGGATCATCAACTGGTTGGGCAGCCCCGCCACCATGTCGGCCATCTGCGCGAACAGGCGCGTCGCGTCAGGCGTCAGCTGATTGGTGCCGACGACGAACATCGAGAAATCGGCATCGTCGACGATGTCGATGCGCAGCCCCTCGCGCGTTTCGGTGAAGCGCACGTTCGGGGCGAGGCGGCGGATTTCCTTTTTCGACTGGATGTCGCGGATCATCGCCTGCGCCAGCTTCTGGAAATCGGCGCGCTGCCGCTCGCGGCCCGACGCCTCGCGCGGGCCGCCGGTGGCGTCGCGCGGGATCGTCATCGCGCGGGTGCCGGTCTGCGCCGCGCCGTGCGGATATTTGTCGACCGCGACCAGCGAATCGCCCCCGAACAGGCCGGTCGAGCCCGCCGTGTCGTTTTTCGTCTGCACGATCGTCGGCGCGAAATAGTCGGCGAGCGCCTTGCGCTGCTTCTCTGTCGTCGCGCCGAGCAGCCACATCAGCAGGAAGAAGGCCATCATCGCGGTCACGAAGTCGGCATAGGCGACCTTCCACGCGCCGCCGTGATGGCCGCCGTGCGGCGCCTCGATCACCTTCTTGACGATGATCGGGCGGAGCGGCGTGTTCGGGCGGGCGGCCATCAGCGGCCCCGCATGCCGTCGAACACTTCGGCGAAGCTCGGCTGGTTGCCATGGTCGACGCCGGAGCGCGCGGCCTCGATCACCAGCGGCTGCGGGTGTCCGTGAAGCGACGCGATGATCAGCTGCTTGACGGTGTGATAGATAGCCGCGTCACTCTCGATCACCGTCCGCGCCCGCGCGGCGAAGGGACCGACGAAGCCATAGGCGAGCAGCACGCCGAGGAAGGTGCCGACGAGCGCCGAGCCGATCATCGCGCCGAGCACCGCCGGCGGCTGGTCGATCGAGCCCATCGTCTTGACCACGCCCAGCACCGCCGCGACGATGCCCAGCGCCGGCAGCGCGTCGGCGAGGCTCTGCAGGCCGTCCGCGGGCTTGATCGCATGGTGGTGGTGGTTCTTGAGGGCGCTGTCCATGACCTCCTCGACCGCGTGCGGATCGAGCGTGCCCGAGGAGACGACGACGAGGCGTAGCGTGTCGCAGATCAGATGCACGAGCGTCTGGTCCTTGAGCAGCTTCGGATATTGCTGGAAGATCGGCGAGTTCGCCGGGTCCTCGATATGCGGTTCGACCGCGACCGGCCCTTCGGTCCGCATCATCTTCATCAGTGTCGAGACGAGCAGGATGCAGTCGAGATAGTCGGCTTTCTTGTAGGTCGGCCCCTTGAACACCTTGCCGAGGCCGCCGGCCAGCGCCTTCAAGTCGCGGCCCGAATTGCCGATGATCAGCGATCCGATGGCGGCGCCGCCGATGATCAGCATCTCGTGCGGCAACGCGTGCATGACGGGACCGAGATTGCCCCCGGTCATCGCGAAGCCACCGAAAACCAGCAGGATCAGAACGACGATGCCGATTACGGGATACATGCGCGATCAACTCCAGTCGGGGCCAGGCCCCGGCGAAAACAGGGACGTCTCGATGATTAACGGCAGCGGCGGCGAAAGATTGAGCGCGATCAGCCCAAAATATCGAACAGGGTCTGCCGGTTGATGCGCGCGAAGGCCGCCTGCGCGGCTTCCAGCGTCAGATTCTGGGCGTTGAGCTGCGCGATCGCGACCGACAGATCGACATCCTCGACCGCCGCGCGCTCGTCGGCGAGCGCGATGTCGCGCAGCGCCAGGCTATCGCCGATCCGTTCGAGCCGCCCGGCGGACAGGCCCATGCCTGCACGCTGGTCGGCGATGTGCGAGATCGCGTCGCCGAGCGTGCCGAGCGAGGCGTCCATTGCCGCCCGGTCCCCCGATGCGATCGCCGCGGCGGCGTCGAGCAGGCCGACCGACAGGCTGTTGCCGCCGACGACGAAGACCTCGCTCGCCGAAGGCACGGGCGCGAAGGTGACGTCGGCGTCGAAGCGCACGACCTTCGCATTGGCCGCGGCGAACAGCGGCTCGCCGTTCGAATCGCGCGTTGCTGCAAAATTTTCGATCTCTTCGGCGATCGTCACCAGTTCGGCGGCGACCGTCGCCCGGTCGGACGCGTTCATCGTGTCACTGGCCGCCGACAGCGCCAGCTCGCGCGCGCGGACGAGAAGATTGCTGACCGACGCCAGCGCGACGTCCGCCTGCGCGACATGCGCCTGAGCGGTCCGGACGTTCGCGGCCCAGGTCGTGCTGCTCGCCTGCGCCTTGCCGATCGTCGCGATGCGCTGCGACGCGACGGCATCGTCCGACGCGCGCTGGAGGCGCTTGCCGCTCGATATCTGCACCTGCACGCGTTCGAGCTGGTCGGCGAGTTTCGACTGGCGCGCGATCTCGCGCGTCATGCGATTGCCCACGGCGTTGATCATCGCCCTACTCCTTCTACACCGCGTTCAGCAGCGCCTGCATCGTCTCGCGGGCGACCTGGATGGTGCGCGCCGCCGCCGAATAGGCCTGCTGAAAGCGCAGCAGATCGGCCGCCTCGCGGTCGAGGTCGATCTCGCTGACCGAAAAGCGCGCCGCGCTCGCGGCGTCGGCGCGCGTTTCCGCGGCGGCGCTCTGCGCGCGCGCCGAGGTGGTCGCCTGCGCCTGTTGCGCCAGCCGGCCCGACCAGACGGATTCGGGATCGTTCGCGCCGCGCAGGCCGCCGATCGCGAGCATGTTGCCGTTGCCGCTGCCGACGTCGCCGGCGGCGACCTGATCGGGGGCCAGCGCCACGGCGGTCAGCGTCGCGGCGGTGGTGCCGGTGAAGAGCGGCTGGCCGGCATTGCCGTTCGCGTCGAGGCCCGCCTGATGCGCGGCGTTGAGCTGGGCCGCGAACTGCGCCGCGGCGGTGTCGAGGCCGGCGCGCTGGTCGGCGACATGGTCGGCCGCCTGGCCGAGGCCTGCAAGCCCGCCCGTCGCGGGCGCGAAGGCGTCGCCGCCGATGCTGAAGGACAGGCGCCCATCGGCCGCGGTCGTCACGCCGACATGGGTGACCTGGCCGCCGCCGACGAGTTGCTCGCCGGAGGCCGCGCGCAGCGTCACCGCGCCATGCTTGTCGAAACTGGCGGTCACGCCCATCTGCGACGCTATGCTGTCGAGCAGCCGGTCGCGTTCGTCGAGCAACCCCGCTTCGTTGGTCGAGCCGGCGCGCGCCTTGCGCAGGCCGATGTTGATCTGCTCCAGCGCGTCGAGATTGGCGTTGAGGTCCGCGACCGACGCATCGGCCGCGCCCGAAATGCCGTCCGCCATGCCCGAAAGCTGGCCCGCCGTGGTGCGAAAGCCCGTCGCGACATCGTCGGCGGCCTGCAGGAACTGGGCGCGCAGCGTGCGGTTGTTCGGGTCGGACGTCAGCTGGTCAGCGGTGGTGAAGAGTCTGGTGAGGCCGGTCGATATGCCGTTCGCCTCGTCGCTCAGCGCGACCTCCACCTTGTCCATCCAGCCGAGCCGCGTCGCGGCGCGTTCGGCGTCCCCCGAGGAAATGCGCGAATCCTCGATCAGCCAGGCATCGACCGAGCGGGTGATCCCGCTGATCGCGACGCCTCCCGGCTTCACCGAGCTGCGATAGAGCGGCATGTTGCTGCCCGCCTGGCTTTCCTGAAGCTCCAGCGTGCGCCGCGCATAGCCCGGCGTCTGCGCATTGGCGATGTTGTCGCCGATCGTCGACAAGGCGCGCGAATAGGCGCGCAGGCCGCTGGCGCCGATGCCGAGCAGGTCGCTCATTGTACGCCTCCGCCGATTCCGCGGAACTGGCGCTCGACCAGATCGGCGATGCCGAACTGGCGCATCGCCGCAATGCTGTCGGCGGTGCGGGCGTCGGCCATGTCGCGGAAGGTGTCGGTGGCGTTCGAGCCGAAGATGTCGTCGCCGAGCTTCGCCTGGCGCATCGACGCCATCAACTGGCGCAGGATCACCGCCTCGAAAGCCTCGGCCGCCTTGCGCAGCCCGCCGTCGCCGCCACCGGCGGCCGCGGGGGTCGGCGTCGCCGACGAAAAGGAGATGGGCGTCGTCATATGATCACCAGTTCGGCTGTGAGCGCGCCGGCCTGGCTCAGCGCCTCGAGGATGGCGACGAGGTCGCCGGGGGGCACGCCCATGCGGTTGATCGCATCGACGAGCTCGGACAGCGAAGCGGTCGGCCGCACCATCATCATGGGGCGATATTCCTGTTCGACCGAGATATCGCTCGACTGTTCGACCGCGGTCTCGCCGCGGCTGAACGGCGCGGGCTGGACGACCGTCGGCGATTCCTTGATCGACACGGTCAGCTTGCCCTGCGCCACGGCGGCGGTGCCGACGCGCACCGCGCCGTTGATCACCACCGTGCCGGTGCGCGCGTTGACGATGACCTTCGCGGGCGGCTCGGCGCGCTGGACAGAGAGATTCTCGATCTGCGACATCAGCCGCATGCGGTCGTCGCCGTTGCCGACCGCGCGGATCGCGATGCTGGCGCCGTCGATCATCGAGGCGCTGTTCGGGATCGCGGCGTTGATCGCGTCGGTGACCCGCTTCGCATTGGTCGCGTCGAACTGGTGGAGGTTGAAGGTCAGCCAGTCGCCGGTCGCGAAGCCGGTGTCGACCGCGCGCTCGACCGTCGCGCCGCCGGCGATGCGGCCGCTGGACGGTACATTGACCGTCAGCTTCGATCCGTCGGCGGCATCGACGCCGAGGCCGCCGATGACCAGATTGCCCTGCACCATCGCGTAGATCTGGCCGTCCGCGCCATAGAGCGGCGCGAGCACCAGCGTGCCGCCGCGCAGGCTCTTGGCCTTGCCGAGCGCCGAGACGGTGACATCGAGGCGCTGGCCGGGCTTGGCGAAGGGCGGCAGCTCGGCGGTGATCATCACGGCGGCGGCGTTCTTGAGCGCCGGGTTGACCCCCGGCGGCAGCGTCAGGCCGAAGCGCGACACCGTTCCCTTCATGCCCAGCGTCGAATAGTCGAGGCTGTCGTCGCCCGTGCCGGCAAGGCCGACGACGATGCCGTAGCCGGTGAGCTGGTTGGCGCGCAGACCCTGGAACTGACCCATGTCCTTGACGCGCTGCGCCGACGCCGGCCCCGAAAAGGCGATGCTGGCGATCAGGAGCGCAAGGAAGATGAAGATGGCGTGACGCTGGCGCACGTGATGGTCCCTTTTCAGAACGGGCTGATGATCGAGAAGAAGCGTTGCAGCCAGCCCTGCTGGCTGGCGCGGGCGATCTCGCCCTTGCCGACGTAGCGGATGTGGGCGTTGGCGACGCGGGTCGACAGCACGCGGTTGTCGGGGCTGATGTCCGCGGCGCGAACGATGCCCGAGATCTGGACGCGCTCGTCGCCGCGGTTGAGCGTGACGAGCTTCTCGCCCTTCACCAGCATCGTGCCGTTGGGATAGACGGCGGCGATGGTCACGCTGACCTCGCCCGACAGCAGGTTCGACTGGCTCGCCTCGCCCTTGCCCTTGAACTGCGACCCGCCCCCCATGGCGATATCGCTGGGGTCGAAGAGCGAGAGCGGACCGGTGGACGGCGGGGTCAGCCCGAAGCTGCCGTCGCGCGTCGTGCCGGCGCTGTTGCTTTTGGAGGCAACGGTGCGCTCGACGAGCTGGATGGTGATGAGGTCGCCGACCTGGCCCGCGCGCGCGCCCGAGGTGAGCGGCACATAGGCGCCCTGAAAGATCGAGCCGTTCGCCGGCGGCGCCGGCGGCGGTTCCGGCAGGGTGACCGAAAAGGCCTCGGGCGCGATCCTGTCCTTCTTCGCCCCCGCCGCCGTCGGCAGCGCGAGCAGGACGAGGAACAGGGCGCCGGTGAGCGATTTAGAGAGTCTGGGTCGCATTTTTGATCATCTCGTCGGTGGCCTGGATCATCTTGGAATTGACCTCATAGGCGCGCTGCGTCTCGATCATGTCGACGAGTTCCTCGACGACATTGACGTTCGATCCTTCGAGCATGCCCGAACGGAGCGCACCGCGCCCATCCTCGCCCGGCCCGCCGACCAGCGGCGCGCCCGAAGCGGTGGTTTCGAGCAGGATATTGTTGCCGATCGCCTGCAATCCCGAGGCGTTGGCGAAGCGCGCGATCTCGATCCGGCCGAGCTCGGTCGTTCCCGTCTGCCCCGCGATCGACGCGGAGACGGTGCCGTCGGCGCCGATGGTCAGCGCGGTCGCATCCTGCGGAATCTGGATCTGCGGTTCCAGCGGCTTGCCGTCGGGCGTCACGATCGTGCCTTCGGACGACAGGCTGAAATTGCCGGCGCGGGTATAGCCGATGCGGCCGTCGGGCATCTGGACCTGGAAATAGCCCGCGCCCTCGATCGCGACGTCGAGCCCGTTGCCGGTCGCGGTGAGCGTCCCCTGGGTGTCGATGCGCGCGGTGCCGGCGAGCGAAACGCCGGTGCCGAGATTGAGCCCGGTCGCATAGCGGTTGTCGGCCGAGGAAGAGGCGCCCGCGAGCGTCATCATCTGATAGCCCAGCGTTTCGAAGCTGGCGCGGTCGCGCTTGAAGCCCGTGGTGTTCACATTGGCGAGGTTGTTCGCGATCACCTGCATCCGGAAGCCCTGGGCATCCAGACCGGTCCGTGCGACGTGCAGGGCACCGAAGCTCATCTCATCATCTCCTTAACGGGGCAGCTGCATCAGGTTCGCGGTCGCGGCATCCATGTCGCGCGCGTCGCCGATCAGCTTGAGTTGCGAATCCCACATCCGGCTCGCCTCGATCATGTCGACGAGCGCGGCGGTCGCGCTGACGTTCGATCCTTCGAGCGAGCGGGTGGTCAGGCGCGCCTCCGGATCGTCGGGGAGAATCCCGCCGCCGCGCACGCGGAACAGATTGTCGAGGCCCTTGACGATGTCCGACCCCGCCGGCGCCGCGAGGCGCAGCCGGTCGACCTCGACCGGATTTTCGGGATCGCCGCCGGGCGGGACGATGAACAGCCGGCCGTCGGCGTCGATGCGGATCGCGTCGGCGGGCGGAACGGTCAGCGGCCCCTGCGTCCCCAGCACCGGATGGCCGTCGCCGGTGGTCAAGAGGCCGCTCGGCGCCAGTTGCAGGTCGCCGCGGCGGGTATAGGCTTCGTCGCCGTTCGGCGCCTGGACGACGAGCAGCGCGTCGCCCTGCATCGCGACGTCGAGGTCGCGGCCCGTCGCGGTGACGGTGCCGGCGCGCATGTCGGCGGCGAGCACTTCCTCCGACGACAGGGCGCGGGCGTCGTGCCCGCTGCCGTGCAGCCACAGCGCCTGCGCCTCGGCCATGTCGGCGCGGAAGCCGGGCGTCTGCGCATTGGCGAGATTGTTGGCGATCGCCGTCTGCCGGGCCATGCTGCCCCGCATCGCGGTGAGGCTGGTATAGATGACACGATCCATGTGGAATCTCCCGGCAGGCGGCTAGCAGCGGATCAGCGCAGGCCGATGATCGTCTGCGTCAGCGCCGAGGCGCCTTCGATCGCCTTGGCATTGGCCTGGAAATTGCGCTGCGCGGCGATCAGCATCACCAGTTCCTCGGTGATGTCGACGTTCGAGCGTTCGAGCGCGCCCGAGCGGATCGCGCCCATCGGGCCGTTGGTCGCGGCATCGATGGTCGGCGGGCCGCTTTCGCCGGTGGACTGCCAGTGGGCGTCGCCGACGGGGCGCAGCCCCTCCATCGCGGGGAAGGTCGCCATCGCCACCTTGCCGAGCACCTGGTCGCTGCCGTCGGCGAAAGTCGCGGTAACGAGCCCGTCGAGGCCGACCGAGACATTGACCAGCGCCGCATCGGGATCGGTCGGCGAGCCCGCGGGCAGCACGAAGTCGAACGCGCCGCCGAGCGTGCGGTCGGTGACGTTGCCGTCGGCATCGACGGGGAGAAGCTGGAGCTTGGCGCCGGTCGTATCGACGACCTGGCGGTCGGCGGTGACGCTGAACGCACCGTTGCGGGTGTAGGTGACGGCCTCGCGCGGCGGCTCGCCCTTGACGACGAACATGCCCTCGCCGGCGATGGCGAGGTCGAGCGTCTTCTCGCTCGCCTCGAGCGTGCCCTGCGTGAACTGCTGCATCACGCCGTTGAGGCGCTGCCCCTGCCCCGCGATCATCCGCGTCGATTGCGTCGGCGACGAGGCGAAGAGGTCGCCGAACTGCGCGCGGCTGCGCTTGAAGCCGGTCGAGCTCGCATTGGCGATGTTGTTCGAGATGACCGACATGTCGGTCTGGGCGCCCTTGAGGCCCGAAAGCGAGGTGTAGAACGACATGGACTTATCCTTCCTGGGTGGTGGTTTCGGGGGCGGGCGCCGGCGCCGGGGTGGCGGCGGCGGCCTTGATGTCCTTGAGCAGGGCGGTCTGCGCCTGAAGCTGCTCGGCGATCTGCTGAAGCGTCACATTGGTCTCGCTGATCCCGGCGAGGCTGGAGAATTGCGCCATCTGGGCGACCATCGCCTGATTATCGACCGGGTTGAACGGGTCCTGCTGCGTCAGCTGCGCGGTCATCAGGCGGAGGAAGTCCGACTGGCCGAGCTGCATGCCGCTGTTCTTGGGCACGATCGGCAGGGTGGTGCCGTTCACGGGTGCGGTCGCCATCTTATTGTCCCATCCTGAGCGTTTCGTTGATCAGGCCCTTGGCGGTTTCCAGGACCTGGACATTGTTCTGATACTGGCGCGCGGTCTCGACCATCTCGACCAGCTCGGCGGCGCTATCGACCGCGGCTTCCCAGACATTGCCCTCCGCATCGGCGAGCGGGTTGGTCGGGTCGTGGCGCTTCGACGGGGCCATCTGCGACACGGTGACGCGGTCGACCGCGACCGTCGCGCGGCCGCTCTGGTCCATCACCGTGCGGAACACCGGCTTCATCGCGCGATAGGCGCCCGCTTCGCTGCCCGACACGGTGCCGGCATTGGCGAGGTTCGACGCCGTGGTGTTGAGCCGCACGAGCTGCGCCGACATGGCACGGCCCGAAATGTCGAAGAGGGAAAGATTGCCGTTCATCGTCATTCGCCCTTCAGCGCGCGCGTCAGCGTGTTGATGCGGCCGGTGAGGAAGGAGAGGCTCGAGCGATAGGCGAGCGCATTCTCGGCGAAGGCGGTCTGCTCCGTCGCCATCTCGACCGTGTTGCCGTCGAGCGACGCCTGGACCGGGACGCGATAGGCGACGGCGCCGTCGAGCGAGCCGCCCTGCTGCGCGAGATCGAGCGCTTTCGCGAAGTCGATGTCGCGCGCCTTGTAATTGGGCGTCGCGGCGTTGGCGATGTTCGACGCGAGCATCATCATGCGCTGGTTGCGTAGCTGGAGCGCCGTGGCGTGGATGCCGAAGAGCTTTTCGGATGCCATGCTTGTCATTCCTTCCTTCGCCGCCGCTTCGTTTCGGCCGGGGCCGGCGCGAGCGCGCGGAAACACCAAGGCATGATGCAATCGGCATGCCAAAATGATTTTCGGAAGGTTTTTCAATTGTATGACGGCATGCCAAACGGCGCGCACGGCAGGCCGGCAACCCGGCGGTCAAAAATTCGACAGGCCCCGCGGCAAGGCGGCCGAACCCCGCGGCAAAGCGCGACTGGCACGCATCGTGCAGATTGGCAGGCGATGATTTTGGACCGAAGGAGATGGGCCATGACCCGCAAGCTTGTGACCGGCCTCGCCGCGCTCGCCGTCGGCATCCCCGCCGCGGCCACCGCGCAGCAGGCGACCGAGGATTGGCAGACGATCGACGTGCTGACGCAGATGGTGGCGAATGCGATGGGCCGCACCGCGACGCCGATCGACCGCCGCATCAAACTGGCGCGCTGCCCCGAGCAGGCGACGGTGACCGCGATCGACGGCCAGACGCTCGCCGTCCGCTGCCCCTCGCTCGGCTGGCGGCTGCGCGTGCCGATGACCGGACCCGCCAACGCGGCGGCCGGCGGCGGCCTTGTCGCCAAGCCCGCGGCATCGGCGCCGGTCGTGCGCCGCGGCGACAATGTCCGCGTCACCATCGACACGAACAGCTTTTCGATCAGCTATGCCGCCACCGCGACGCAGGACGGCCGCGTCGGCGACCTGATCGCGCTGCGCGGCAGCGACGCCAAAAGCACGCTGAGCGCGATCGTCACCGGTCCGGGGCGCGCGCGCCTGGCGGACTGACCAACTGATTCACCCCTCCCCTGAAGGGGAGGGGCTTTTCGGCAAGTCCCTGCCCTGGCCCGGCGGCCGTCGGTTTTCCGACGCCGCCGGGCCTTTTCTTTATTTTTTCGGCGCGCGCGCCTTAATCAATCCTTTCCGCGTCCGTTAATGGCCTTCGAACGCCCGTCGATTTTCCGACGGCCATGGAAAGGAGGCGCACATGACGGGAGACGGCAAGATCGGATTGCAGGTCGGCAACGTCGTGCGCATCGGCGCCGTCCGTCGTGTCGCGGGCGCCACCGCCGAACCCGGGCCGACGCCCGCGCAGGCGAAGGCCGCCACCACCCCCGTGCCGGTCGCGCGGCTGATCGGCATCGCCGCCGACATTGCCGCCCAGCCCGCGCCCGTCGATGGCGCGCGCGTCGCGGCGTTGCGCAGCGCCATTGCGGAGGGCCGCTACGAACTCCAGCCCGACGCCACGGCGCGGGCGATGCTGCAGCATTATGCCGGTGGAGCCGATTGATGCCGGCACCGATGGACGAGGTTCAGGCGCAGCTCGACGCGCTGGTCGCCGCGCTCGACGGGCAGGACGCCGGCGCGATCATCGCCGCGACCGAAGCGCTGGCGACCGCCGTCATCCTGTTCCAGGCCAGCCCGGTGCCACCCGGACGCGAGGAGCAGGCGCGGCTGATGATCGACCGCGTGCTGCGCAAGCTCGAGGCCGCGGCGATCCGCGTCAACATCCTGAAGGACTGGACGCGTCAGAGGATTGACAGAAACCATCATATCCGCGGAACCCAGTCGCGGGGGATCGCGCTAAGCTATTGAGCGGCCCTGCCTAACCCGCCGTTTTCCTGAAATGGCACGATGATTGCTTTTGGTCTGCCGAACAAGCGGAACCAAAGCATGAATGGCATCAACAGTCCTGCATCGACCAACGGCGCCGCCTCGCCCGTGATGGCGGCGATGCACGACGCGTCGGCGCGCACCGGGATCGATTTCGACTATCTGGTCGACGTCGCGCGCGTCGAGAGCCGTTTCAATCCGACCGCACAGGCGCCGACATCCTCGGCGCGCGGCCTGTATCAGTTCACCCGCCAGACCTGGCTCGCGACGCTCGACCGCCACGGCGCCGCCCACGGCCTCGGCTGGGCCGCCGACGCGATCGGCCGCGACGCGTCGGGCCGCTTCTCGATTGCAGACCCGCAATTGCGCGAGCAGATCTTCGCGCTGCGCGACGATCCCGCGGCTTCGGCGAGCATGGCGGCGGCCTTCACCGCCGACAATCGCGCCTATGTCGAAAGCCGGATCGGCCGCAGCGCCGAGCCGGTCGACCTCTATCTCGCGCATTTCCTCGGCCCAGCGGGCGCGGTGCGTTTCCTCAACGCCTGGGCGGCCGATCCCGGCCAGTCCGGCGCGCCGATGATGCCCGATGCCGCCGCCGCCAACCGTTCGGTCTTCTATGCCGCCGACGGCAGCATGCGCAGCCTCGACGAAATCCGCGAACGCTTCCGCGCCAAGCTCGACGAAGGCGGCATGCCCGGCCCCATCCCCGGCACCCTGCCGGGCGGCGCCGCGCCCGCTCCCGGCTGGAGCTTTCAGACTGCCAGCGCCACCCAGGGCGGCCGTCCGCCGCTGCCGATGATGGATATCCAGCCGATGCCGAGGAAATTGTCGATGGGCTTCGCCGCCCAGGCCTATCAGCGCCTCGCCGCGACCGGAGGCGCCGCATGAGCGGCGGCCCGAAGATCGTGCAGATCGGCCGCGCCGCGGGCGCCGCCGCGCTGCCCGCGGGGATGCTGATCCTCGTCGCGCTGATGGTGATCCCGGTATCGCCGACCATCCTCGACATCAGTTTCGTCCTGAACATCATGGTCAGCCTGCTGATCCTGATGGTCGCGCTGCAGGCGTCGAAACCGCTCGACTTTTCGGCTTTCCCCACCGTGCTTCTGCTCGCGACGCTGTTCCGGCTCGCGCTCAACGTCGCTTCGACGCGCGTCGTGCTCGTCCACGGCCACGAAGGCACGCATGCGGCGGGCCATGTCATCGAGGCGTTCGGCAAGGTGCTGATCGGCGGCGACTATGTCGTCGGCCTGTTCGTCTTCGTCGTGCTGATGATCATCAACCTGGTCGTCATCACCAAGGGCGCGGGGCGCGTATCCGAGGTGTCGGCGCGCTTCACCCTCGACGCCCTGCCCGGCAAGCAGATGGCGATCGACGCCGACCTCAACGCCGGCATCCTGACCCCCGACGAAGCCAAGGCGCGGCGTCAGGAAGTCGCAACCGAGGCCGATTTCTACGGCTCGATGGACGGTGCCTCGAAATTTGTGAAGGGCGACGCGATCGCCGGTCTGCTGATCCTGTTCGTCAACATCATCGGCGGGCTGATCCTGGGCGTGTTCAGCCACGGCCTCTCCTTCTCCGAAGCCGGCAGCACCTATGTCACGCTGGCGATCGGCGACGCGCTGGTCGCGCAGATCCCCGCGCTGCTGCTGTCGATCGCCGCCGCCGCGATCGTCACCCGCGTCAATTCGCCCTTCAACCTGTCGGGCCAGATCGGCAGCCAGTTCGCCTCGCCCGCCATCTGGATGGCGGTCGGCGGCATATTGTTCGTGCTCGGCCTCGTCCCCGCGATGCCGCAGATGCTGATCCTGCCCGCCGCCGCGCTGGCCTTCGCGGTCGGCTGGCAGCTGAAGCGCAGCGCCGCCGCGGCCGCAATCGCCGCCACGGACAGCGAGCCCGGCGCGCCCGCCGCCGACCCGTCGCGCATCGAATGGGCCGACGTCAGCGAGGGCAGCCCGTGCCAGCTCGAGATCGGCTATGCGCTGGTCAGCCTGGTCGACGAGCGCAAGGGCGCGCCGCTGATGGGCCGGATCACCGGCATTCGCCGCCAGCTGTCGAAGGAACTGGGCTTCGTCATCCCGCCGGTGAAGGTCGCCGACGATCTGTCGCTGCCCGGCAACGTCTATCGCATCTCGATCGCCGGCGTCGTGGTCGGCGAGGACGAAGTGTTCCCGCACGAAATGCTCGCGCTCGATTCGGGCGATCTGGTCACGCAGGTCGCGGGGCGGCCGTGCAAGGACCCGACCTTCGGGCTCGACGCGCTATGGATTCCGCGCGCGTCGCAGAATGACGCGATCGCCGCCGGCTATACGGTGGTCGATCCGGCGACCGTGGTCGCGACCCACCTCAACAACAGCATCGTCGGTTCGGCCTGGGAGCTGTTCGGCATCGACGACGCGCAGGCGCTGATCGACCATCTGAAGGCGCAATATCCGCAGCTCGCGGCCAGCCTGACCCCGGCGGGCTATGCGCTCCCCCGCGTCGCGGCGCTGTGCAAGGCGCTGCTCGTCGAGCGCGTCCCGCTGCGCGATTTCCGCAAGATCGCCGAGGCGATGGTCGCGGTGTCGGGCCAGCAGCTCGGCGACGCCGAGCTGGTCGAGGCGGTGCGCCAGCGCATCGGCGCGCTGATCGTCCAGACGATCGTGCCGAGCCGCATGCCGCTGCCCGTCGTCACCTTCAGCCCCGAGGTCGAGATGCTGCTCAACCAGGCGGTGCGCGCCAATCCGGGGGCCGAATGGCCGTTCGAGCACGGCATGGCGATGAAGATCGTCGAGCAGATCGGGCAGGCGGTCGAGCCGCTGCTGCTCTCGACGCGCAGCTTCGCGCTCGTCGCCTCGCCGATCTGCCGTTCCGCCCTGTCGCGGCTGGTGCGCGCAACCTTCCCCGACGTCGCGGTCATTTCCTACCTCGAAATCCCGGCGACCAAGGCGACCGAGATCGTCGCGACGATCGGCGCCGACGTGCCGCGTCTCGCGGCCGCCGACGCCGGCCAGATGGAGGACCATCATGAGAATTGAGCCTGCCGAGCATTTTGCCGGCAACGCGGCGCGCGCCGTGTCGCCGCAGGGCTATGGCACCAGCGCCGAGCAGCTGATCGAGGAATATGCGCCGCTGGTCCGCAAGATCGCCTGGCAGGTCTTCTCGCGCGCGGCGCGGACGAGCGACCTCGACGATCTGGTCCAGACCGGGCTGATCGCGCTGATCGAGGCGAGCCGTCACTATGAGGATCGCGGCTATGCCTTCGCCACCTATGCCTCGACGCGCATCCGCGGCGCGATGATCGACCATCTCCGCCGCGAGGCCGATATCGGCCGGTCGGCGATGGTCGCGACCAAGCGCATCGGCGCGGTGCGCGCGGCGCTCGAACAGCATCTGATGCGCGCGCCGACGACCGCCGAGATGGCCGAGGCCTTCGAAATGTCGGCGGAGGAGTATTTCGCCTTCGAGCGGAGCGCGGCGCACGGCCGTTCGACCTCGCTCGACGCGATGATCGACGACGGCAGCTTCCTGCTCGCCGACGAGAGCGAGGGCGCCGACGACCGGTGCGAACAGGAGGATCTGCTCGCAGCGCTCGGCCAGTGCATCGCGCGGTTGCCCGAGCGCGAGCAGCTCGTGCTGCAGCTCTATTTCTTCGAGGAGCTCAATTTGCAGGAGATCGGCGCGACGCTCGACGTCAGCGCGGCGCGGGTCTGCCAGATCAAGCGCGACGCGATGGTGAAGATCGACCGCATGCTGCGCGACATCACCGAATGAAGGGAGCCATCGGCGGACCCCCACGCCCGCGTCGCGGCAAAGGTGGGCTCACATCGTCCGGCTGGGACGATTCTGCCACGCCTGGTCCATTTTCGCGAAATAGCTCGCCATGCTCTCGCAGCCGCGATCGGTCAGGCGGACGATCGAACGGCGACGGTCGCGCGCATCGGTGAAGCGCTCCGCGAGCCCGAGTTGTTCGAGCGTCGCGATCATGCGCATTCCCGACGACAGCGGCACGCCGGCGCCGGCGGCGAGATCGCTCGCCGACAGCTCGCGGCCGGCGCTGCGCGCCAGCATCAGGTCGAGCATCATGTCCCAGGTCGGACCCGACAGCTGATTGCTGCCGAAATGGCTCTTGCGCGTGCGGCGCATCTGGATGCTGAACGCGATCTGGTCGAGCAGGCCCGCCTCGGGCGCGTCGGAGCCGGTGCGGCCGCCATCGATGCGGCCGGGCTGGGGCGCGGCCGCGCCGCCGGCCAGCATCTCCTGTATCTGATCGATCCGCGACTTGAGTTCGGCAATTTCTGAATGCGAGAATTGCTGCATGTGATGACCCTGTGGGGGCGACTATGTCGTCGCCCGAACGTCACCGCTCCGCTTCGTCGATCCGGCCGCGTAGATGATCACGAACAGGATCGGATAGGATATGTACATCGAAAGCAGCGCATAGGGGCGCGCCAGTATCTCCGCGAACATCAGCTTCTGAAGATGCCCGAAAATCGCGATCAGCTGCCAGCCGGTGATCCAGTAGGGCCAGAAACGCTCGGTTTTCAAGGCGATGAACCAGAAACTTGTCAAGACCACGAGGTCGATGACGAAGATATTGATTTCGATGTCGGTCCAGAGCGGAGCAGGCGACAATATGGTGGTGCAGAGCGAAGCGATAAGCGCCGTATAGGCCGCCCAGCGCTCGAGGACGCCGCCGCGCCGCAGCGCGACGGCGACCGTGAGCAGCAGAACAGCGTAATAGACCGCCACGCCCCACATATTATGCGACAATCCCTGCGCTGCGGATCAGCCGGCCTGCGCCAGCCGCTCGGCCGCGTCGTTGCTGCCCTGTTCGACGAGCGAGGCGCTCGCGGGCGGCTTGACGCCGGCACCGAACATGCGTGTGCCGAGCCCCACCTGCTTTTGCGTCGCGGTGAGCGCGAGATGCGCGTCGGTCAGCAGTTGCCGCACTTCGCCGGCCGCCGCCAGGGCGTGCGCGACCTTCGCCATCGCCTCCTGGCCGACGATCGCCGACATGTTGGTGTCGCGGCGCACCGTCGGCAGCGTCGCGGCCAGCCGGGCGATGCGGATCATCGTTTCGTCGATCGAATCTTCGGCTTCGTGCAGTTCGGACGCGATCCTTTTCGCCCCGGAAACTCGTTCGTTCAGCATTTTTCCTGGTCCTTGAAAGAGAATGCCGACGGACCCCCCGCAGCATTCGGTCAGCCTAGAACCCGGCCAAGTCCGACAAGGATCGAATAGAGGGCGGAGAAAGCCAAAATGGTCGCGAACGCGATCAGGATCGGCCAGATAATCCTTTCCATCAACCCGTGCCGGTTGACCGGCTGGGACGCAGTCGGGAACGGCAGACCGATGTTGAGCAGCTGCCAGACCGAACCTTGCCCCGCTTCGGCTTCGTCGGCGGGGGATGGAGCGGCTAGGTCACCCGGTTGATATGTCAAAGGTTGATAAGGGGTAACATCTTCGAAGACACCGTTACGAGCCAATATCGTTGCGGCTTCTATTCTATTGGAAACATTAAGTTTTTTTAAAGACCTCCGCACCCGTTCGTCGACGGTGTGCGGCGACACGTCCATCAGCCGGGCGATTTCCTTGGAATTTTTATGCTCGAAAACATGGCGCAGCGTTTCGATCTGCGCGGCCGAGAGGAGGCTGACGTAATTATCGGGATCGCCTTGCACGGGTCGGGGATAATGAATCACGATTCGAAATCAAGTTTGCTAACTAAGTATGCGCGGTCGCGCACCGCGCCGCGATGCCCATGGCGGCGGCCGCAACGGCAGCGCGGCGGCGCCTTTCCCATATCCCAGATCGACAGGCTGGTCCCTCATCTGTGTCTCCGCTCGCTGCGATGCCCATCGGCGGAAGCCGACCCGATATATGTTCTCCTCCCCGTGAATCACGAAGGGCGACGGAACGCAAGCCCCATCTGACACCGGGCGCACCGGACCAGCCATCCGCGCGCCGCCGATGCGGCGTGCGGCAACAGATGGCGATGCCGTAGCGTCAGGCGAAAACCGGCTTTTTCCGTCGGGCGCGGCGCCGGCGCGTCAGTGCGCGCTGGCCCCCGCCGCGCCGATACCGGTTTCGGCGCGGACGCGCTGCGCCGGATAGCCCGCGCGGTCGACCGCCGCGCGCCCGCTGCGGTCGGCGAGCGAAACGAGCCAGATCGCCAAAAAGGCCGCGGACATCGAGAAGATCGTCGGCGAACTATAGGGGAAAGGCGCGCCCTCGCGCCCCAGCACCGCCTCCCAGATCGCCGGCGACAGGATCGTCAGCACGAGCGCGAGGCCCACCCCGACAAAGCCGCCGACCACGACGCCGCGCGTCGTGCAACCCTTCCACAACAGCGACATGACGAGCACCGGGAAATTGCCCGACGCCGCGAGCGCGAAGGCCAGGCTGACCATGAAGGCGACATTCTGTTTCTCGAACGCGATGCCGAGGACGATCGCGATGATCGCGAGCACCGGCACGGTGGCGCGCGACACGCGCAGCTCGTCCGCCGACTTCGCCTCGCCGCGCTTGATGATCGAGGCATAGAGGTCGTGCGACACCGCCGACGCGCCCGACAGGGTCAGCCCGGCGACCACCGCGAGGATGGTCGCAAAGGCGACCGCGCTGACGATGCCGAGGAAGATGTCGCCGCCGATCGCCGAGGCGAGATGCACGGCCGCCATATTGCCCCCGCCCTTCAGGCTGCCGTCGGGCATCAGATAGTCGGGGTTGGAGGCGACGAAGGTGATCGCGCCGAAACCGATGATGAAGGTCAATATGTAGAAATAGCCGATCCAGCCGGTCGCCCACAGCACCGACTTGCGCGCCTCCTTCGCATCGGGGACGGTGAAGAAGCGCATCAATATGTGCGGCAGGCCGGCGGTGCCGAACATCAGCGCCATGCCGAAGGAGATGGCCGAGAGCGGGTCCTTGATGAAGCCGCCGGGCCCCATGATCGACAACCCCCGCGCCGCCGCCTCGTCCGCCGAAGCGCCGCCCGCCGCCGCGATGCCGGTCTTGACCTCGACCGCCTTCGCGAACAGCGCCTCGGGCGAGAAGCCGAAATGCCACAGCACCGCGAGCGCCATGAAACTGGCGCAGCCGAGGAGCAGCACCGCCTTGATGATCTGCACCCAGGTCGTCGCGATCATGCCGCCGAACAGGACGTAACAGGTCATCAGCGCGCCGACGACGAGCACCGCGGTCGCATAGGGCAGGCCGAAGAGCAGCTTGATGAGCTGTCCCGCCCCGACCATCTGCGCGATCAGGTAGAAGAGCACGACCGCGAGCGTGCTGAACGCCGCGAACATCCGCACCGGCGGCTGCGCGAAGCGGAAGCTCGCGACATCGGCAAAGGTGTAGCGGCCGAGATTGCGCAGCCGCTCGGCGAGCAGGAAGAGCAGGATCGGCCAGCCGACGAGGAAGCCGGTCGAATAGATCAGCCCGTCATAGCCGTCGGCGAAAATCTGGGCCGAAATGCCGAGGAAGGAGGCCGCCGACATATAGTCGCCGGCAATGGCGAGGCCGTTCTGGAAGCCGGTGATGCCGCCGCCCGCGGTGTAGAAGTCCGACGCGGTGCGCACCCGGCTCGCCGCCCAGCGCGTGATGCCGAGCGTCCCGATCACGAAGGCGGCGAACATCAGGATCGCGGGCCAGTTGGCCGCCTGTTGCACCGTGCTGCCGGTCAGCGCATCGGCCGCGGCGGCGACGGGCCACGCCAGCGCGACGAGGATCAGCGCGGCGCGCGTCGCGGGAAAGCGGCTCATGCGCCATGATCCCGGCGCAGCGCATCGAGATCGCGGTCGAAGACGCGGTTGGCGCGGCGGACATAGGCGGCGGTTAGCAGGATGCCCGCGACAATGACGCCGAGGCCGAGCGGAATGCCGAGCGAGGTCACTCCGGTCCCGATCGGCCGCGCGAGCAGGTCGGGCCGGAAGGCGACGAGCAGGATATAGCCGAAATAGATGAGCAGCATGACGATGGTCAGCGTCCAGGCGAAGCGCGACCGGCCCGCGACCAGCCGGCGGTAGCGTTCGTCGGACTCTATCGCGAGCGGCGCAGCGCCCGTTTCCGCATCGTGCAACCCATCATCCTGTTCCAAGGCGCCTCTCCCCTGCATTGGAACGCCTCTATGCGGTGGCCGCGCCGCAAACCCAAGCCCTTAATCGGGCGCCCATTCCGAAGGCAGCAAACCGCCCTGTCCGAACAGCGCCCGCAGCGCATCCGGCCCCGCCACCGCCGCGCGCAGCCGGTCCGCGAGCGGATCGTCGACCGGAAAGGCGCCGCTGCGCAGAAAGGCGATCCAGGCATCGATCGCGGCGAGCAGCGCCGGGCAGCGCCCGCCGCGCCGCCGGTGCCAGGCGAGGGTTTCGAGCCAGCGCTGCGGGATCTTCTGGCTGCCGTCCATCGCGATCTGGATCAGCCGGTGGTCGAGCGCCGGATTGGCGAAGCGATCGAGCAGCGCACCGGCATAGGCGGCGAGATCCTGCCCCGGCGCCGCGGCGACGCTGGGCGCGGCTTCGTGCAGCATCAGTGTCTCGATCAGCGGGCGGATCGCGGGATCGGCGATGGCCTGATGCACATAGGCGTGACCGCGGCCGAGGCCGATATAGGCAAGCGCCGAATGCGCGCCGTTGAGCATGCGGAGCTTGGCGGTCTCATAGGGCGCGACGTCGGCGACCAGCTGCGCGCCGACGGCGTCCCAGCGCGGGCGCGGGCCGGCGAAATCATCCTCGATCACCCATTGGCTGAAGCCTTCGGTGACCACCGCGCCCTCGTCGCGCGCGCCGAGCGCCGCCTCGACCGCCGCGCGGTCGGCGTCGGTGGTCGCCGGAACGATGCGGTCGATCATCGTTGCAGGACAGGTGCATTCGCTGTCGAACCATGCCGACAGGCCGGGATGACGGGCGGCCAGATATTCGCGCATCAGCCGGCGCAGCACCGCGCCATTGCCCGCGAGATTGTCGCAGCTGAGCAGCGTGACGCCGCCGAGGCCGCTGGCCCTGCGCGCCGCCAGCCCGGCGGCGACCAGGCGATAGAGGCTCGACCCGCCGGCCGCCGCGGCGAGGTCGAGCGACCCGTCGGCACGCCGCAGATAGCCCTTCTCGGTCACGGTGAAGCCGACGATATGCGTGGCGGGCGCGGCGATGGCATCGACCACCGCCTGCGGATCGCCGGGCGCGACCAGCACCCGCTGCACCGCGCCGATCAGGCGCAGCGCCGTGCCGTCCGCACCGCGGACGCCGACGGTGTAGAGCCCGCCCTGCGGATTCAGTTGGGCCGCGACCTCGCCCGAGCGCAGCGACACGCCGGTGATGCCCCAGTCGCGGTCGCCCGCGCCCATCGCATCGTCGGTATAGACGGCCTGGTGCGCACGATGAAAGGCGCCGATGCCGATATGGACGATCCCCGCCGCCTGCGCCGCGCGGTCGTAGGCCGGCCGCCGCACCGACGCGGGAAGCGGCGTGTCGGGCGACAGCCTCACAGCCGGTAGGCCGCCTTGACGAGATTGTAGCTGAGGTCGACGGCGAGCTCGGCGGCTTCCCATTCCTCCAGCCGGTGTTCGGCGACGAGCTGCGCGAGGAAACCGCAGTCGATGCGCCGCGCGACATCGTGCCGCGCGGGGATCGACAGGAAGGCGCGCGTGTCGTCGTTGAAGCCCACCGTGTTGTAGAAGCCCGCCGTCTCGGTCGTCTGGCTGCGGAAGCGGCGCATTCCTTCGGGGCTGTCGTGGAACCACCAGGCGGGGCCGAGCTTCAACGCCGGATAATGGCCGGCGAGCGGCGCGAGTTCGCGCGCATAGCTCGTCTCGTCGAGGGTGAAGAGGATGATCGTCAGCCCGGCCTCGTTGCCGTAGCGCGACAGCAACGGGCGCAGCGCATGGACATAGTCGGTCGCGGTCGGGATGTCGGCGCCCTTGTCGCGGCCGTAGCGGGCGAACAGCCGGGGATTGTGGTTGCGGAAGCTGCCCGGGTGAATCTGCATGACGAGCCCGTCGTCGAGGCTCATCCCCGCCATCACCGTCAGCATGTGCGCGCGGAACAGCTCGGCGTCGGCGGGCGTCGCGGCGTCGCCGGTGACGCGCGCGAACAAAGCCTCGGCTTCGGCATCCGACAGGTCGGCGGTCGCCGCGGTCGGGTGTCCGTGATCGGTCGACGTCGCGCCCATGCCGGCGAAGAAGGCGCGGCGATTGCGGTGCGCAGCGAGATAGCCGGCATAGGAGAAGGCATCCTCGCCTGACAATTCGGAGAAGCGGGCCAGATTATCGCGGAAGCCCTCGAATTCGGGATCGACCACCGGGTCGGGGCGGTAGGCGGTGATGACGCGCCCGCCCCATTCGCCGCTATCGTTGGCGGCGCGGATGACGGCATGATGATCGAGCGTGTCGAGCGGGCTTTCGGTCGTCGCAATCACTTCGATGCGGTAGCGGTCGAACAGCGCGCGCGGGCGATAGGCGTCGGTCGCGAGCTTTTCGGTGATCCGGTCGTAATAGAGGTCGGCGGTTTCGCCCGAGAATTGCACCTCGATCCCGAACGCCTCGGCGAACACCCAGTCCATCCACATGCGCGTCGGCGTGCCGCGGAAGAGATGATAATGCTCCGCGAACAGCCGCCAGCTCGTCCGGGGGTCCGCATCCGGATTGCCGATGCCGAGCGCGTCGAGCGGCACTCCCTGCGAATAGAGCATGCGGAATATATAATGATCGGGATGGAGCAGCAGCTCGGCCGCATTGCCGAAGGGCGCGTCGGCCGCGAACCAGGCCGGATCGGTGTGCCCGTGCGGGCTGACGATCGGCAGGTCCGCGACCGCGGCATAGAGGCGCCGCGCGATGTCCCGCTGCACCGGATCGGACGGGAACAGCCGGTCGGGGTGCAGGATCAGCGGGCGGGTCATGCGACGGGACGCGCTCCCTCGACCGTCACCGGCGCGAGGCGCGGGCTGAGCAGATGGACGGCGAACACCGCGATGAAATAGACGGTCGTGCAGGCCGCAAAGATGATCGTGTAATTGCCGCCCGTCGCATCGAGCACGAGGCCGGTCGACTTCGCCATGATCATGCCGCCAATGCCGCCCATGAAACCGCCGAGGCCGATCACCGAGCCCACCGCGCGCTTCGGGAACATGTCGGGCGGGATCGACAGGATCGTCGAGGAAAAGGCCTGATGCCCGGCGAGCGCGATGCCGATCAGCACCACCGCGAGCCACATATTGTCGAGCCCGGTGACGAACAGCAAAGGCAGGACGCAGCAGCCCGCGCCGATCATCGTCACCTTGCGCGCGAAATTGACGCTGCGGCCCATGTGGATCAGCTTCGACGATACCCAGCCGCCGAAGATGCTGCCGACGTCGGAGAGCAGATACATGATGATCATCGGCAGCAGCACGATCTTCAGATCGACGTCATAGGTGGTCGCGAAATATTTGGGCAGCCAGAAGAGCATCAGGAACCAGACCGGATCGGTCAGGAATTTGGCGGTCGCAAAGGCCCACGCCTCGCGCTTGGTGACGATCGCGCGCCAGCCGAGCCGTTCGATCTTTTCGGGCGGGTCATGCTCGATCCACGCCAGTTCGGCTTCGCTCACCTTCCCGCTCTCGCGCGGGTTGCTGTAGAGCCAGAGCCACAGCAGCAGCAGGATGACACCGAAGATGCCGGTGTAGATGAAGGTTTCGCGCCAGTCGAAACCCAGGATGCGCATGAACAGCGCGACCGTCGGCGCGGTCAGGATGACGCCGATCGTCGTCGCGCTGTTGACCCAGCCGATCGCATAGGCGCGCTCCTTTTGCGGGAACCATTCGCTCGATGCGCGGACGACCGACGGGAAATGCCCCGCCTCGCCGACGCCGAGCACGATGCGCGCGAGCATGAAGGACACGACCGACGAGGCGAAGCCGTGCGCGACATGGCCGACGGTCCAGATGGCGATGGCGATCGAATAGCCGATCTTCGGCCCGAAGCGGTCGATCAGCCAGCCCATGATCAGGAAGCCGAAGGCATAGGCGGCCTGGAAGGCGGTGACGATGTTGCCGTAATCATTCTCGCTCCAGCCCAGCTCGTCGCCGAGCGCGGGGGCGAGCAGGCCCAGCATGGTGCGGTCGATATAGTTGACCGTGGTCGCCGCGAAGAGCAGCGCGACGATCATCCAGCGATAGCGCCCCGCCCTCGGCACCGGCGCCGCAGCCCCGGTGTCCGCCATTGCCTGTGCCATGTCTCTCTCCCTTGCTGGCCTGCTTAGCCCTTAATCGTGCAGCTGACCCGGATTTTTCCGTCGAACAATGCTTCGGCGCTCTGGCCCGGGCCGATCTCGTGGACCCCGGTGATCGCGCCCGCCGACACCCATGTCCCCGGCGGAATGGCGATGCCGCGCGCGCGCAGCGTGCGGACAAGGAACAGCGCCGAGCCGAAGGGGCCGTCGAGCATGGTTTCCATCGTCGCCGCGCCGGCGAGGATGCCGTCGATGCGGAATTCGACCGGCATGGCGACGAGATCGCGGTCGCGCCAGTCGGGGATCGGCGGGCCGAGCACCAGCCCCTTGTTGTTGCCATAGTCCGACGCGGTGACCGCGGGGCCGTGCTGGTTGATCTCGGGGAACGGCGAGCTTGCTATCTCGATGCCGGTGCGGACCTCGGCGATGCAGTCGCGGATGCTGTCGATGTCGTGGTCATCATCGCCCACTTCGCCGAAGCGCAGCAGCACCTCGGCCTCGGCGGCGCCGAAGCCCTCGCCATAGACGGGCATCGCCGGCACCGCGCCGCCCGCGGCATCGACGATCTCGTCGGCGAAGATCGGTCCCGCGAGCCGGTTGCCGCCAAAGCGTGCGACCAGCTCGTCGGCGATCCGCCCGACCTTCCAGCCGCCGATGCGGCGCCCGTCGAGCGCGATCGCGGCATCCTGGATCGCATAGGCCTCGGCCAGCGTCCGCGGCATCGCGCCGGGGTAGACGGTAAGCGGTGTCTTTTTCGCGCGCGCCGCGAGAAACGCCTTCGCCACGCTTTGCTGTTCGTTCGTCGCCGGCATATTCGTCATTTCCCTCTTCCGCAAATGGCTCTATGAGACACCGGTGTCAAAAGCAAGCGAAGAACCGTCGGCGCGGGTTGATTTTATGTCGGGCAGCGCCCACTAGGGAAAAAGCATGCAGGACCGACCGGGCATGCACAGGAAAAGTGAAACATTCATGGCGGCACGCGACCGGGGAAAAAGCGGCAAGCAACCGACGATCAACGATGTCGCCGCGCTCGCCGGCGTTTCGAAGAAAACCGTCAGCCGGGTGATCAACCGGTCCGAATTCATCACCGACAAGACGCGCCAGGCGGTCGAACAGGCGATCAAGATGCTCGGCTTCGTGCCGAACCCGCAGGCGCGCGCGCTCGCTTTTCGCCGCAACTTCCTGATCGCGCTGCTCCACGACAATCCGAACGCGCAGACGGTGCTCAATTTCCAGCAAGGGGTGCTCGACGCGATCAAGGACAGCGACCTCGCGCTGCTCGTCCGCCCGGTCGACCGCGGGTCCGACCGGCTGCTCGAGGATGTTCGCGTCTTCCTCGAAAAGCAGCGACCGATCGGCGCGCTGCTGCTGCCGCCGATCTCCGAGAATGACGAGCTCGCCGCGCTGTGCGAGGATCTGGGCGTGCGCTATGTCCGCGTCGGCTCCGCCCCGCTCGACGACGCGCGCCATTGCATCTCGTCGAACGACCGCGAGGTGGTGGCGGAAGCGGTGGGCAAGCTGATCGGCCTCGGCCACCGCCGCATCGGCTTCGTCCGCGGCCCGGTCGGCTTCCGCTCGGCGGCCGAACGCGAAAAAGGGTTCCACGAGGCGCTCGCGGGCGCGGGGCTGACGCTGCCCGCCGCCTATTCCGCGCCGGGCAATTACCGCTACGCGGCGGGCGTCGAGGCGGGCGAGACCCTGCTGTCGCTCGCCGAACCGCCGACCGCCATCTTCTGTTCCAACGACGAAATGGCGGCGGGGGTGATGAGCGTCGCCTATGGCAAGGGCATCACGGTGCCGGCCGACCTGTCGATCATCGGTTTCGACGACAGCCCGACCGCGACGCATATCTGGCCGGCGCTGAGCACGGTGCGCTGGCCGATCCGCGAGATGGGCGTGCGCGCCGCGCGGACGCTGGTCCCCGACTTCCTCGACATTCCGAACAAGCCGGCCGAGGACGAGAATGTCCTCGCCTCGGCCTTCATCGAGCGCCAGTCGGTCGCCGCGCCGAAGGGCTGAGGCGATGGGCGGCTCCGGCCCTGCGGACGAAATGACACCGGTATCGGCGATCCGCGTCGACGCCGGCGACAGCGTCGCGACCTGCCTGGCCGACGCGCGCGCGGGCGATGTGGCGCGGATCGGCGGGCAGGAAATCCGCCTTCGCGACGATGTGCCGCGCGGGCATAAATTCGCGCTCGCGCCGATCGCGCGCGGCGCGGCGGTGATCAAATATGGCTTCCCTATCGGCCGCGCGACCGCCGACATCGCAGCGGGCGCGCATGTCCACAGCCACAATCTGGCGACCGCGCTGGGCGGCGAGGCCGACTGGACCTATGCGCCGCGCACGGCTTCGACCGCCCTGCCTCCCTCTCCGCGCAGCTTCGCCGGCTATCGCCGCGCCGACGGGCGGGTCGGCACGCGCAACGAGATATGGATATTGCCGACGGTCGGCTGCGTCGGCAATCTCGCGGCGCGGATCGCACGCATCGCGGGCGCGCGCCACGCCGGGCGCGTCGACGGCATCCACGCCTTCAAGCATCCCTTCGGCTGCTCGCAGCTCGGCGAAGACCTCGGCCATACGCGCGGCCTGCTCGCGGCGCTCGCGCAGCATCCGAACGCGGGCGGCGTGCTGCTCGTCGGGCTCGGCTGCGAGAGCAACCAGCTCGCGGCGCTGATCGACACCATCCCGCCCGAACGGCGGGCGAACATCCGCAGCCTGTCGGCGCAGGCGGTCGAGGACGATCTTGCCGCCGGGCTGGCGCTGGCCGACGAGCTGGTTGAGCTGGCGGCTCCGGCCCGGCGCAGCGCTCAGCCGCTCGCGGCGCTGACGCTCGGCGTCAAATGCGGCGGGTCGGACGGGCTGTCGGGCCTGACCGCCAATCCGCTCGTCGGGCGCATCGCCGATGCCGTCGCGGCAGCGGGCGGCAAGGTGGTGCTGACCGAGATTCCGGAGATTTTCGGGGCCGAACCGATGCTGTTCGAGCGCGCCGCATCGCAGGCCGTCTTCGACGCGGCGGTGCGGCTGGCGCGGGATTTCCGGCACTATTTCCTCCGCCACGGCGAGCCGGTGAGCGAGAATCCCTCGCCCGGCAACATCGCCGGCGGCATCACCACGCTGGAGGAGAAGTCGCTGGGCGCGGTGCAGAAGGGTGGCCGCGCGCCACTCGTCGATGTCCGGCCCTATGGCGGCGAGGCGGTGCTGCCCGGTCTGACATTGCTCGAGGCGCCGGGCAATGATGCGGTGTCGGCGACGGCGCTGACCGCCGCAGGTGCGACGCTGATCCTCTTCACCACCGGGCGCGGCACGCCGCTCGGCTTTCCCGCGCCGACGCTCAAGATCGCGTCGAACAGCAGCCTCGCCGCGCGCAAGCCGGGCTGGATCGACTTCGACGCGGGGCGGGTATTGGACGAAGGCTTCGACGGCGCGGCGGACGCCCTGCTCGACCTGATCGCCGCGACCGCATCGGGCGCGAATTGCAAGGCCGAGGTGAACGAGGAACGCGACATCGCGATCTGGAAATCGGGCGTCACTCTTTAGCGAGATCGGGCCAGCCGCCCACTTCGTCCTCGGTGTCGATGATCCGGCCGGTTCGCGTCCGCACCTCCTCGACGACCCGCGCATCGACGGCGTCGCGCGGCTGCGAGGCGCCCGCTTCCGCCAGCACCCGGTCGCAGCCGTGCGGCGCCGGATCGCGCGCGACCGGCGCGATGTCGGGGGCGCGGCCGAGCGGGTTGTGCAGCCCCTTGACCAGGCTCCACGGGTCCACTGGTATCACGCCGTTCAGGCTGTTGCCCTCGAACCAGGATCGGGCGTTCGGATTCTCCTCGCGGAAGATGTGCTGCCCCTTGCTGTCCGGCCCGGCGATGTAGCAATTGTCGATGAAGGCATAGGTCGCCGCGCTGTCCCTGTCGGCGTTGTAGCCCGCGGCACTGCCGCCCCAATTGTAGAAGATGTTGGAGCGGAACTCGATCCACGCCCCCTCGGGGTCGGCGGCGGCCGGCGTGTAATTGCCGGGGCGCGGCATGCGCTGGACGTGATGCGCCCACAGATTGTGGTGGAAGCTGAAGCGCGAGCCCTTCCCGCCGCGGATCAGGCTGCCATAGCCATGCTCGCCCTTGCTGTGCCCGGCGCTGCGCAGCGATTCGGAGATGATCGACCATTGCACGGTGACGTCGAAGATGCCCGGCGTGCGGGCGTAGTCGGCGGAAACCGACAGCGTCTCGTCGACCGACCAGCTCGCCGAGACATGATCGAGGATGATGCGCCGTCCCCCGGCGATCGAGATCGCGTCGCTCTCCTCCCCCGACCGGCTGCCGAGGCGCGAGCGGATATAGCGGATCACCACATCGTCGGCATCGACGATCAGCCCGTGATCGGCGAGCGCGATGCCGCCCGCCGGGGCGCCGAGCCCGCTGATCGTGATCCGCGGGTGGCGGATGACCAGCGGCTTTTCGAGGCGGATCGTCCCGGCGACGTCGAACAGGATGATGCGCGGGACATCGCGTTCGACCGCCTCGCGCAGGCTGCCGGGACCGTCATCGTTCAGGTTGGTGACGCGCAGCACCTGCCCGCCGCGCCCGCCGGCCGAAAAGCGCCCGGCGCCCTCCGCCCCCTCGAACGCCAGCGGCGGCTCGGAGGCCGGCGCCGCCCCCGCGGCGGCGGGGCAAAAAAGAAGGGCGCAGACCCAAAACTGCGCCCTTCCCCCCTTTGGGACCGATGGCATCCGTCAGAATTTGAAGCGGACGCCCGCGAGGAATTCGCGACCCGTGTGGTTGTAGACGACGACGCTGTTGCGCGCGCGGCTGATGAACTGGTCGTTGAACTCGTCGGTCAGGTTGACGCCTTCCAGCGTCACCTCGAGCCAGTTGTTGATCTTGTAGCGCAGCTGGGCATCGACGTTGAGCGTGCTGTTCTTGCCCTCGACGTCATTGTTGTTCTGGCCCGGCACGCGCTGCAGATAGTCGGAGCGATAGGCGACCGACGCGCGCGCGCTGAACTTCTTGTCGTCGTAATAGAGGGTGGCGTTCCAGCTTTCGGGCGACAGGTTGATCAGATTGTCGCGGATCGTCCCCGTCGCGGTCGGCGAGATCTGGTAGTTGATCTTCGACTGCACCCGCGTGTAGTTCGCCGTCACGCCAAAATGCCTGAGCGCGCCGGGCAGGAAGTCGAACGGCTGCGACACATTGACCTCGAAACCCTTGAGCGCGCCGCCGCTGGTGTTGATCGGCGTCGTCACCTGGAACAGCTCGTCGCCGGTGAAGTTCGACGGCAGCAGGCTGAGCGGCAGGCCCGTCTGGTTATAGGGAATGGTGGTCCTGAGCTGCTGGATATAGGTGCCGATATCCTTGTAGAAGAGGCCGAGCCCGACGAAGGCGCCCTTGCCGTGATACCATTCGAAGCTGGCATCGAGCGTATTGGCGCGGAACGGCTTGAGCAGCGGATTGCCGCCGGCGATGGTCAGATTGCCGGTGGTGTTGATCGTGCCGCCGGGGTTGAGGTTGCCGAGCTGCGGCCGCGCCATCACCCGCGCCGCGGCGAAGCGGACGATGAAATCGTCGGTGACGTTCGCCGCCAGGTTGAGCGACGGCAGCCAGTCTTCATATTTGTTCTTCACCGTGACCAGCGTGCCGCCGCCGGTCGCGACATAGCCCTGCGCGGTGATGTCGGTTTCGACATAGCGCACGCCGAAATTGCCGCGCACGGGGATGCCCGCGACATCCTGCTTGAAATCGAACATCAGGAAACCCGACGTGTCGCGCTCGACGATGCGGCGGTTGTTGCCGCGCGCATTGCCGTTGGTGATCGACGACAGGGTGAAGTCGCCGGGGCCGCCGGCCGGCCCGCTCTTCAGGCAGTTGCAATAGATGTCGTAGGCGGCGGAGATCGCCTTGAGATCGGGGATGATCCAGCCCGTCACCGCGCCGCTGCCGAGCCCCTTGCCGAAGCCGGTGACGGTCGTGGTCAGCCCGCTCATCCCGCCCGTGGGCGCGAAGATGGTGTCGTTCTGGTTGACGCGGCGGAATTCGAAGGTGTCGAAGGTATATTTCTTGAAATCGGCGCCGACATTGACGCTGAAGGCGTCGGGAACGATGTCCCAGGTCAGGTCGAAGTGCAGCACGTCGTTGCGGTTGCTCGCGCCCTGCGGCCGGATGCGGATCTCGCTGCTCGTCGTATTGGGAATGGTGTTCGGCTGCGTCGCACCGGGCGCAGCCTGCGGCACGCCGATGATCTGCAACGCGGCTCCGCTGTTGACGTCGAGCCCGAAGTTGATCGCGGGCAGGCGGTCGCTGTTCCGGAAGTCGATCGAATAGCCGTTGACGTTGAGCGCATCGAGCGTCGTCGTCGTCTGCATCGGGTTGCGGAACTTCGAATCCGCGCGCCCGACGCGGGCGTTGAAGCGCAGCCGGTCGCTGAACGCATGGTCAATCGTCAGCGTCGGCTGGGTGAATTCGGTCGACAATTTGTCGAAGCGCGATTCCGACCGGATGTCGACGCCGTTGTAGACGCCATAGAGCAGCGCACCATTGCTGTCATATTGGGTTTCGACGACGCTGGTCTGCGGCTTGCCGCCCGCGGCGGCGTTGCGGCTGAACGAGATCGCCTGGATGAAATCCTCCTGCCGCGTCGCCTTCAGCTTCGAATAGAGGAATTCGGCGGTGATTGTCGTATTGTCGGTCGGCGCCCATTGCACCGACGCGGTGATGCCGAGCCGGTCCTGGTCGTGCGTCAGGCGGCCGTAGCGCGGCAGGCGCGGGTGGAAATTAGCAGGATCGCTGGCGGCCGCGAAAGCGGCGCGGTTAGCCGGCGTGTCGGGCAGGCGCGCGACGCCCTGCGCCGCCGGGCCGCAGGTCGCCTGCGTCGCATTGGTCCCCTGCGAGGTCAGGCCGATCGGCGCGCACCAGCCCTGCGACGAAGGACCATTGTCCCAGCGCACGGTGCTGAAGCCTTCCTCGTAGAGCCGCCGCTTCGAATAGGCGGCGGAGACAAGCACGCCGAAGCGGCCGTCGGCGAAGGTGTTGGAAATGAGCAGCGCGGCGCGCGGATCGATCTTTTCGTTGAGATCGTTGTAGCGCGCCTTGATCGAGCCGGCGATGCGGAAGCCGTCGAAGTCGAACGGGCGCGCCGCCTGCAGATCGACCGTCGCGCCGAGCGAGCCTTCGTCGACATTGGCCGACGCGCTCTTGCGCACGGTGATCGAGTTGAACAGTTCCGACGCGAAGACGTTGAAGTCGAAGCCGCGCGACCGGTTGGCGCCGCCCGAGCTGTCGGTGCCGCCGGTCGTCGCCAGCGCCTCGACGCCGTTGATGCGGATGCGCGTGAAGTCCTGACCCAGACCGCGCACGGTGATCGAACGCCCCTCGCCCGCGTCGCGGTCGATCACGACACCGGGGACGCGCTGCAGCGATTCGGCGAGATTGGTGTCGGGGAATTTGCCGATATCCTCGGCCTTGATGACATCGACGATGCCGCCGTCGCGGCGCTTCGCATCGAGCGCGGCGTCGAGCGAGGCGCGAAAGCCGGTGACGACGATCTCGTCGTCGTCCGCGGCGGGGGCGACATCCTGCGCCCAGGCCGGCGACACCGCCAGCACCGCGAGCGACGCCCCGCACGCCAGCCTGCTCAGATTGCGGACGCCCTGCATTGCACGAATAGCCATCATATTCCTCCCTTTTACCAGCGCATCCTCGCCCCCTTGCGGCGAATGACACCGGTTACTTTATGCGACAAGAGGAGGCGAACCGCCTGCCTGTCCGGAAATTTTCGAGAGTGGTGCAATGCCGTCGCAGATATGCGACGGGCCATCCATTGCCCTCTCCCCATCGGAATTTTCTCATTGACCGGTTGGGGTAACCGGTGTCAGGAAGATTGAAGCAATGTGACAGCCGTGTCAATACCCCAATGAAAAGGAGAGCGGGATGCTGAAAAAGCTGATGTTGGCGGCGCTTTTGATGGCGCCCGCGCTAGCGGCCGGTCCGGCGCTGGCGGCCGATTCGCCCCCCCTCGCCTTCCCCGGCGCGGTCGGTCCGGCGGCGCAGACCGCGGGCGGGCGCGGCGGGCAGATCTTGCGCGTGACGACGCTCGCCCCCGACGGCCCCGGATCGCTCAAGGCGGCGATCGAGACACCGGGTCCGCGCATCATCGTGTTCGAGGTCGGCGGCGTGATCGACATGGGGCGCGAGACGATCGACATCAAACATCCGCACCTGACCATCGCCGGCCAGACCGCGCCGGGACCGGGGATCACGCTGATCCGCACCGGCATCGACGTGCGCACCCACGACGTCGTGATCCGGCACCTGCGCGTCTATACCGGCGTCGATGGCCAGCCGAAGCGCAGCGGGTGGGAGGCCGACGCGCTGTCGACCGTCGCGGCGCGCAACGTCGTCGTCGACCATTGCACCTTCCTGTGGGCGATCGACGAGAATATGTCGGCGTCGGGCCCGCGCTTCACCGGCACCACGGTCGAGGACTGGCGCAACGGCACAAGCCGCAACGTCACCTTCTCGAACAATCTCGCCGCCGAGGGGCTTGCCGACGCGAGCCATCCGAAGGGCGAGCACAGCAAGGGGTCGCTGATCCACGACAATGCGACCGGCATCGTCTTCTATCGCAACGTCTGGGCGCATAATGTCGAGCGCAACCCGCTGATCAAGGGCGGCGCGCAGGCGCTGATGATCAACAATCTGATCTACAATCCGCAGCACCGCGCGGTGCAATATAATCTGATGAACCTCGAATGGGTCGGGCAGCCTTATGTGACCGGCCAGATCACCGCGATCGGCAATGTGATGCGCGGCGGCAACGACACCGACGCCGACCTGCCCTTCCTGATGCTCGGCGGCGACGGCGACCTCGAATATTATGGCAAGGACAATCTGCACGTCGACCGCCACGGGAAGCCGCTGCCCGAATTCGGCCGCTATGGCGAAACGCGTGCGAAGCTGATCCGCGCGAAGGCGCCGCTCGCGCCGACCGGCGGCTACAAGATCCTGCCCGTCCGCGACGTCGAGACGTCGGTGCTCGCCAGCGCGGGCGCCCGCCCCTGGGCGCGTGACGCCGAGGAAATCCGCGTTCTCTTCTTCATCGCCGAAGGGCGCGGCGAAGTGATCGACGACGAGAATGAGGTCAGCGCCTATCCCGAGGTCAAGGAACCGGTGCGCGCGCCCTTCGTCGAGGCCGACTGGGACTTGGCGACGATGGAGCCGAAATCGGGTCTTTATCCGGGTCAGACGAAGCCGATGCCGCAGGAGATATTGTCGCCGCGCGACCGCAGTTCGCGCACCGGCGGCTGACGATGGCGGCGTTTCTCGCGCTGCTGCTCGCAGCGGCGGACGCGCCGCCGATGGTGGTGATCGACGAGGCGGCGACGGTGCGCGAGGAGCCGCCGCCGCACGGCGCGATCGGAATGTCGACCGCCTGGCGGATCAGCGACGCCGTCCCCGCGCCGCGCAGCTTCGAATTCCGCAAGCGCGCGCTGCACGTCGGCGCGGCGATCGGCATCCACCCGATCGACCATGACGAAATCTATTATGTCCTCTCCGGCACCGGCATCGTTCATTCGGACGGCGAGGAGCGCGAACTGGGTCCGGGCATGGCCGCATGGCTCTACAAGGGCGCGAAGGTCGGCATCCGCCAGACGGGCGACGAACCGCTGGTGCTGATCATCGCCTATCCGAACAAGACGGCGGCCGAGTGACGCTCGATCGCCGCGCGCTGCTCGGCGCGGGGCTCGCGCTGCCCTTCGCGGGCGCGGCGGCGCAGGCGGTCTGGACGAGGCCCGCGGGCCTCGCGCCCGATGCGAGCATTCCGCTCTGGCCCGACGGCCATATCGCGCCGCCGTCCGGCCTGATCGAACAGGTGGTCCAGCGCAGCGACGATCCGCAGGCCAGCGACCGGGCGCTGCAGGGGATCGCGCGCCCGCGGCTCGACATCTTCCGGCCGGCAAGACCCAATGGCGCGGCGGTGATCCTCGCGCCCGGCGGCGGTTATCGGCTGATCGTGATCGACAAGGAGGGCTATGAACTCGCGCGCTGGCTGAAGGATCGCGGCGTCACCGTCTATGTCCTCTTCCATCGCCTGCCCGGCGAGGGCTGGGCGAACGGATCGGACGTGCCGCTCGCCGACGCGCAGCGCGCGGTGCGGCTGGTGCGCGGCCGCGCCGGCATCGACGGCATCGACCCGGCGCGGGTCGCCTTCGGCGGCTTTTCGGCGGGCGGCCATGTCGCGGCCAGCCTGCTGACGCGCTTCGATGCACGGGTTTATGCGCCTGCCGATGCCGCCGACGCCCTGTCCGCCCGGCCCGATGCGCTTGCTGCCGTCTATCCGGTGGTGTCGATGGACCCGGCGATCGCCCATGCGGGAAGCCGCGAGAAGCTGATCGGCACCAATCCGGACGCGGCGCGCGAAGCCCTCCATTCGCCCGAGCGCAACGTGCGGCCCGACCAGCCGCCGCTGTGGCTGCTGCACGCCGAGGACGACAGCGTGGTCAAGGTCGAGAACAGCCTGCGGCTGCACGCGGCGACCCGCGCGGTCGGCGCGCCCGTCGAGGCGCATGTCTTCGAGCGCGGCGGTCATGGCTTCGGGCTGATGAGGACGGCGGGGCTGCCGGTGGCGATCTGGCCCGAACTGCTGTGGAACTGGCTCGGGTCGCGCGGGATCGCCTGACCCGACTGAAGAAACACCGTAGCCCTGAGCCTGTCGAAGGGCGCTTCGCGGATAGGCGCCCTTCGACAGGCTCAGGGCTACGGTGAAGATAGATAGGCTTTACGTTCCCGGCTGGATATAGGGCACCCGCGCGAACAACTCGCGCTCCCACCGGCGCGGATCGCTCGCGACCCGGCTCTCGGTATCGAATATCATAGTCTGCCGCTCTTTCAGATCATAGGCCGGCCAGCCCGGATCGCCTGTGCGTGCGAAGCGGACGAAAGCGTCCATCATGCGGTCGCGCATCGACTGTTGCGCGGGGCTGGGATCGGGGATGGTTCCAAAGGCGAGGCCGATGTCGTCACCATGCTTCGCATCCTCGAAATCGAGCTGATAGACGAAGGCCGGATGCCCGGCGCGGGCGCGCGCCTCGGTCTCCTCGACCTGACCGCGCCAACTGCGCGCGGCGGTGACGATGCGGTGGAAGAGTTCCGGCGGCGCGGCCCGCGGATAGCGCGCGCGAAACTGGCCCACGATCCAGTCGGGCGCGATGTCGACCCGCATCTCGGGCGCGATGCGCGCGGCGAGATTGTCGAAGGTCAGGCCCGCCAATTGCCTTCCTTCGGGCGCATAAAAGGCGCGCGTCTCCATCACCATATTGCCGAGCATCATCGGAATGCCGAGCGACTGCGGCGCGGCGTCGGGCCAGAAGGGGTGGCGCATGAGGTGCCGCATGTCGAGAACCGGCCCCATATAGACCGAACCGCCGAGAATCGGATCGGTCGCCGAGAGCGCCGCGATCAGGTCTTCGACCGGCGCGGTCGCGGGATCGACGCCTTCCCCCAGTTTCGCCAGGAAAGCTGCGGTGCGCTTCGCCGCATTGAGCGGACCCGAGGCGGTGACCTGCTGCCCGCTCATCGTGATCGCCTTGTGGAACAGGCCCTTCGCCGCCGGCATCGCCATCAGCGTCGCGATCTTCGCCCCGCCGCCCGACTGGCCGAAGACGGTGACGTTGCCGGGATCGCCGCCATAGGCCGCGATGTTCCTTTGCACCCATTCGAGCGCGAGGATCAGGTCGAGTTGCCCCGCATTGCCGCTGTCGGGGAATCGGTCGGGCTGATAGAGATAGCCGAGCGCATTCAGCCGATGGTTGACCGTGACCACGACGACATCGCCGCGATCCGCAAGCGCCGCGCCATCGTTGAGCGGATCGGCGACGCTGCCGGTCGAATAGGCGCCGCCGTGAAAATAGACCATGACGGGGTGCGGAGCCGTCCCTCGCCCGGTGGGCGTCCATAGGTTGAGGAACAGGCAATCTTCGCTTTGCGGCCGATAACGCGACGCGACTTGCGGACAGGACGGCCCGAACCGACCGGTGCCGCGCATCTGAAAACTGCTCCACTCGACGGCTTCCGGCGCCTGAAAGCGCTGCGCCCGGCCATAGCGAATCCCGAGAAAGGCACGGACGCCGGATGCGACATCCAAAGCGAAGGCGGGAGCCGCCGCAGCGGCGAGGCCGGCACCGAGCAGCGCCCGGCGGGTCAGTTCACCGCCGGACATCCAGCCCGCCGGCATGGAAGGCGTCGATGTCGGCTTGGCCGAAGCGGCTCGCATCGCCGGGCAGCGAATGTTTGAGGGCTGTGAGCGCAAGGCCGCTCTCGGCCATCGCGCGCGTGTCGCCGCCCGCCAGATGCGCGTGGAGCACCCCGGCGGCAAAGGCGTCGCCCGCGCCGATGCGGTCGACGATGCCGGTCACGTCGACCTCGGCGGTCTGGTGCGCCGCGTCGCGCAGATCGACGCGCGCGGCGATACGGTGATGGTCGGCGGTGAGCGCGTGGCGCGCCGTGGAAGCGATCAGCTTCAGGCCGGGAAAGGCCGCGAAACCGGCCTCGGCCGCCTCGCGGCGCCGGTCCTCGCCCTCACCGCTGAATTCCTTGCCAAGGACCAAAGAGAGGTCGCGGTGGTTGCCGAACAGGATGTCGGCCATGCCGATCAGATCGGAAAGGACTCCGCGCGGGTCGCTGTCCCACGCCTCCCACAGCATCGCGCGGTAATTGCCGTCGAAGCTGACCGGCACGCCGAGCCGCTTCGCCGCGCGCGCGGCGGCGAGCACCGCCTCGGCCGAGCGCGGCCCCAATGCGGGGGTGATGCCCGACAGGTGGAGCAGGCGCGCGCCGCGCAGCAGCGCATCCCAGTCGTAATCCTCCGCGCCGGTGGCGGCGAAGCTCGACCCGGCGCGGTCGTAGACGATCTCCGACGCGCGCAGTCCCGCACCGACGCTGAGGAAATAGAGCCCCATGCGGCCGGGCCCGGTGGTGACGGCGGTACAATCGACGCCTGCGCCGCGCACCGCCGCCACTGCTCCGCGACCCAGAGCATTCGGAGGGATTTTGCCAACCATCGCGCAATCATGGCCGAGATGGGCAAGGCCGATCGCGACATTCGCCTCCGCCCCGCCGACGTGCAGCGCCAGCGACGGCGACTGCATCAGCAACTCGTTGCCCGGCGCGGTCAGGCGGATCAGCAGTTCGCCGAAAAAGACGAGGCGGCCGGACATGGAAGGAAGCTAGCGCGCGAGCCAGCCGCCGTCGACGGCGAGGATATGGCCCTGCACATAGTCCGACGCGCGGCTCGCGAGGAAGACCGCGGCGCCGCCGATGTCGGCGGGATCGCCCCAGCGGCCGGCGGGAATGCGCTCCATGATCTGGCGGTTGCGCGTCTCGTCGCCCTGCAGCGCGGCGGTGTTGTTCGTCGCGATATAGCCGGGCGCGATCGCATTGACCTGCAAGCCTTTCGCCGCCCATTCGTTGGCGAGCAACCTGGTCAACCCGCCCACGCCCGATTTCGACGCGGTATAGCTCGGCACACGGATGCCGCCCTGAAAGGTCAGCATCGAGGCGATGTTGATGATCTTGCCCGAACCGCGCGCGATCATGTGGCGCCCGACCGCCTGGCAGAGGAAGAAGAGCGTCTTGAGATTGGTGTCGATCACCGCGTCCCAATCCGCCTCGGTGAAATCGACCGCATCGGCGCGGCGGATGATGCCGGCATTGTTGACGAGGATGTCGATGCGGCCGAAGCGGGCGAGCACGGCATCGACGAGCGGCTGGACGGCGGCGATACCGGACAGGTCGGCGGCGAAATTCTCCGCCTCGCGCCCGAGCGCGCGGACCTCGCCGACCGTTTCGGTCGCGGGCGAGCGGCCCGCGGCGGCGATGTCGGCGCCCGCTTCGGCGAGCGCCAGCGCGATGCCCTGCCCGATGCCCGTATTGGCGCCGGTGACCAGCGCCACCTTGCCCGAAAGGTCGAAAAGCGGACTCATTTCAGCTGGCAGATATCGAGGACGTTCATGTCGGTATAGTCGAGATTCTCGCCGCCCATCGCCCAGATGAAGGCATATTTCTTGGTCCCCGACCCCATGTGGATCGACCAGGGCGGACTGATCACCGCTTCCTCGTTGCCGATGACGATATGCCGCATGCTGTCGGGCTCACCCATATAATGGAAGATGCGGTCATTCTCTTCAGGCAGGTCGAAATAGAGATAGATTTCGCTGCGCCGGTCGTGGAGGTGCGGCGGCATGGTGTTCCACACGCTGCCCTCCTCGAGCACCGTCAGGCCGAGCAGCAGCTGCGCGCTTTCGCACACGCCGGGAATGACGAGCTGATAGATGGTGCGCTGGTTGGAATTGGCGAGGTCGCCGCGCGCGAGCGGGTTCGCCTGGTCGAGCGTGATATGCTTGATCGGACACACTTTATGCGCGGGCAGCGAGGCGAGGTAGAAGCGCGCACCGTCGCCTTCGAAGCTCACCTCCTGCGATCCCATCGGGATATAGAGGCATTCCTTGTTCTTCATCGCGAAACGCTGGCCGTCGACGGTGATCGCGCCGTCGGTGCCGATGTTCACCGCCGCCATCTCGCGCCGTTCAAGGAAGGGATGGCCCGCCGCCGATGCCGGTTCGGTCTGGTCGGGCAGCTTGAGCGCGCCGCCCTTCGGCACCGCGCCGCCGATCACGAAGCGTTCGTTGTGCGAGTAGTTGAGGTTGACCTTGCCCTCCTCGAACATGCCGGCGACGAGGTAGCGCGCGCGCAGCTCGTCGTTCGACACCTGCTCCATCATGTCGGGATGGGTGGCGTGATAGGTCTTGCAGAACATCGAAGGCATCCTCGCTCGTTTGG
>CALMYE010000234.1 GCA_937873425.1 uncultured Sphingopyxis sp. | reverse complement strand
CCCACGCCTCGACGCGGCTCGATCCCCACGCCTCGACGCGGCTCGATTCCCGCGCCACGACGCTGCTCGACCAGTAATCGTCCTGCGCGACGATACCGGTCACGTCGGTAAGGGTGAGTTCGATTTCGGCCTTCGGACCGATATGAATGTCAACGCCGGTAAGGCTGACGAGCGCGAGGGCGAAGTTTCCGCCGACGATCTTCACCGGCTTGCCGGCCTTGATGGCCTTTTCGGCTGCAGCCTTCGTTTTGACTTCGACACGTTCCATCAGATGAACTCCCAAGCGCAAGGTTCGCCCGGAAGGGCGCGGAAAAAGGCGGTGATGAGATTGGCGATCGATGGCGCGCGGAACGGCAACTCGGACAGGCCGGTGCCAAGACCGTCGCGTGGGACGTAAACGGTGCGTCCATCTGCGATCTGGCGCCCGACAAGGGAAAGGTCGTCCAGCACGGTCGCAATCGCGCGAAGATTGCCCTCGCTGTAAAAGTCGCTGTCGAAACCGCCGGGTGCGAACTTGGTCGCAACGCCGAGGGCGTTCGGCTCGCCGCGCATCTCCTTGGCCTGACCGCCCATGCCGACGCGCTGGGCGTTGTCGCCGAACACGAAAATGGCATCGGGATCGGCGCGGAGCATGTCGCGCGTGATCCAGTCGAGATACTTGACCTGCCCCGGCATCATTTCGTCTCCCGGCAAGCCGCCTGCACGGTCGCAGCGGCGTGGTTGAAAGTGGACAGTCCAAGCCGATCCATGATGCGGGCGCGCTCCTGCTCGCGGGCGATCATGTCGGCGCGGTGGCGGGCAGCGTAGTCGTCGATGGCAGCGGAAAGCGCCTCGTCGGCCTCGCCAAGAAGGTGGATGCGATCAGCCAGCGGCGTGTCGTCGTCGATGCCAGCCATGACGCGGGTGAATTGTGCCAGCCCGCCGGTCATCAGACGCGCCCCCAATAGCGAAGGCTCGCGTTGCCCGGTTGAAACACCGGATCGCGGCTTTCACGGCACCCCTCGCGGATCGCCCCGACAGGAAGCCCGAACTCCCTGATCTCGCGCCGGGTGTATTCGGCGTCGATCTCACGGGCGGCGCGACAGTAGGCGTCGAAGTCGAAGCGGCGCCCCTCGCGGGCAGCGTCATCGGCCATGCTCTTGGCGAGGGCCTGACGCTTCTCCGCGCCCTCCGCGCGCAGTTTCAGGACCGCTTCCTGACGAGCGCGAGCGATGGCGAGGCGGTTGGCCGCGTGAGCCTGTCGCACGTCGGCGGTGATCGGGTCGTGGCGGGCCATCGTCAGGCCCCCGGATAGGAAAGGCTGCGCGCCCAATCCTGACGCTTTTCGACGCTGGACATCCTCGGCATCAGGACGCCGACAAAATCGCTATCGTCGCTGTCGAGAACGACATGCGGAGCCTTCGCGTCGCCGCCCCGGATCGTCAGCGACCCGAAGCTGCCGAGGAGAGAGCCGTTGAACGAGCGGATGATGTCGCCCTTTTGCTCGGGCGGCAGAACGCGCGTGTAGTCGGGGAAGGTGCCGTCGATCAGCACGTCGCCGAACCGCTGATAGCAATCTTCGACACGCGCGATGGCATTCTCCGCCGTGTCGTGCTCGGGATCATGGATACGCTCGATAAGCGAGAGGTGGCCGTATGCATCTCCGGTGCGCGTCGCGACGGCCCACGCCCCACCCCAACTCTTGGCAGTCGGGGTCTTCAATTCCTTCGGGAGGCGGACGATCTGCGGTTCGTTGACCAGCGCGTCCTTATCGCGCCGGACGCCGAGGCGACAGCCGTCAGTCGCCGCGCAGACCGCGCCGCCATCGGCGTGGGAATGCACGAACACTCCGTTGAGATAGTATCGCATCGGTTCGGTCGAAATGAAGGGACGCACGCGCAGCAGCGCTTCAAGACGCACAGCGAAGCAGTGGACGGGCCGCGCAAGCGTGGACCGCAATTTGAAGCGCTGCTCTTGGGCCTTGATCTTGGATGGTGCGTTCATCGGGCTTTCCTTCAATCCGTTTCCGAAAGAGGAACCCGAAAGGCTCCCCGTCACCCGCTTCTTCGTCCGGAGAGATCGGCGGGTGATGGGAGTGTGTTCGCATAACGCGAATTATCAGTCAACAAAAAAGTTCGCATGACGCGAATATCATGCTACACCCCTCGCATGACGCCGACAGCTCAGCCGGAGAAAATGACTCCGCTCGCCCTGCCCCTCGCGCTATGTGCTGCATTGGGGAGGCGGTTGATCATGGATTTTGGGCTTGGCGGTTTCCTCGACAAGTTCGAGGAGCATTGGGGAAAGTGGCCGACAAGGGTTTTGACCGCCACGGTCGGCCTCGCGGCTATCGGTGTTGCAGCAAATTTGGCGTTGACCTACATTGCTCAACCAATTCACTCGGCAATCCAAGGGATGGGCTGGTCGGTGTCAGGCATCGTTCAATGGATCGTGGCGATTGGTGCTGCGATGGCGACAGCAGCGGTCATCCAAACGATGTTTGAACGTCGAGCCGCCGCGAGAATCGCGAAATTGACTGCCCGGTCGGAGGCGTTGAGCGAGCGCGTCGGCCAACAATTGGAACTTCTCGACGTGATGGTGGATGAGTTTCTCGAAGCCGCGCAAGAGGGGGTGCCGCCGACCGCCGAGGATATAGCGGCCTTGCAAAGCTTGAAGGCGACGATCACTTCGAGCCGCGACCGGATGAACGCGGAGTAGCCCCCTCCCCACCCCACACAAAAACCCCCGCCGGATTGCTCGGGCGGGGTGAAAACGTTTTCAGCGGTGTTGGGGCCTACCCAGTGCCGTTGGGCTTTGGTGGGTTTCCTAACGGTCCATTGCCGTTGGGGGGCTGAAAGAGGGCATAAATGGCAACCCCGGCCCCGAGCAAGCCAGCGATGCCCACAGTTACCCAGGATTGGGCCATCGTTTCGATTAGATGCCCGTCAAAGGGGACGAACGGCATCAATACAAACACCGGGAAAGTGGCGCCGCTACCGCACTGCATGATGACGTGGACGGGCTGGAAGCCGCAGCCCTTCCACCACGAGACAATAGCCCCGACCGAGGCAAAAATAACGGCGCTGACGATTGTTACACCGTAGATCGCTTCCGCCGTATGCGGAGCATAATGATGGGTGAAGGCGTTCAAGCGGCTGCTAGAACGGCCTTGGCTCCTCCAAGCATCCCGACACCTGCTATCGCCAGTTCGCTGAGTGAGTTTAGACTAAACCCAGCGAAGGCGGCGAGCAGGCCAACGATTGCTACAGAAAGGGCCCCCATCCCCAGCACGACAGCAAGCCCCTGAGGACGAAACACTCCCTTTGCCTGAGCTTTTGACATTATGTTCCTCCTTTCTATTCCAGTGGTGTGCCTGTGTTGACGCATTGTGACGCGTCGCGGTTGACATACAATGAATTGACCGCAGCGCACAAATCAGTTACGCATCTCCCGTGTCGGTGCGGAATTGATCAGACCCGCACCCAAATCCGGATATTCCTTACTGAGCCAACGTTCGCCGCGGTGGAATGTTCCCGCGCCGCGGTCGCGCCGACGCCATGCCGCGGGCGTCAACACCTATGCCCCTTCCAATACCGCTCAGCCGAACGTCTCTTTGAAGATCGCGTCCATCACCTCTTTCTCAATCCGAGGCACGGAATAGAGGATGTGTGCGACCTCGATCTTGAGCAGGGCCTCGGTCTCTTCCGACAGCTTGCCCTTTGCCGCGGTTATCACCTCTAGGACCACGTCCAGAGGCAGGGTTATCGCTGCTAGCTCAAGATCGGCGCGTAGGGGCATGGGGTGGCTCGCTATTCAGGTGCAGGGGCAGCATCGCCGGAATGCGCCGGCTGCACATACTCCGCAGCTCGCGCCTCAGTGGCTATCAAGAGGCCAGCAAGCTCAGTCCGAAAGAAAGCCGTCTCCTCTCCCGTGACCAAGTCTCCAAAAACCTTTACCGTCACAGACGTGTCCGTCGAATTTGCCGCATTGGCCATTTCTTCCACGTGCTCTTTGGGGAACTCGCCAATGAAATCCTCATAATGAGTGCAACCGTAGCGGTGGCAACTGACATCGAAATGGATACGGGTGAGAGGGATTGATTGCAGCCTGCCTCCGATTGCGTAGGTGAGCTTCGAGAGCCGCTGAGAGCGGGGAGTTTGCAGCTTGAAATAGACCTGATAGGTGACGGCCCCGGTTTCTTTATTGATCATGGCGCGCCAGAATTTATCGGTAGCGTATCGATGTTCGAGGAAAGGCTCTGTCGATATCCACATAACAGGGTCAAGTTCACTCGTGCCGGTGATCTTGACCCGCGCGGCGACCTGCTGGCTAGTTAGAAGCGCGGCGGCCCGTTCGGCTTTCGAGAGCTTCTCAGGTTTCTGGAAAGCCTGCGCCTGCCCTGCGCCTGCCATTAACATGGCTACCAAAGCCGCCTTCCGAACCGAACCGCTCGACATCCATTCCCTCCCCCAAGGTTAATTATCGGTGCCCGTTCTCTCGACAGTTTCATCCGCGTTGTGGACCAGTTTAATCGCCTCGGCTTTTACGCTCTGCTCGAACCGCCTGATGGCCATGGCCCTATCAGGGTGCATCAGCAGTTCATGCGGCTCGATATTCAACTTCGAAGCGAGCAGATTGACGATCTCTCGGTAATATTCAGTGCGCCCATGATAAATGCCGTGCATCGTGCTGTTTGTCCAATCGCAAGCCCTTGCGAGCTTGGCTTGCGTGACGCGTTTGACCTTCATCCACTCGGGCAAAAACCAGTTTGGTTGCTCTGGCCCGATGCCCTTGGATTTTGCCGACTTCCTAGCCATATTCGCATGATACAAATCGCTGTCCAAAGCGTCATTACGCGCCATGCGAATAAAATGCCTTGACGAAAAATTCGCGTGATGCGAATTATTGGGCATGGAAAAGCCCAAGACATCGGAACTGGCGCGTGAGGCGGGCATCAGTCCGTCCTACGCCAGCGAGGTTCTCAGTGGGGCGCGCAAGCCTTCGCGCCCGCTCGCCATCCACATTTTTCGCAAGACTGGCTGGCGACATTCGCTGATCGCTGGGCTGACGGACGAGCAAATCGACACGCTCGAAGCTGTCGAGCCTTGGGTTGCCCCCACCCCCACCCAACAAGGTGAAGCAGCATGAGGGACTTGCGCGAACTCGACAGGTTCCGCGATGTCGCGAACGGGCTGGCAGCCTATGGCTGGGCGGGCGATGGCACTTGCGGGGTTTTCACGATCCCATCGCCGACCGACCGGCAGGACATGCGCGTCATCGCCAGCAGCGGCGATGGATGGGACCATGTTTCGGTCAGCCGCAAGAGCCGCTGCCCCAACTGGCCCGAGATGGAGCATGTCAAGCGGCTGTTCTTCCGCGACGATGAGGTCTGCTTCCAGCTTCACGTCGCCGTCTCCGACCATATCAGCATCCACCCCTATTGTCTCCACATTTGGAGACCGAATGACGGGCAGACGATCCCGCTGCCGCCCAAATACATGGTCGGCCCTTCGGCCGAAGTCGCCGCATGATCTCCCCGAGGTCCACCACGGACGCCCCTGCTCGCATCCCCAGCGGGCAGGGGCAACGTGACAAACCCATCGGGCATGATCGCCTTATCCGGCCCCAGCCCGGAGACGATCTCCTGCACCAGTTCCCCGATGAGGCGCGCCCTCGCGTTGTCCTTGTCGGTTTCGGGCGAGGCGGGGTTGCCCCGCCCTTCACTTTCATCCCTGTCCATGGAGGCCACTATGGCGACCAGCCCGCGTAACGTCTTGCGCGTCAACGCTGTCGAGGAAACAGAGGACTACCGCAAGGCGGTGGCGAAAATCCTGCTTAACATTCAGCGGGACCACGACCAGACGCTTGTCGATATTGCCGAAACGATCGGTGTTTCGCTCGGCACGATCAGCAACGCGGCGAACAAGAAAGCGGACCTGTCGCCGACCTTCTTGAAGCGGCTCGGCAACGCCTACGGCCCCTGCACTCTGGACCCGTTCGCGCATCTCGTCGGCGCCGCCCTTTTACCACTCGGCGGCGGAAATGTCACGGATTTGCTGCCGCTCGTCGGGCGAGTGAACCTCAAGATTGCCGAAGCCCGCGACCCTGCCGGGCCGGGCGGCGCGAAGGAAATCCACACCGAACAACTGGACATGCTTCCCGACCTGCGGGCGCTCAAGCGTCGGCTCGCGGAGGTTATTGCCGAGATCGAAAGGCTAGCCGCATGATCCGCTGGCCCTTCTCCCGCAAGCCCAAGCCCCTGCGCGACGAGTCCGGACGCTATGTCTCCTCTCACCGTCGTGCGGTGCGGTCTAAGGCTATCAGCATGGCGCTGGACGCTGGACGGCCCGACCTCGCCGAGAGGCTGGAGGCGATGGGGTGACCTATGTCCCGATAGCCTCCTGCCGCGCCGCGCCCTGGCACTTCGACGAGCCGCATATCGCTCGCGATGCCTATGGTCGCCGCGTCTCCGAAATATCCATACAGGCGGGCATCGTCACAAGCCTGCCGCTGATAGTGCCGTGCATGGTCGCGGCGGTGCCGAATGGGACTTGGACGCCGAGCAAGGCGGCGCGGGGCCGGGCCGTGCAGGAGGGAACCGCGGCGGGCTATCCTGACCTCATCATCGACGGCATCGGCCCGAACGCTGGCAGGGTATGCCGTGCGGAGATCAAGGCGCTATCCGACGTCTCCCCGGACCAGTTCGCCAAGCTCAATGACCTGACTGCCAATGGGCACCTATGCGGCGTGTTCCGCAGCCTGCTTACGCTTGTGGCGTTCCTCGTCGCCAATGGCTGGCAGAGCCGGGCCAGCGGTTGGGCAGAGGAGCGGTTCTGATGCCGACCGACCTCGATATGCAGATTTTCGACAATGGAAACACCCTGATTTCCAGCACTTTCAACTGCGACAGCATCGCTACGCAGGCTCGAAAGTTGATCGCCAGAACGCTCTATGGCGAGTTGCTGCCATGACAGTCAAAGAGCAACGCGCTGTGAAGCGGGCCGCAGAAGAGGCGTTCGAGCTTTGGACCGTCTTCGTCAAAGCCGGGATCGAGAAGCCCGCGCTCAAGCAGAACACGTTGTTCATGGCGGCTCGCGCTGAGGCATGGGCGGACATGCAAATCACCTTCGCGAGGCTGCCATGAGTGCGCGCTGGTTCCGCTTCTACGCCGATGCGATGCGGCATCCAAAGGTCGCCAGACTGACCGACGCGCAGTTCCGCCTGTGGGTCGAGATGCTGTCCGTCGCCGCCGAAAATGGAGGGCATATTCCCCCGGCGGACGACCTCAAACACATGCTTAAGAGGCGCTTAGACCATCTCTTAAGGGGGCTTGATGACCTTATAAGGGCGTCGTTGATAGACCCTTTAGAGCATGGTTACGAACCGCATGGCTGGAAGAAAAGGCAATATAAATCTGGTACTTCCACAGATCGCGTTCGCAAACATCGCACAAAACGGAACGTTTCAGAAACGCCCCCAGATACAGAAGCAGATACAGAAGTTCCTATTCCTAACGGAATAGGGGCTGCGCCCGATGCAGATGCTCAGTTCTGGGCCAATGCCAAAGCCTATCTCGCGCCCTTCGTCAAAGGCGATCCGGGCGCCCGCATAGGCAAGTGGTGCAAGGGGCGGACACAAGGAGAGGTGGCTGCGGCGATCACGTCGTCGCAGGTCGCTCGGGCGGTCGATCCACCAACATACATCGAAGCGACATTGCGGGGAGGGGCGCGGTCGGAAGACTCGTTCACCGGGTTTTGCTGATGTGGGAGCCGACCCGCCCCGGCAAGCAGCGCTGCCCCGAGTGCAGCGACGGGCGAAAGAACAAGCGCGACCCGTGCCTGTCGGTGAGCCGGGATCACCAAGGCCTCGTCTGGTTTTGCCACAACTGCGGATTTTCAGGAGCGAAGAATGATTCACGAGAAACATCAGGAATGGCTGACCGCTCGCGGCCTCGATCCGGTGTTGGCAGAGAAGCTGGGCATCGCGACGACGCGCGACGGAAGCGGCTTCTGGCTTACCGTGCCCTACGTCCACAGGGGCGAGACGGTGAACCACAAGTATCGCCAGACGGGCGAGAAGCGGCACCGCATGGACCCCGACGCCCCGCTGTCGCTGTGGAACGCCGACTGCCTCCCGGAAGCGAAGGGCGGGACGGTGATCATCGTGGAGGGGGAATGGGACGGCCTGGTGGCGATGCAATGTGGCTTCCGGTTCGTCGTGTCGGTCCCCAACGGCGCGCCCGCCTCGCAGACGGCGGAACCGGAAACGGCGAAGCGCTATGAATGGGTCTGGCGTCACCTCCGCGAACTGGACGAGGTTGCGACCTTCATCCTTGCGACGGACGGGGATCAGCCGGGGGCGAACCTTGCCGCCGACATCGCCTGCCTCGTCGGCGCCGATCGGTGTCGGTTCATCGACTACCCCTTCCCGACCAAAGACCTCAACGAAGTCCTGCTCGAGTACGGGCAGGAGCGGGTTTGTCAGGTGCTCAACGAGGCAAAGCCCTACCCAATCCGAGGCCTCTACAGCCTGTCAGATTTTCCCGAGCGCGGCGAAGTCCGATCCTACTCAATCGGGATCGAACCCATCGACGACCATATCCGCATCGTCCCCGGCACGCTCACGGTTGTCACCGGCTATGCCAACATGGGGAAATCCACCTTCATGAACGCCGTCATCGGCCATGCGGTCGCCAACTATTTCCCGGTCTGCGTCGGCAGTTTCGAGACGGACGTGAAGCCGATCCTGCGGGATGGCCTGCGGATGGCGATCATCGGCTGCGGAAAGCACGAGCTGGCGAAATGGGACACGACCGACGTCGATGAGATGCTCGAAGGCCGGGTGAGGATCATCACCCAGTCGGTGGATGAGGACGCTGAAATGGCGCTGGAGGATATCCTCGACTATGCGCGAATCGCGGTGGTGCGGGACGGCTGCAAGATGGTGGTCCTCGATCCTTGGAACGAGATCGAGCACAAGCGCCGACGCGACGAGAGCGAGACGGACTACATCTCGCGCGCGCTACGGGCGATCAAGCGCTTCGCCAAACAGTATGACGTGGCCTTCTGGCTGGTCGCGCATCCGTCGAAGCCGCAAGGCGGATCGAAGGGGCCTCCCGGCCTCTATGAAATCAGCGGCAGCGCGAACTGGGCAAACAAGGCGGACTACGGCCTCACCTATCACCGCCCCAGGTTCGACGTAAACGAGGCCAAGATCATCATCAACAAGGTTCGCATGGGCCTCCCCGGTAAGCGGGGCGAGATTCCCGTGACCTTCGACTTTCGCAACAGCCGGTTTCGGGCGCTCGAAAATGCATGACTTGGCACCCCACCAACTACCGCAAGCCCCGGACGTCCCGCAAGCTGCGCGTCCGCTTCCGCAACGGCGACGAGAGCAAGCACAGCTACGCCCCGGACCATCTCCGTTGGTCGGACACGGGCAGCGATTTCGACGTGATCGAAGCGAGGATCGAGGAGGAGTGAGATGAGCGATATGAGCGCCGCCTGTCTGGTGTGGTCGTTCGGCTTCGTCGCCGGGTTTGCGTATCGCGTTTGCGGTGAACGGCTTGTAGCCCGCTATGATGATCCTGCGTGGATCGCGCGCTTGGGCTATTCGCTCGTTGAACAGTTCAAGTCCGTCGATGATGGACACAAATTCGCGGGTTCCGAGATGTCTGTAATAAGCCGGAAATTCTATTCTGACGGCTCAAAATCGTTCATGGTCAAGGTAGAGCGGGAGCGGTCGCATGACTGATCCTATCGAAGTCATGGCGCGGGCGCTGGAACCGCTACAGTGCGTCCCTGACGAGGCGGGCGATGGTCGCGGAGGCGCCGTCCGGTTGGGCGCGCAGTTTGTCCGCCACGTCGGGCGGCAGGGTGATAGTAAGCCGCTGGTGTCGGGTCGCGTCCGTCGCCGGCGGGCGCCCGCGCGGGCGGGGAGCGGTGGACTTGCTCATCGATCAGACCAAACCCACCCGAGCCAACTCACCGCTGTTCGGCGAGAAATAGGCACACGACTGCTCGGACACAAGGTTGCCCTCGCTATCGACGGTCCAGACCAGATGGAGATCGTCTTTGATCCGGTCACCCTCCACGAAAAGCGGAAACTTGGCGCCCTGCTCGGTCAGATAGCCATCCTCGTCGTACCAATTGCCGGTAAGAATGCGGATTGTTTCGGTCGTCATGTTGCGTCTCCCTTTGAGAATTTCGGCTTTCGATCAGCCCTGCATCTGGCGGGCCATCTGCGCGGCCAGATCGTCGCCCAGTGTGCCACGCAGATTATCGTATTCGGTGCTGCTCACGCTGCCATGGCCACGCGTTGCGTAGGCGCTAGTGGTCTCGGCCTTCCGGGCATGCTCGCGATCAGCGCTCTCCTCGCCGCGGAGGGCGGCAACCTGCTCAGTCGTGAGCGACAAAAGGACCACGCCCATTGCGTTGGTCAGGTCCGTGCCATTGCGACCGAGATATGCGACCTTGGAAGTTTTGCGATCGGCAGGGAAAATCACAAACCCGTTGCGGGTGTAGCTGACGATCTGGTCGTTGACGGTGATCTCGGCCATTTGTTGTCTCCTTGCTTGCGAGGCTCTCCGCCTCCCGATGCACTTTCTATACACACAGAAAATGAGCAGCGCAAGAGGTTTTTTGTGTGCACTGAAAATAAATTCGCGGAGGCAGCATGACCGACCCGATAGAAATCATGGCGCTGGCGATGCAGGAGAGCCGTGCATGGCCTGCGGTCCATGGAGCCGGGACTGCCGATGTGTTGTCCCGCGTTGCCGTCTCCGCCCTCACCGAAGCCGGTTACGCCATCGTCCCAAAAGACAGGCTCGACGATGCGAACATCATGCTCGCTATCCATGGGATGGAGACGGTGCCGGTCGTGGGGGAGGTGAAGCGGTGAGTGTCTTCCGATCCAGTCTTGGTTCGCTCGCCCCAATGCTTCGCGAGCCCGATCCGAACAACGGCAGGGAGGCTGGCAAACGGCTCTGGCGTGAAATGGGGCTGCTCGTCGCTAACCCTGCGCACTTCGGATGGGCAAACGAGGCCCGCATCAAGCAACTTGCAGAAGAACTCTATGGGGAGAGGAAGGACGACAATCGTGGGTAAGGCTACGAACCCAGCCAAGGCGCGGCGAAAGGCGATCGAGGAATCGGACGACGGTGTTGAACGGCTCTACGACGGCATCCGGCAGAACCATCGGGCCAGTCCTCTCACCCGCTGGAAACTGTCTGGCGACCTCACCGAAGGCCATCTCTGTGCCATCGCATGGTGCATGAAGCGATGGGCCTTGCTCGGTCAGGAGGTGAGCCTGACGGCCAGCTATGATGAGCGAACGAGCAAAGGGACGGGCGACGGCGAAAGCGGCGGCATGATCCTGGCGCGAATGGAAGCACGGGATGATCTTCGTCGAGTGTGCGGAGGCATTGGCGTCTCGGGTGAATATGAGCCGGGCTATATCCCGCGCTCCTATTGGGCGATGTTCGAGAACTGCATCCGGTTCGATGAGCCTGCCGGGGTGATCGGGTCAAACCTTGGGCGGTCGGCGCCATCTGCTCGCGCTCTGACCGTAGTGCAGTTCGTGGCTGACATCATTGTGATGAAGGAAGGGCTTACTTACTGATCCGGTCGCAGCTTGGTTGAAGCTGTGATATGTGATCTCGAAGACATTGTGACTCGGTTGCGGAAGGAGTGAAGGATGACCGAAGACCAAATGCGATACCGTATCGGAGTCTTGGAGGCACAGGTGAAAATCCTTGTTCAGGCGCTAAACAGGACTAACTCGAAGCTCGGCTTCGCAAACGTCAGCTTGCCTAAACGCGCGAAATGACCGGCCTTCAGAAAGCATGGCGCGATTTTACCTCCGCATTGGCGGAGACAATGTGGATTCCGGCAATGCTGGATTGGAGCGCTGCCTTCATCGACCGCCATCCGTGGATAGAGCGCATCCCATCCCCGCCCCGGTGGATGGGGCTGATGTTCTGGATATACGCCTGCATCGGTGCGCACGTGCTGGCGATCCTTTACGCCTACCTGATTGGATACGGACAATGACCCCGCTCGAACGCGCCGCGCGTGCCGCGATCGAAGAAACAGGAGCCTACGCCATTGCTACGGTCGAGGGTGAGCCTGCCGCATGGATGGCGGAGGGTGGCGTCAGAAGCGAAGAGCACTTTCGTGACATCGCCCGGGCCGTCCTCGAAGCCGTTCGCGAGCCGACCCATGGAATGATCATCGGCGGCGAGGAGGTCAGCAACAAGAAGACGGCATGCGAGGACATCTGGATTGCCATGATCGACGCCGCACTTAAGGAGGGGTGACGGCCATGCTCTTCACGGTGGGACATCGCGAATCCTATGAACGCTATTTCCGAGAGCAAGAGCAGCCGGAAAAGCTTGGGCGCTGCCCGCACCCGCAGAGCCCCGGCGCCGAAACACCGCGGCCCCTATAAGAAACGCGCGGTTTCAAATTCAAACTGATACACTACCTACCATTGACATTGCTCGCGAGCAAAGAGTATCAGATGTGCTATTGGTGAAATTGCGCCAAGCGAAACGGGTCGGCCAAGGGTCGGCCTTTTTTGTGGGCGCGATGTGGTCGAGCAGCGGCGTTGCTGAGCCTGGTCTAAGGCTGAAGCCCGAAAGAGTAAGGGCCGTGACGTGCTAGTTCGCTTGGGTGGCGCACGATAGCCGAAACCCCGGCGGCCGTGGGTTCGAATCCCTACCGCCCTGTTCGCATACGACAATCGCACCGGCCCGGCCTCTGCTCTCATGGGCAAGCACAATGAGCCGGTCTTCTATCCGCCCGCGCGACACGGAGGTGGTATGGCGAGGTGGCCTACCCCCGGCAACTGGCACGACAAGACGCCAGCCCAGCGCCGCGCATGGATCGAAGGACGTGACTGGTCGCCCGGTGGTCTGCGGTCGATCATGGCTGAAGAGGAAGAATTGAACCGCATGGACAAGCAAGACCCGCGCCTGACCATCATGGCGCGATGGGGCATGGTCCTCGCTGTGCTGGCGGCCTGCATCATTATCGCGTGCGGCTAAACTGAGGGCATCGACGGAGGCGCAAGGGCAATGGGCGACCGCATCCGGGGACGGAAGGGCGTAGCGCTCCGTAAGCGTCGCCTCGCTGCCGAGCCGCTGTGCCGCATGTGCAAGGCCGAAGGGCGCGTAACCGCTGCCACGGTGCCCGACCACATCGTCCCGCTCGCCAAGGGCGGTGAGGACGTGGGCGACAACATCCGATGCCTGTGCGCGGCGCATCACGATCAGGTCACGAGAGAGGAGTTCGGTCATCGACGGCGCATCGAGGTGGGAGCGGACGGATGGCCAGTCGGAAACAGCGCGAGAAGCCGCTGAAAATGCACGGTTTTCCGCGATTTTTGAAACATCTTGTAACAAAGTTACGGGGGCGGGGTCAAAAGTTTCACGGCAAAAATTCCGGACACCGCTGCCGACCTGAAATTTTCGCATTTGCAGATTGATTTCCGGAGAACACAATATGGCGACGCGTGGAGCGAAGCCGAAGCCCGCGCATCTTCGGGTCGTGGACGGCACCAACAACGTTACCCGGCATGGCCCGGAAGCGAAGGCGCGAAAACAGGCCGAAGAGGCCGTTACCGCATTCGGCAAACTGGCAATGCCGGGTCACCTGAAGGGTAACGCGGCGAAGGCTTGGAAGCGCTACATCGCGCCGGCTGGCTGGTTGGATGGATCGAAGGAACCCGCTGCAATCGCGTTCTGCGAGTTGTGGGATCAGTTCATGGAATCCCCCGCGCATTTTGTTGCGGCCAAACACGGCCAGCTTCGGGCCTACATGAGCGAACTGGGGCTGACCGACGAGCGTAACCGCATTGGTGGCGACAACAGCAAGGTCAAGGATGAGTTCGACGACTGACCGCGCGACGGATTACGCGCACCAGGTCACCGCCGGAGAGATCATAGCTGGGCCGCACGTCCGCAATGCATGCCAACGTCATATCGACGACCTGTCAAAGGGGAGTGATAGGGGTCTTCGATATGATCAAGAACTGGCAGCGCGCGCGCTGCGGTTCTTCGAGCAGAAGCTGAAGCTATCGGAAGGTCAATTCGAGGGCAAAGCCTTCGAGGCGCATCCGTCGCAGTCCTTCATAATCGGTTCCTTGTTCGGCTGGCAACGGCTGAGCGAAGATCATGGGTGGGTCCGCCGCTTTCGCCGAGCCTACATCGAGCAGGGCAAAGGCAACGGCAAATCTCCACTGGCTGGCGGCATAGGTCTTTATGGATTGATTGCCGATCGAGAGGCGGGCGCCGAGATTTACGCGGCCGGCGCGACGAAAGACCAAGCCGGGATATTGTTCCGTGATGCGATAAAGATGCGGAGTCAGTCGCCGTTTATCCGCGACCGGACCAAGACAAGCGGCGGCGAAGGCAGGGAATATAACCTTGCCTATCTTGCCAAGGGCTCATTCTTCCGTCCGATCAGCCGCGAGGCGAAGCGGACGGGTTCCGGCCCGCGCCCGCACATGGCCCTGTGCGACGAGGTGCATGAGCATCCTGACCGCGGCGTCATGGAAATGCTGGAGCGCGGCTTTAAATTCCGTCGCCAGCCACTCTTGCTGATGACGACCAACAGCGGGACTGACCGCAAATCCATCTGCTGGGAGGAGCATGAACGAGCGGTCAAGGTTGCAGCCGGAAACCCGCACGCAAAAGACGATGATCCAGTCTATCTTGGCGAAGTCATCGACGAGAACGCGGATACGATGTTCTCTTTCGTTTGCGGTCTCGATCCAAAGGATGATCCGCTGACGGACCCTTCGTGTTGGATCAAGGCAAACCCTCTACTCGGGGTGACGATCACAGAAGAATACCTCCGCGATGTGGTGGCACAGGCCAAAGCGATGCCGGGGAAACTAAACAGCATCCTCCGCCTTCACTTCTGCAAGTGGACCGATGCTGACACGGCATGGATGACGCGCGAGGCGTTGGAGCCTTGCCTGGCCGACTTCGACCCAGCAATCCATCACGGCAAGAAGATCGTCGAAGGCATCGACCTGTCGCAGAACCGAGACCTTACGGTGAAAGCGAGCATCGTTGAAACCGGCAGCATGGACGTCGAAGTCATCGTCGAGGGCAAGCCTGAGATCGTATCGAAGCCAACCTATGATTGCTGGATCGAGGCATGGACGCCGGGAGACACGGTTCCGGCCCGCGCGCTTCGAGACAAGGCGCCGTATGAGCTGTGGGTGCGCGACCAGCATCTGAGTGCGCCACCGGGCCAAAGCATCCGTTTCGATCACGTCGCTCAGGCGCTGGCAGACGATGACCGCGACTTTGATGTCGCACTGGTCGCCTATGACCGCTTTGCCTTCAAGCGGTTCGAGGAAGAGTGCGCGAAGCTAGGGCTGTCGATCGAATTCGCAGAGCATCCGCAGGGCGGCACGAAAAAGGGCAAGCCAACCGAGGCGATGAAACGGGCGGCACAGGCCGAGGGGAAAGAGCCCGAAGGCATGTGGATGCCGGGGTCGCTGCGCGAACTGGAGGACGCAATCCTTGAACGGCGCATACGGTTCAAGACCAACCCGGTCCTGATTTCGGCGATGATGAGCGCGGTCACTGATGAAGACCGCTGGGGCAATCACTGGCTCGCGAAGGAGCGGGCCGCGAACAAGATCGACGCTGCTGTCGCTATTTGCATGGCGATAGGCGCGGCAATGGCCTGCAACAGTCTGGCAGCGCCAACCTACGAAATCCTGATTGTTTAGGAGAAACCCTGATGCAAAATCGGGCCTGATGGCTTGGTATTCTGACAGAAATGTGTAGATTGAAAGCGGGCCGAGAAGAGGTTGCACCCTCAACCCGGCCCTGACCACAAGCACCTAGTTGGAGGCGTTATGGCTGATTCCGGCATCTATGAAATCGTGAACCTCGTCAACGGCAAGCGTTACGTTGGAAGCGCGCTAAACTTTACGCAGCGTTGGCATTCTCATCGCCATAAACTGCGCCACGGCAAGCATCACAGCACCCATCTTCAGCATTCGTGGAACAAGCACGGTGAGGAGGCATTCTGCTTCCGCGTTTTGGAGCGGTGCGGACGAGATACGCTCTTGGCGAGAGAGCAATTCTATATCGACCAAGGGTGCGAGTTTAACGTCGCTAAGGTTGCCGGATCGCCGTTGGGGGTGAAGCACAGCGAAGCTTCTCGGCGCCGCATGTCGGAATCGCGGCGAGGGAAGCCGAAGGCTGACAGCCATTTGGCAAAAATGGCAGTCGGCGCGAAAACGCAATGGGCCGACCCAGAAATCAGGGCGAAAATGTCCGCTGCGATCAAGGCGAATTGGGTGAAGCGGAAAGCTGAAGGCTACCAACATCCGCCGCTCAATGAGAACCAAAGGCGAAAATTGAGCCAATCGGTGAAGGCGTCCTACACGCCGGAGCTGCGAGAAAGGCGGTCCAAAGACAACCTCGCCCGTTGGGCGAAGGTGAGGGCTGAAAACTCCTAAAGGAGAACGCCATGAATAAGGCACTGGTGCGCTTTGAGATCAAGGCGCTCGACGATGATGCGCGCACGATCGAGGGATGGGCGACCACGCCTGATGTCGATCGCATGGGGGACATCGTTCTTCCCAAGGGCGCAGAATATGAGCTGCCCATTCCGTTCCTGCTCGATCACGACCATTCGCAGGTCGTCGGCGAGGTCAATCGCGTCGAAGTCACCGACAAGGGCATCAAGTTCTGGGCGCAGATCAAGAAAATCGCCGAGGAAGGCGAGGCCAAGGCGCTTTGCGACAAGGCGTGGAGCTACATCAAGCACGGCCTTCGCAAGGCGGTATCTATCGGCTTCCGCCCGCTTGACTTCGATGTTCTGCCCACCGGAGGCCTGAAGTTCACCTCGTGGGAGTGGTATGAGCTGAGCGCGGTTGGAATCCCGGCGCAGGCGAATGCCAAAATTACCGGCACGAAAAGCTATTCTCTCGGCGACGGTTTCGTCGCCGAAGACCCCGAAATTCCGCAGCGCGACACTCCCGCTCACCAGAGCAAAATGGGACGTGTCGTGCGGCTGGATGAGCCAGTCAAAGCATCGACGGCGCCCTTCGTCATCAAGCGGATTATTCCGCTGAAGACATAACCAAACCCACGGTCCCGCGTCATGATGACGCCGGTTTCCCAGACCTCGTTTCGGCGGGGCAAGATGGACTTTTTTCATGGCTACCATTGCGGAACAGATCACCGCGTATGAGGCAAAGCGAGCGTCGCTCGTAGCTGCCAATGACGCGATTATGCAGAAGTCGGCGGAGGATGGCTCCACCCTCGACGATCAGCAGTCGGAGGACTTCGACAACAACGAGGCGGAGATCGCCTCGATCGACAAGCACCTTGAACGGCTCCGCACCGCGGAAAACCGCGCAAAGGAAAAGGCGGTCCCCGCCGAAGGCCAGAACGCGGAAGATGCCGGCAAATCGCGTGCCGGCGAGCGCATCCAGGTCAAGGCCGAGCAGAAGCTCGAAAAGGGCATCGCGTTCGCCCGACTCGTCAAGAGCTTCGGCATCGCCAAGGGCTCGCTCGGCGGCGCGGTCAGTTTCGCGGCTGCGCGCTACGGCGATCAGTCGGAAACCGTGGCCGTGCTCAAGGGCATGGAAACCCGCGGCTTCGACAAGATCGAGAAGGCGGAAGTTCCCGCCGGCGCCAACATCTCGGGCAACTGGGCTGAAGCGTTGGTCGGGACGGAATCGTCCGCGTTCGCCGATTTCGTCGAGTTCCTGCGCCCGATGACGATCATCGGCCGGTTCGGCTCGAACGGCATCCCGTCGCTGCGTCGGGTGCCGTTCCGTGTTCCGCTGATCACCCAGACCCAGCCCGGTCAGGGTCACTGGGTCGGTGAAGGCAAACCGAAGCCGCTGACCAGCTTCGGTTTCAGCCGCACGACGCTCGATCCCCTGAAGGTCGCGAACATCGCGGTCCTGACGATGGAGATGGTGCGCGACAGCTCGCCGTCGGCCGAAGCGATCGTCCGTGACCAGCTGGCGGAAGCGCTTGCCCAGCGCCTCGACATCGACTTCATCAATCCCGGGAAGGATGCGGCGGCCGGAGTCTCGCCGGCGTCGATCACGTTCGGCGCGGATTCGATCGCAGCCGAAGGCACCGGCGACGCGGACGACATCCGTGTCGACGTGCGGTCGCTGATGCAGAAGTTCGTCGATGCGAACAACCCGCTGTCGGCGGGCGTCTGGATCATGCCCGCCGGCCTGGCCCTTGCGCTGTCGATGATGGTCAACCCGCTCGGTCAGCCGGAATTCCCCGGCCTGACGGCGAACGGCGGCACCTTCTTCGGCCTGCCGGTGATCACGTCGGAATATGCGGGCGCGAATTATCTGTCGGGCAGCATCGTCGTGCTGGTCAACGCGTCCGACATCTACTTCGCGGATGAAGGCGGCGTTTCGGTCGATATGAGCCGCGAGGCCTCGCTCGAAATGCTCGACAGCTCGCTTCAGGGCAGCTCTGTGGCCGATGTCAACGCCACGTCGCTGGTCAGCCTGTGGCAGACCAACAGCGTCGGCTTCCTCGCCGAACGCACCGTCAACTGGGCGCGTCGTCGCGATACCGGCGTGACCTATCTGACTGGCGCCGCATGGGGCGGCCCGACCAACACCTGATGATGCGGGCGGCGGGCTTCGGCTCGCCGCCCCCTTTTTCGTGGAGCGAGAGTATGGCTCACAAGGATATGGTCGCCATCGGTGACTTTCGATACGGCACCCGCCGGTTGACCGAGGGTGACCTCATTCGCAAGGTCGATGGGCCGCGCGCGCGCTTGCTGCAAGCACTCGGCAAGGCCAAGGTCGGAAAGAGGCGCGCCGGGCGTCCACAACTGGACCATGACGACAACGGCGTCGAAGGCGGCTCGCTCAAGCAGACCGGCGGCGACATCGCAGCCCTGCGCGCCGAATACACAGCCAAGCTAGGAAAGCGCCCCTTCAATGGTTGGGATGCCGACGCCTTGCGCCAGCGGATCGCGGCTGCCTGAAATGCTGATCAAGATCGACGCCGCTTCATCGGTCCCCGGCGGCAAAGCAATCGTGTTGTGCGACGACAACGGCTCGCCGCTTCCAATGCAGTCGCGCGTGGTGTTGTCAAATGGCGTCGATGAAATGGGCGAAATCACCGTGACGTTTGTCATCGACGGTGAGCGCGTAAGGTTCGCCGACTGATGGCCCGCATCGTCGCCACCCTCCGCTACGAGCATCGCGGTCTAGACGAATGCCTCGCCAGTTTCGCGAGCGCAGCGGAGGCATCGGCGCATGCTCATTGCGAACTGATCGAACTGGACTTTGCGGACGGTGCAATCCGCTTTCAGGGCAACGCCTTGGTCAGCATGGAAATGAGGATCGAGGGCAATGTCGTCATTGGTGAGGTGAAGCCCACCGCCGCGATGATCCTGTTCGCGGCGTGGTTCATGAACGCCCTGCCCGCGCGTGCGACAGTGACTTGGAAGGATGGGTGGCCGACCTTCTACGTCCCGCCCAACGATGACCGTGAGACGGGCGACGATCCGAAGCCGCCGGCCCCGAACGAACTGGTGCCTGCATGAAGCACTATTACAGCAAGGTCCAAGGTTGGGCCTCGTTCATCGGGCTTTACAAGGAGGTCATCGACAGCCTGCCCTATGGCCTGATAGTCGAGATCGGAACGTGGAAGGGCAAGTCAGCCGCCTTCGCCGGGGTCGAGATCATCAACAGCGGCAAGCCGATCCGCTTCGTCACGGTCGACCACTTTCAAGGCTCGCCCAATCACCGCGACTGCGAGGACGTGAAGACGCTCGAACAGCAGGCGCGCGCGAATCTCAAGCCGGTAGCATCGGTCGTCGACGTCCTCGCCCTGCCCTCGGTCGAAGCCGCGGCAACGTTCGAGGATGGGAGCATCGACTTCCTCTTCATCGACGGCACCCATGATTACGAGAACGTCAAAGCCGACCTGCTCGCATGGAAGCCCAAGGTCAAAGCTGGTGGCCTGATCGCTGGTGACGACGCCAATTGGGACGGTGTGAAGGAAGCGGCTCGCGAAATCCTCGGTGAGATCGTCATCGTCGAGCCCTCGCCCAAGGGCCGATATTGGAGGGCAGCGTGAGGGCTGTCTCGATCATCAACGCCTATTATCGCAATCCCGAGATGCTGCGGCGCCAGTTCGAGAACCTGGCCACGATGCCGGACAAGATCAGGCGGAATGTCGAGTATCTGGTTTGCGACGATTGCAGCCCGGAAATGATCGAAGCGCCCGAGGCTAATCCCGGCTTCGACTACAAGCTGTTCCGGATCACCCGGAAAACGCCGTGGAACTGGATGGCCGCCCGCAACGTCTGCGCGGCCCATGCCAAGACCGACTGGCTGCTCTTCACTGATATGGATCATCTGGTCCCCGAGGAAACGCTGCGGCAAGTCTTGAAATCGACACTTTCGGAATGGGACGTCTATCGATTCTCGCGCGTCGATGCGCCCGACATGACGCCCTACAAGCCACACCCGAATAGCTGGCTCGTGTCGCGGCGGCTGTTCGATCGCTTTGTCGGTTTCGATGAGCGTTGGGCCGGCTGTTATGGCTCAGATTATGACGTTCGGGACCGGCTTACCGCGCTGGCAAATAGGGTCGTTACCCTCAAGAGTCCGCTCGTCCGCATTCCGCGCGAGATCGTGGCGGACGCTTCGACGACCGACTTCGGCCGGAAGGCATCGGAGTTCTCGGTTGCAAAGGCGGAGCGTCAGGAAACGATCCGGCACGAAGGCGGGCCACCGCTGACGATGAGCTATCCTTTCGAGCGGGTCGCATGATCGCTGTCTGTCTGCTCACTGCCGATCGGGCCGATTATACGCTGCGAACGCTGGAAAGCTTTTCGGCTCATAACAACGGCCACCTGTTGCTGCACGCTGACGATGCTTCAAGCGACGACAGAAACATGCAGATCGCCGCGAGGTTCGGGTTCGAGACAGTCTATCGTTCAGCCAATCGGCAGGGCGGATGCGCGACGGCCCGCATGGCATGGCAGGAAGCGGTCAGGCGCGGGGCAACGCGCATCCTGCACCTTGAGAACGACTGGGAGTGGGTCGCGCCGATCCCTGACGTCGAAGCGCCCTGCGTCCGGCTGACGGGCCTGCGAAAGAGCCGGGCTGGTCCGCGGGAATATTGCGACCCGCGCAATTTGGCCTCGGGCAAAGTTGTCGACTGGACGCCTGATGTTGAAGGATGGGAGCGCGGCGTGACGCATTGGGGTGGGCCACCGTCGATCACTGACGCTGGCAAGCTGCTTGCCGCCTCAAATGGAGTTCGACTGCTGTCCGACATGAAGCGCCGGATGGAAATCGAGACGCTGCGGCCCAACGAGAACATCTGCTGGCATATTGGCGAGCGCCGCACGGAAGGAACGGCTTGATGCTCTCGATCCATTTCTGGCTGTGGGAGCAGGAACAGGCCCGCACACGCTACGTCGCAGATCACGTGAACATCGCCGCTGCTGGCGTCCGCCGCAATCTGTCGATGCCGCACCGCATCTGCTGCGTCACTGATATGCCCGAAGGGATCGACCCGAGCATCGAAATCATCACGCCGCCCGGTGACTTTCTGGACATCAAGAACCCGCGCTGGTCGAACGGCCGGCCCCAATGCTACCGGCGCCTGTCGATGTTCCGCCGGGATGCTGCCGACATTTTCGGCGAGCGGTTCGTTTCGATGGATCTCGACGCGGTGATCGGTGGGCCACTCGATCCTTTGTTTGACCGCGACGATGACCTTGTTTTGTTCAAAGGGACCACTCGGACCCGTCCATACAACGGCAGCATGATCATGATGAAGGCCGGTTGTCGGCCTGAGGTCTATGAGGACTTTAATCAAGAAGCCGCGCTGGAATCGGGCAGCCTCTTTTGCGGGTCCGATCAAGCCTGGCTGATGCACAAGCTGGGGCCGAAAGAAAAGGTCTGGGACGAGAACGACGGCGTTTACTGGTTCGGCGGCGCTTATCGTCGGCAAAGGCTGGCGACACCTCCCCGCATCCTGTTCTTCCCGGGCTCGCTGAAACCTTGGGACGCCGCGAAGGTCGATCCCTTCACGCGCGAACATTACCGCATGGATATGATGGAGGCCGCATGAACGAAGTCATCGCCATGCTGCTGATCGCCGTAGTCGGCGCGGGCCTGATCTTGGGCGGCATTTTCATGCTCGTTGGCACGGCGTGGACGCTAATCGCCGCCGGCCTCGCTTTCATCGCCTTCGCCGCGGTGATCCGCCGAGGGGTCTATCGTGCTTGAGCGCGCGCTGACCGTCCTGTCTGCTGGTCTGGCGCCACGCCAGAAAGCAAACCTGTCACCGCTAGATCAGCGCGGTGGCTGGTATTCGATCATCAAGGAATCGTTTGCTGGTGCGTGGCAAAAAAATGTGACTATCGACCAGAATTCGGTCCTCGCATTCCATGCCGTCTTTTCGTGCATGACGCTGATCGCCAGCGACATTTCCAAGCTACGCGTGAAGCTGGTCGAGCAGGACAAGGACGGCATCTGGAGCGAGGTCGAGCGCTCCACGACGCACTCGCGCGTCATGCGCAAGCCGAACGGATTCCAGACGCGCATCCAGTTCTGGGAATCGTGGGTGCTGTCGAAGCTGGCGCGTGGCAACACCTACGTCCTGAAACGCCGCGACAATCGCAACGTCGTCGCCGGTCTCTATGTGCTCGACCCTTGCCGCACAAAGCCGATGCTGACGCCTGACGGGACGGCCTATTACCAACTGTCGACCGACAACATTGCTGGCATCGAGGAAGATCAGGTGCTGGTCCCTGCCAGCGAGATCATTCATGATCGCTTCAACTGCCTTTTCCATCCACTGGTTGGTCTCTCGCCCATCTTCGCCTGCGGGCTCGCGGCGACACAGGGCCTGAAACTTCAGGAAAACAGCGCCAACTTCTTTGCCAATGCGTCGAAACCGGGCGGCTTGCTAATCGCTCCGGGGCGCATCGACCCCGACAATGCGACCCGCCTCAAAGAGACGTGGGAATCCAAATATACCGGCGAGAACGCGGGTAAGATCGCAGTGCTCGGCGACGGGATGAAATTCGAGGCGCTGACGATCAACCCCGTCGATGCCCAGATGGTCGAACAGATGAAGTGGACGGCGGAGGTCGTCTGCTCGACTTTCCATGTCCCGCCCTACAAGATCGGCGTCGGCGACATGCCGAGCTACAACAACGTGCAGGCGCTAAACGTCGAATATTATAGCCAATGTTTGCAGGTGCTTATCGAGGCGGCCGAACTGCTGCTCGACGAGGGCCTAGGAACCGGCGAAAAGCTGGGCACCGAGTTCGACTTGGATAATCTGCTCCGCATGGACGGCGTGACGCAGATGGAAATGCTCGACAAGGGCCGCAACACGATGACGCCGAACGAGGCGCGTCGGAGAATCGACCTGAAGCCGGTCGAAGGCGGCGATAGCGTCTATCGCCAGCAGCAAGATTTCAGCCTTCAAGCACTGGCCAAGCGCGACGCGAAAGATGACCCGTTCGCGGAGGACACTGCCACCGCGCCGCCCACCGAGCCAGCGAACGACAACGCGATGGAACTGGAAGCCGCCAAGGCGCTTCTCGTATTCACGAAGGGGCTTTCCTGATGTTCGACGGTAAAGCCTTCGGCGAAGCCATGCTGGAATCGGTGCGGTCCTATGTCGATCGAGCCACCGCCCCGCTGATCGCCGAGAACAAGGCGCTGCGGGATGCGAACGGTGATCTGACCGAGCGCCTTGCCGCGGTCGAGAAGCGCGAAATCCCGGCTCCCTTCGACCCCGACAGCATGAAGACCATCGTGTCGGAGGCTGTTGCCGCCGCAGTTGCCGAAATCCCAACCCCTCAGAACGAAAAGAGCCTCGACCATGCCGAAGTGCAGGCGATGGTCGATAAGGCCGTAGCGGCGCTCCCCGAGCCCAAGCGAGGCGAAAAGGGGCTTGGCATCAAAGACCTTCTGATCGACCGCGAAGGAAATCTGGTCGCAACCTTCGAGGACGGCATCGCGAAGGCGCTGGGCCGCGTCGTCGGCAAGGATGCGGAACCCCTGCCCGTTGATCCCGAGCGGCTGGCCGGCGTGGTTCGTGCCGAAGTCGAAAAGGCCGTCGCCGCCCTGCCCGACCCCGAGCCTGTCATGGTCGAGCCGCGCGAAGTCGACATGGACGCTGTTCGCGAGATGATCGACGAACTGACACAGCAAGCGGTGAGCGAGCAACTTCCCGAGGCGGTCAAGGCAATTCCCGTCCCCGAAGCCCCTGCCCCGATCGGGCCGGACATGGACGCGATCGGCAAGATGATCGCGGACGGCATCGCGAAGGCGGTCAGCGACTTGCCGGAGCCGAAGAAAGGCGACGATGGCGTTGGCGTTGCCGGCGCCCTGATCGACAAGGAAGGGCATCTCGTCCTGACGACCAGCGACGGTCGGACGCATGACCTTGGCCTTGTCGTCGGTAAGGACGGCGACGCCGGCGCAACCTTCACTCTCGACGACTTCGACATCGAGCAGACCGATGAGCGGACGCTTGAGTTCAAGTTTCTGCGCGGCGACACGATGCACAGCTTCGAGCTGGAGTTCCCCATCCCGATCTTCCGCGAAGCCTACAAGGAAGGCCGCGCCTACCGAAAGGGCGACATGGTAGTTTGGGGTGGCAGTTTGTGGGTGACCACGAAGGACACCAACGCTAAGCCCGACACCCCCGACAGCGGCTGGATGATCGCCGCGCGCAGGGGCCGAGACGCAAAGCCCGCGAAATGAGTGTCTCTCTCCAAATGGCGAAAGACCAGATCAGGGTCCGTCACAACGATGAGGACGCGCTCATCATGGGCTATGTCGTTGCCTCGCTCGCTTGGCTGGAGCGATATTGCGGTGAAAACTATGACGCATACGCGCCAGAATTGGAGCAGGCTCAACTCCTCCTTATTGCGCACTGGTATATCAACCGGGAGGCCGTTGCGGTCGGCAATGCGACAATCCCGCACGAAGTCCCGCTAGCAGTAGAGGCGCTGGCGGGGCCCTTCAGGCTTCCGACGATCGCATGACCAGCGCTGGCCGACGAGATTCGCTGATAACTTTGCAGCGCTTCACAGCGACGCAGGACGAATATGGCGAGGAAATCCAGACATGGGCTGATCGCGGCAAGGAATGGGCGGCGGTCTACCTCGGGCGCGGCGATGAGCGCAGGCAGGCGGCGCAAGAACAGGCAGTGCAGGCGGCGACGTTCAACATGCTGTCAAACGGCCTGACGCGCGGGGCAAAGGTCGAGGATCGTATCGTCTGGGATGGGTCGAATTGGGATGTGGTTTCGATCGCGCCCGACGCGCCGAAGCGCGGCGAGATCGAGATGACGGCAAAACGGGTGCAATGATGGCCCGCGAGACGTTCCGCACGGAGGGCTTCAAGGAATTGGAACGGGCCTTGGCGGAGGAACTGCCGCGCGCGACCGCCCGCAACGTCCTTCGCCGCACCGCCACGAAGTCGATGGAGCGCATCCGGGTCAAGATGGAGCAACTGGCGCCAAAGGACGAAGGCGATCTCGCGGGCAGCATGAAGACGCAGGTTGTAACCGCCAAACGCGCTCGGGGATCGGTGCGGTTCGAACGATCGACCGGCGTCCAGGTAATGACCGGCCCTGCGCCGGAAGGAAAACTGAACCGCTCGAATGCAGGTTGGCAGGAAGAGGGCACGGTCGAAATGTCGCCTAATCCCTACGCCCGCCCGGCGGCGGATAGCGAAGGTCAAGCCGTTGTGCGCGAAGTTCGCGACACGCTGGCCGATGAAGTGAACAAGGCGAAGGCGCGAATTGCGCGGAAGGCTGCGAAGGGGCGCTAGCGTGGCTGACCTTGCAACCGCCCTCCGCGCCCGACTGCTTGCGGACACGGCGGTCGCCGCCGTCGTCGCGACCCGCATCTATTGGGCAGTCGTCCCGCAAGGCGCTGCCCTGCCCTACGTCCGGTTGCACATCATCAGCGACCCGCGACCGGAGCATCTGAAAGGCTATCAGAGCGCGAGACGGACGCGGGTGCAGGCCAGTTGCTTCGCGCCTAGTTTCGGTGCCGCAAAGCAACTTGGGACCAAAATCGTGCAGGCGGTCGATGCGCCTTGGTCAGTGACCGGTGGCCGGGTCGGGCGCGTAAAGGCGGAAGGCCCCCGAGAAGGCCAAGGCACCGATACGCCCAAAGGGTTCACACATCACCAGATCGTGGACCTGATGATGGAACACACATTCGCAGATTGAGATTCGCGCCAGCTTGGACCGGCTGGCCGTGCAGCATTCAGGTCCGATTGTTCAACCGGGTTTCCGCGTCGTGATGACGCCGAGTCCCAGTCCGCTTCGTGCGGCAAGATGGATTATTTATCATGGCAGAAACTGGCGACGCTTCGCTCGGCTATATGGGCGAGTTCTGGCTCCACGACGGCGACGCGCTTTACGAGCTTGTCCAGGTCAAGGAATTCGACGTTCCGACCGGCGGTTCGCGCGAGCAAGTCGATGCGACGCACCTCAAATCGTCCGACTGGCGGCGCGATTACCTGAGCGGCTTCTACGAAGATTCCGACTTCGAGGTGTTGCTGAACTTCCGTCCGCTATCCGACACCGACGTGCTGCTCGAAAGCGCCCTCAAGGAGGCCGACGTGCGCGCGTTCAAGGCGGTGCTTCCCGAGAATGGCGAGCCCGTCGCGCAGATCGAAGGCACGGCCCGCTGCACTGGCTATTCGCGCGGCCGGGTCACACCTGATGGCGTGATGGAGGCGACGGCCACGTTCCGCATCGTTTCGGTCGACGACATCGAAGCCTATGTGAGCTGATCGGCATGAACCCGTTCAAAGGGCAGGCACCGCTCAATCTGAGCGATGGCCGATCATTCACGCTGGTGCTGGACATGGAGGGGCTGGTCGAGGCCGAACCGATCTACGGCCACCCCCTTCCGAAGATCATGGCCGATGCTGCGGCAGGCTTTGTCGGCGCGATCCGTGCGCTTCTGTTCGGGGCCTTGCGTCGTCACCATCCCGACATCACCGCCGTCGAGGTGCTAGAGATGATTCGCACCGACATGGCCGCGGTGGGCGCGGCGCTACAAGCAGCGACACAGAACGCCTTCCCAAAGTCGGAGGGCGAGAAATCGGGAAACGCGCCCCCAGTTGGGAAGACCTCTGGCGCCAATGGTGTGAAGCGGGCCTCGACCCGGAAGCCTTCTGGCAGCAAACCCCGCGCACGTTCTCGCTGATCGTCGGGGCGCGGGTCAAGGCGACATTCGACCTCTCGCTGTCGATCGGCTGGCAGGCCGAGCGGTTTGCCAGAACCAAGTCCATGAAGTCGCTCTCCGATTATCTGAAAACGCCGACCGAGCGCCGGAACGACGGCGCCAAGAAGCTGCTCGCGATGGCGAAAGGCAAGATGAAGAAGGCGAAGGTTAAGGAGGGCGTGGACTCTTCGGGATGAAAAGTGCTCTATCCCATGCGGGAGGGCGCTATGGGATTCGTGGTGGTCGATGTCGAAACGGCAAATCCGAAGTTCAGCAGCATCTGCCAGATTGGATTGGTGAGATTCGATAGAGGAATTGAGGTCGATCATGCAGCGTCGATTAGGCGCCTGGGCGATGGTGACGGTGCGTTGGCTGAGGAAACGATCGTCTTCACTGGTGAGTTGTCCATATCGCGTTCCGTAGCGGCTGACATGGCGGCTGCGGCCGGCGCCAACGTGGATAGTGGGGTCACAAAGCGAACGACCATGCTGGTCGTGGGGGAGCGTGACATCGTTCCGGGGTGGAGCGCGAAGAGCGGGAAGCACGTCAAGGCTGAAGCCTTGATTGCCAAGGGGCAGTCGATAAGAATTGTTGGGGAAGTTGATTTTCTGGCACTCGCAGCGATCACGGACTAGGGTATTGGTTCACGTCGGCTGTTCGTTGGGGACAAAGATGCGAAAGTCGCTTCGGCTGTGCCACCTGTTGCCAGCATTCGTCTTGATGGGTTGTGGCGGAGGCGAAACGACGCCTCAGCCGGATGCTACCTCGGCGCTACTGGATGAAGCGAGATCTGCCGTTTCCAAAAACTGAAAGACCCTGCGAGCGCACAGTTTAGAGAGGGTATAGAATCTTCAGTTTTCCCTGATGCAGGGCTGCTTTGCCTTGCTGAGGTAAATGCGAAAAACAGTTTTGGCGGCTATGTAGGATTCGAGAAATATTATTACTCGCGTCGGCGAGGCGCTGTTTTGGTTAGCGACGGCGAGGCTGCATGGAGGTCGCTCCACGACGATTGCACGGCGGCACTCGACGCCGAATTGCAAGAGAAACACAACAAAATTCAAGATATTAATGATCAGAATCACGCTCGCTAGATCAGTGCAGCCAGCTATAGGGACGATAAGCCGCCCCTGAGGCGGCCAAGATACAACCCGGCTCCCATGAACGCCGCCCCTCACCGGGCGGCTTTTTCATAGGCATCATTCGCCTGACCTGAGCGCAAACATAGATTTTGAACCCAAACGGGCGGCCACTGAGCCGCCCTTTTTATTGGAGAATCCCGGATGGCAGGCATGGCCGACGTCATCGCTAGGCTCAGTGTGATTCTGGGTCTGGATACGGCTGCCTTCGAGAAGGGGGCCGACGTCTCCGAAAAGCGCCTCAAGCGGATGGAGCGCGAGTTCGAGCGTTCGGGCAAGGAGCTTCAAAAGCTCGGCAAGAAACTGACGCTGGCGATCTCTGCGCCAATCGCTGCGGCTGGTGCTGCGGTTATCAAGATGAGCGGCGACTTCGAGTCGTCGATGATCAAGCTCGGCATTTCGTCGGAGGCGTCGGCGAGCGAATTGAAGGAGATGGGCGAACTTGCCCTGAAGTTGGGCAAGGACACGATTTTCGGAGCATCCGACGCGGCGAACGCGATGGACGAATTGGCGAAGTCGGGCCTGTCCGCGCGCATAATCCTCGACGGCGCCGCCGAGGCCGCGGTCCACCTCGCAAGCGCGACTGGTTCGGAGCTTTCTCCTGCCGCGAATGCCATTACTGATACGATGCAGCAGTTCCATCTGGCGACATCGCAATTGCCGGATGCGGTCAACCAAATTACCGGGGCGGTCAATCAATCGAAACTCGATTTCGAGGATTATGCGCTGGCGATTGGACAGGCTGGCGGTGTTGCCGGTGGCCTTGGCGTCGATTTCACCGACTTCAACACAGTCCTCGCGGCAACGTCCTCATTGTTCGCCAGTGGTTCAGACGCCGGCACCTCGTTCAAGACCTTTCTGACCTCGCTCAGCGGAAACTCGAAGCAGGCGAAGGCAGCAATCGCGGCGTTCGGCCTCCAGTTCTACGACGCCAATGGCGGGCTTCGGTCGATGGCGGAGATCGCCGAAGAACTGCGCGTCAAGCTGGGCGGGCTGAACGATCAGGCCAAGACCGAAGTCCTGAAGAAAATCTTTGGCACTGACGCGATGCGAACGGCGATCGGCCTGATGCAACAGGGCGGCGCCGGTCTCGAACGCATGGCCGACGCAATCCGGAAAACCGATGCGGCCGCACAGGCGCAGGAACGGCTCAAAGGCTTCTACGGCCAGCTCGAAAACCTGAAAGGGGCAATCGAGACACTGGCCATTCGCATCGGCCAATCCGGTGTTCTGGAAGCGATTACGGCGCTTATCACGAGGCTGGGTGATTTCGTGGACACCCTTTCGGAAACGAGTCCCGCCGTGCTGAAGTTCGTCGCTGTCGTTGCGGCGATTGCAGCGGCGATTGGCCCGGTCGTTCTGACCATCGGGATTTTGAAAAGCGCGCTCGCGCCTTTGTGGGTGGCACTGAAGCTGGGCCTTCCCTCACTCACGCTGCTCAAGCTCGAACTGGCGGCCCTGGCGGTCGCTGGCGGCCCTGCGGCAGTGGCGATGCGACTTCTTGCCCTCGCGCTTCGCGGGCTGTTGATCGCAACAGGCGTCGGGGCGGCAATCGCTGCACTGGCAGGGATTATCTATATCGCCGGGCGCCGCGCGAGGGAGGCGGGTCAAACATCGGAAGCCTATGCGAAGGCGCTGAAGGAATCGAACCCCCAGACCAGCAAGGCCGCCGAGTTGGCCCAGAAACTGGCGAGCGCCCATGAACAAGTGCGAAAGAAGGCATTGGCCGCCGCGAAGGCCGAACAGCAGAACGCCGCTGCGAAACTGGCTAGTGCTCGTGCCAGTGTGATCCTAGCGCAAGCCGAAGTGCAGCGCTTGGCCGTTGCCATTGCGGAAAAGAAGCGGAGGCCGAGCGTCGCGTCAATGGACCCCCGCTTCTCGCGCCTGGCGCCCGAGGCTGGGCTAGAGGGCGCGCTGGACAGCGCTGTCAGCGACATGGTTGCGGCCCAAAAGACTGCCGAGAATTGGGATCGGCGGCTCAGGGAAATCTCGGACCTGATCGACAATGCCGCCCCTCCTCCCGTTGCCAACGTTAGCGAGGAATCGGGGGGTGGACGGCAGGCAAGAGCCGACGACCCGAAAGAGCGGGCCTATCGCGAAGCGCAAGAACTACGCTCGCTCCAGATCGAAGAATTGCAGGCCCGCGAGCAGCTGGCGGCCACTGCCTCCGAACGCGCCGAGTTCCAGCGCCAGATACTCGCCCTTGAGCGAGAGGGGCGCATCGCCGAGATCAACGAAGCCGTCCGCAAGAAAGAGATGACCGCCGACGAAGCCAAGGCTCGAATGGCTATCTTCGATACGCTCTATGGTCAGGCGGTGACCGAGGACGAAACCGGCGACCTAATCGTCCAGAAGCAGAAGTCGCTCTACGGCGAATTGCAAACTCGCGAGGAGTTGCGCGAGGCCGAACAGGACCGAGCCACCGTTGCGAGGGCGCAATATGAAATCGAGCGCGATGCATTGGATCACGCCTATGACTTCGCGCTGACGCAAGGCGAGCGCCGCGACCTTGCTCTCCAGATGCTCGATCTGGAGTATCGTCATCAGCGCGCGATCCTCGACGGCATCCTCGCGACTGAAGCCGTCGGAAGCGCGCGCTGGCAGGAGGCGAAGCTTCTCCGGGATGCGCTTGATGCTCAGTTCGCCAACCGCCGCGCAGCCGCGATGCGCGACACGGAATCGCCGATGGAAAGGTATCGCCGGGAGATCAATCTGACCGCGGCTCAGATGAGTGAAGCCTTTGAGGAAATCCGGGTCAGCGGACTTCAATCGCTGAACGACCAATTGGCCGATGCCATCGTCAACTTCAAATCGCTCGGGGATGTAGCGAAAAACGTCTTCAAGCAGATGCTCGCGGACATTCTCCGCCTGCAAATTCAGAAGCACCTTATTGCGCCGCTCGCCAACTTCCTCGGGAATATGGGCGGTGGGTCTAACTCAATTGTCGCAGGCGATGACTCTCTAGCCAAAATAGGGGCGGGCCTCGGGAGCATTTTCAAGAATCTTCCGAAGTTCGCGCTAGGAACCAACTTCGCCCCCGGCGGGCTTGCCCTCGTCGGCGAGCGCGGGCCGGAACTGGTCGACCTCCCGCGCGGGGCACGGGTGACGCCGAACAATCAGCTCGGCGGAAGGTTTGGTGGCATCGCGCAGATTGTGCCCTCCCCCTATTTCGATGTGGTGGTGGACGGCAGGGTCTACAGCGCGGCCCCCGGCATCGCATCGGCCGGCGCAGCCGGTGGAGTTGCCCAGATGCGACGTGCTGGATCAAGGCGGCTTGCATCATGATCGAACTGCCCGAAGGCGTCGTGCCCAACTACGTCAGGCCGTCGCTGATCGACTTTGGCGGCGTGCTGCGCCCTCCCCTTGGCGGGCCGATCCAGCGCATAAACCGGCTGGGCAACCGCTACCGTGTCGAAGTCGGATTGCCGCCTGTCGTCAACCGGGATGTCGGCCGCGTCGTCGTTTCGCGGCTCTTGCGCGCGAAAACGGAGGGACTGCGGATCGAATGGCAACTCGCCGGAGTCGATCAAGGGTCGCCGGGAAATCCTGTTGTCGACGGTGACGATCAGGCCGGAAGCACGATCCAGTTAAAGGGCATCCGACCGGGCTACGGCGCTGGCGAAGGGTATTGGCTGTCGATCGCGACCGATGGACAGCACTATCTCTACTGCACCGCCGCGCCCGCGCGGGAGGACGGATATGGGGGCATCGAACTCGACCTTGTTCCGCATCTTCGCGTGTCGCCCGCCGATGGTGATGTTGTCCATTTGCAGAAGCCGATGATCGAAGGGCTAGTTATCGGCGAGGGTTGGTCGTGGGAATATAGCCTGGAACATCACGTCGGTATCCAGTTCGCGATCGAGGAAGCGGGCTGACCGATGCAAATCGCAACGCTGGCCGGCCTCATAAAAATCGAGTTGCCGGAAGCGACCCTGCGCCTGTGCGACGGGGCCTTCGTCAAGTGGGATGAAGAGACGTTCGTTGCGAGTGACGCAGACTTCGGAACCATAGGTGCGATGGAGGCGGTCGAGGAAGGCGTAGGCGACGAATTGCCGGCGCTGCGCATGACGTTCCTGCCTCGCTCCACTGCGGCGGCAGCGGACCTGTCGCAGCCGGAATATCAAGGCTGCCGGGTCCGCATGTGGATCGCCGAAGTCGATCTGGACACCAACGAGATATTCGGCGCCCCGTCGCTGGAGTTCGATGGACAGGTCGATAGCACCGATCTGGCCATCGACACGGGACTGCGCGAACTCGAAATGTCAGTCGTTCCGAAGGCCGAGCGGCTGTTCGTCATCAACGAAGCGAACACGCTGAGTCCGCGCTTCCACAAGTCGCTGTTTCCCGGCGAACTTGGCGAGGACAACGCAACGGGAGTTGGCGTCGGGGTGGCGTGGGGAACGGCTCTGCCCGCTCAGACCAACATGGGCGGCGGCGGCGGAGGAGGAGGAACCTTCCGAGAATTACAGGAAGTGTTCCGGTGAACCTCGCGCACCGCGCGGCGGCTACGCAGGCGACATGGGACAAATATCGGGGCCGCACCTTCGATTGGAAGGGTGCGACCTGCATTCACGTCCTGCGCTTTCATCTGCGCAGCATGGGTCACAAGCCGCCAAGGCTTCCCGCGTTTCAGTCTCCGATCGGCGCAAGGAGGGCGCTGGCAAATAGGGGGTGGGGCGGTCTCTCCGATTTGTCGCGAGGCATCGGGCTAATGGAGATCGGGACGGCTGAGATGATCGTCGGCGACGTGGCCATCCTACCCGGCAATGAAGGCTTCGACGCGTTGACGATCTGCGCGGGCAACAAGTTCATGGGGTTCCAAGAAGAAGCTGCCGGTTTCCAAATGATGGAACTCGACCGTCCAGCCATCATCACGGCATTTCGGATATGAGCAAAGTTCTCAAGATCGTTTCGACGATCGCGGGCATCGCAACGCTGATTCCCGGCCCTCATCAGCCTTTTACGGCGGCCATCGCCGCGGCGGCGAGCGTCGGCGCCCAAGTTACCGCAAAGCGTCCGCCCGCACAGGGTGGAATAAACAACATTACGGTCGACCCGAATGCGCCCTCGCCCTACATCATAGGGCGAACCTATTACGGCGGCGTGCTTCGCCATGACGTCGGCTACGGCGGCAAGGTCGGCAAGGTCCAGAATCCCTATCGCGGGATGGTCATCGACTATTCGGTGTGCGGTCCGGTGCAGGGCCTGGTCTCGATGCACGCCGACTTCGTGACCATCGGTTTCAGCGGAGCGGCTGCGACCGGATATTATTCCAGCTTCATGTATCGCGACTTCCAGTTGGGGGCGACGCCGGAATCGTCGGCCCTGTCACCGCAATGGGGCGGGATGCCGGGATGGGGGGCGTCGCACAAGCTGAGCGGCAAGGCGGCGATCCTGTGGTCGCTGAAATTCAACAAGGATGGGGAGGTCTATACATCGGGCGTTCCGCAGCTCGGGGCAGTGTGGGACGGCGTAAAGGTCTACAACCCCCGGCTCGACGACACATATCCGGGCGGCTCGGGCGCTCAGCGAAGCAATGACCGGACGACTTGGGCCTTCAGCGAATGGCCGGACGATCATGCGCTCACCTACGCGCTCGGTCATTGGTATTCTGGCAAGAAGATGTTCGGCATCGGCCTGTCGATCGACGCGATCGACGTTGAGGCCTTCGTCGCTTGGGGCAATGTCTGCCGAGCCAACGGATGGAAGGTCGGCGGCGTCATCTTTGAGCCGGATGACCGGTGGGCGAACCTGAAGCGCATCATGGCGGCAGGCTCGGCCGAGCCGATCTTTTCGGGCGGCGTCCTGTCGGTGAAGTATGACGCTCCCCGCGTGTCATTGGTGACGATCACGCCGGACGACTATGCAGACGGCGCCTATCGCACGCGCGGGATGCAGACTTGGCGCGAGCGCATCAACACGATCGTTCCGAAGTATCGTTCGCCCTCGCACAAATGGGAGTTTGTCGAAGCCGCGGAAGTGTCGGATTCCGGCTATCTGTCGGAAGACGGCGAGGAAAAGGCCGATACGATCCAGTTCGACCTCGTGCAGGATTTGGATCAGGCAACGCAGCTCGCCGCCTACAGGTTAGTCAACGGGCGCGAGATGTTCCCGATCAAGCGGAACCTGAAGCCGGAATTTCGCTTCTATCGACCCGGCGACATGGTGACGATCGACGACCCCGAAGGCGGGCTGATCGAACAGAATTGCGTCATCGTGCGCCGGTCGATCGATCCGCAGACGCTCGCGGTGCGGTGGGTGTTGATGAGCGAAACGAGCGGGAAGCACGATTTCGCGTTGGGTAAGACGGGAACCGCTCCGCCTACGCCGACGCTACTCGATCCGGCTGACAGGGATGCGGCCGCGAACATCAACAACGAGGTCAGCGGTGCGCGCAGGCTCGTGACCCAATCGGTTGTCTATCCGATCACCAGCAACGACGACACGATCACGATCAGCGCCTTTGTCGGCGTCATCAACGACGGAAGGTCAATCAGCTTCCCTGCTGACAGCATAACCGGCCTCTCGAATAGCACGCAATACGCCCTTCTCTGGCACATTGCGGACGCTGAATATTCGGTCGCCGAATATCCCGCGGCGGATGAAATGGAAGACGCTTCGTTCGTATTCCTCGGTTGGGTGACGACTTCATCCTCCGGGTCATTTCCGCCACCTGAAACGCCGCCCGGAGGATGGGGTGGTGGCGGCTCATATCCGCAGTTTCCCGAAATGATCCCATAAGGAAAAGAGTATGACAGTTCCGGCGACGTGGCTGCGAGACATCGCGGCGGCGGGCGGCGCCTATTGGCCGCTGACGATCTTCAATGCGGAGCCCTTCATCAGGATCATCACCTATGTCGGCGTCGACTATACCGCCGCAACATTCGAGGGCGGCATCCGGGCCGCATTCGAGGACAGCAGCGAACTGCTCCAGCCCTTCGGCTTCGCCACCGAACTGTCGGACGGTAACACGCTGGTGACTGTAAGCATCGCCGAGGAGGACGTCATTACTCTTCGCGGCGGCGTGGACCTCGGCGCGATCGAGACGCTGTTCCACAACATCAAATGCACCCCGCCTGGCGGTGACAAGCTCACGCATTTCGCCGGCGAACTCTTCCTGCACGGAGCCTGACAATGGTCGACAGAACTGCCGTCATCGGACGGCCACCGGTTGTTGTGAACTTCGGCGAGAACACCGCTGAGGCGATCCGGCAGCGGCAGATTATCGAGGGGTTGCTTCAGGACGAGGGCTTCAACGACGTCGTAGAGAACCTCCCCAACATCAACGCGGTCGCGGCGGTGACCGCCGACATCGCCACGCTTGCGCCCTACGCCGAGGATATCGGCGATGCGGCAACGCTGGTCAAAACAGCGCATCCCTTCGACCATATGGAAGGCCATGCCGGCCTCGACCTCGACACGGTGTTCGTCGCCGGGGCGGGGCTGGAGCAATATGTCACTCTGGCGCTGACAACGGACGGCAAGACCTTCTTCTCGATCCACCCCGACGCCCCTGCCAACGACGACATCCGCGCGCTGATCGAAACGCAGGTGCGTGGCGACATCGACTATGCGACCAATCTTGCCGAGCGAAACAAGACGCTGATCGCGCACGAAACCGAACTGCGCACCGGCATTCCGCGCGCCGACTGGTTCGTGGATTCGGTCAACGGTTCCGACCAGTGGGGCGGCGAGACGTTGCAGCGCCCCAAGAAGAGCATCGCCTCGCTGGCGGCGTCGGCACCCTTCTGGGGTGTGCTGGGGATTTCGATCTCGGGGGCTGGTGCGGGCATGGCCGACGACGCCTATTGGGCGAACATCACGGGCGGCACGGTCTACGAGCCCGCGAACTATCGCTATTATGTCGAGGGCGGCGTCACCAGCGGCTCGGTGAGCACCAAGAACAAGCGCACCAGCCCCGGCAAATATGCGCGCGGATCGTCGGCGCCGACGGTGACGATGGCAGGGAGCGGCACCGGGACGCCCGCGACGGCGACCGTCTCCGACTTCGGCCCGGCGTTCCAGCCCGGCGATACGTTCGGTTTCTTCCACGACAGCTATCTCCGCGAGACCTTCCACCCGAAGGTGCCGGGGCTGAACTTCATCGACATTCCGAAGCTCGGCGCGACGCGGCTGTCGATCCTCGATGGCGCCGACGTCATCCCGAAGAACATCATCTCGGCTTCCGCGCATGTCGATGCGGGCGGCGTCGTCTACGAGTTTCCGTGGGTCATCGACACCGCGACCGGCGGGCTGTCGAGCAACAACGGGCAGGCCTACACCATCTGGCAGAACAACAGCCCGGACGAGCCGTGGCTGATGGACCTCACCTGGTATAAATGGGTCGCCAGCGTCGCGCTCTGCGCCGCCGAGCCGGGCACCTATCACTATCCGGTCACGGATGGGGCGATCACCGGTAACGGTGCGACGCCGATCACCATCTATGTCCACCCGCTGGGCAGCGCCGATCCGACCGACCCCGACGGGCCGGTGCTCGAAACGCAGAAGCGCTACAACCCGCTGGAATTGACGCGCACCGACGGTTGCACGGTCGAAGGGCTCGCGATCATTCGCCCATTCGGGAACAACGGCTTCAACTCGGGCCGCGACCTGCTGATGCGGCGCTGCATGGTCGGCATGGGGACGGCGCACGATGCAGTCCCCAAGTCGGGCCGCGCCGAGGATTGCATCAGTTGGGACGGCGACCAGCAGGGCGAGGTCGCGCGCGGCGGCGGCGGCAACCACACATCGTGGGTCTGGTATACCGAATCCGGCGAGGGTCTGTCTGGCGAGTGGGTGCGGCACATGGCGCTGGCGCCGGATCGCGGCGGGCCGTTGCTCTCCGAGCCGTTTCTGGCGCACACCAGCACGCCGACCTATTACGACCGCATCCTCAACCTCGGCTGCATCGTGCAGGGGCACAGCCGCTTGAGCGGGACGATGCAGACCTATCAGCTGCACCAGATCGGCAATGTGCTTTTTCCGGCAACCGGCTGGGGCCTCGTCTCGCCGCAGGCGCGCGACATGCAGGTCAGCGAAAACATTGCCAATTTCACCTCGGCAATCTCGACATTTGCGCTCAATTTCTCGGGCTTCAGAAACAGCGGCGCCGATGTCGAGCGGCTGATCGTCGAAAACAATGCTTGGAAGCACAACGCGCAGCCGGGCAGCGGCGGCCTGTTGACCGTCCAGCAGGCGTTGCCGATCAAGCTGCGCAACCAGGTGATCGTCAACCGCCACTCCGCGGCGCCGGTCAGCCTCGGCACCGTGCTTCCCGCCGGGGCCGAGTATCGCGACAACATCGTCATCTGCGGCAGCAGTCAAAATAGCACATGGCAGCGCGGCTTGAGCGCGCACACGGGCAATGCGGACAAGATCGACTATAATGTCTACATCAGGCTCAACGGCAGCGATACGCTGTGGTGGCACCGCGCGGACGGCAACAGCAACGTCACCAGCCTGGCCGCGTGGAAGGCGCTGGGCTTCGACCTCAACAGCGTGGTCCTGACCGAGGCGGAGGGTAACGACCTGTTCCTGACCGGCGTCGCGGGCGCGCTGGCGGGCGACTACCGGCTCAATCCATATTGCGATCTGCGCTTTACGGACAACACGCCGATCGTCGCCCGCGCGGGCATCCGCAAATATTACGACCACAACCTGCGCCGCATCATGCCCGGACAGCCGTGGCGGCTCCCCCGCGTCCCCGAGACGTTGGCCGAATGCCATCAGTTCCTGCTCAATCCTCTGGCTTGGAATTTCTACCCATGACGCCCTGTAGCGAAAGGCCAATTTGATGTTCACGATCAACAAAAACGGCTCCCCTGCCGAGGTCAAGGCAGCGATTGAGGCTTCCCGAGAGGGTGACGCATGACGCGCCTCTATCCGTCGAACGTCGCCGCCGATGGCAGCGCCATGCCGAAGTGGCATTCGCTCGCGGCCTATGAGGACGCCATCGCGGCCATTTCCAATCTGCACGGCTGGTATAGCGCGTGGAGCGAAGACTATCGCACCGACGTGGGCGGCAAATGCTCGCAGCTCACCGACCGCAGCGGCAACGGGCGGCACCTGTTGCAGGCGACCGACGCGAACCGCCCCCCGGTCAGCGCCGACTATTTCGGCGAGATTGGCGGCGTCGCGCGTGACGCGCTGGTCTTCGACGGTTCGACGAGCCTTTTCCTCGCAACGTCGGGCAATTTCTACGACGGATCGTCGCACACATGGTCCTATGCGGCCCTCGTCGTGCCGCAGAGGACCGGGCAGCGGGTCATCGTGGGCGGCGGCAACGAACGGTTGATGCAGCAGACGACGACGCAGTTCCGGTTCTTTTCGCCGGTCTTCGCACTCACCGTTCCGACGAACACGGGGGTCATCTCTCGCCTGATCGGCATTCGCGACGATCCGGGCGCGACGAACGTCGATTATTATCTCGATTGCAACGGCGTCTCCAGCAGCGGTCCGGTTGCGCGTGCCAATGTCACTGCGAGCCCGCTGCGCATCGGCATGACGACTGCCGGGGCGAACCTTTGGGAAGGGGCCATTGCCGAGATCATCATCAAGAAGGGCGTGTGGAGCGCTGACGAGATGACGTTGCTGCGGGCGTATCTGCGCTTCCTCTACGATCCGAGGCCGTGATGCAGGAAGCAGCCTATGTCCTCGCCTTGCAGGCAACCATCGTCCTGATGGGCATCTACATCCTGACAATCTGGGCGCGGGAGACGCGGCGATGACCGACCCCGGCAACTCCGAACAGGTCCGCAAAATCGCGCACCAGCTTTTCGAGACATGGAAGAGCGAACAGGGGCGGCAGCGCGCGTCATGGCCCGCGTGGCTGGCCTTGGGGCTGTCAGGCTTCGGCCTCGTCTTTTCGGCTGGTGCGCTCCGCAGCGACGTAGCGACGGCTCATACCCGCCTCGAAAAGCTGGAACACCGCGCGGACGGCACCGACCGCACGGCAACGCAGGTGAGCGACCGGCTCGCGCGGATCGAAACCAAGCTCGACCTTGCATTGGAGAAAAGGCGATGACGACCCTATCCGACATTCAGCGCCATGTCGGCGTGACGGCGGACGGCAAGTGGGGGCCGAACACGGCTGCGGCTGTGGCGAAGGCGTTGGGCATGAACGCCGCGCCCGCTGCGTCCGACCGCTTTGCCCAATGGCTTCCCCATGTCCTCAAGCACGAGGGCGGTTATGTGAATCATCCGAAAGACCCCGGCGGCGCAACGAACAAGGGGATCACGCAAAAGACCTACGACAGTTGGCGTGATCGAAAGGAAACCCCTCGCCAGTCGGTGCGGCTCATCACCGATGCAGAGGTATCGGCGATCTATCGCCGGGACTATTGGGACGCGATCAAGGGTGATGACCTGCCTCCCGGTGTCGATTATTGCGTGTTCGATTTCGCGGTGAACAGCGGCATCGACCGTGCTGCGCGCTATCTGCAAAACGCTGTCGGTGCGTCGGCGGACGGCAAGATAGGCCCCGCCACGGTGGCAGCGGCCCGAAGCCTCGGCGCCGCGGCTATCATCAACCATATCTGCGACGCGCGAATGTCTTTCCTGCGTGGGCTTAGAACCTTCCCGACATTCGGCAAGGGCTGGACTGCTCGCGTTACCGATGTGCGCGTCAAGGCGCTGGCGGCGGCGCGATGACCCGCAAGTGCATCCCCCTCACCGACCACGGCAGCGAAATCGCCCTGCTCGGCACCATCGCCCTCGGCGTGATGATCCTCGCGGGCATGGCGATCGACGCTGACAAGGCGGGTGAGGCTTCCGCGTGGACGGCTGTCCTGATGGCCATCATCGGCGCGATCAAGGAGCGGTGGCAGAGCCGCAGCATCGACCGCATGGGCGACCAGCTTGCTCAGGCGGCGCCGCCGACCAAGGACGGGGAAGGACAATGAGCATCCTCGCCATGTGGCTATCGCAGCATATGAGCCTGCGCCTCGCGAAGCTGTCGGCGTGGGGCATTGTCGTGGCCCTGTGCGCCCTCGCCCTCTACCTCGCCTACTCTTGGGCATGGGACAGGGGCAGAGACGCCGAGCGCGACCGCTGGGAAGCGGCTGTGGCGAAGATCGAGGCTGCGGCTGCAAAGGCCGACGCGAAGGCCCTGACCACGGCAGCACAGACGAAAGGACAAGTCGATGCGACCAACCAACGCGCGGCGGATGACGCTGCTCGCTCTGACGATCCCTTGCGCGCTGGGCTTGAGCGCCTGCGCGCCGAAGGTAAGGCCGGTAGCGACCAAGCCTCCCGCTGAGCTTCTGACGTGCGCTGGGGAGCCTGTGGCGCCAGAGATCGGGGAGCCGGGGGTCGAACGTGATCGGATCGTCCTCGCCTACCTGCTCGCTATGCGGGCGGCTTGGGGAGACTGTCATGCGAAGGTGGCAGGCGTTCGCGCGTGGGCTGAGGCGCTGCCGTAACTGGTTCCCGCTGGACGGGTCGAACGTCCATTTCCAGAGTCAAAGTCTGGCGTCCTGCCATTAGACGAAGCGGGAGTGGACGCAGCGCCGGGGGTCGAACCCGGATCGTCGGCTAATCTGGCCGTCATGGGGTATAAGCCCACCGCTCTACCATTGAGCTACGCTGCGTTGGCGCCCCCGGCAGGCTTCGAACCTGCAACCTCCGGTTCCGTAGACCGGCGCTCGTCCAGTTGAGCTTCGGCGAGGTTGGCCTTCCCGGCTGGATTTGAACCAGCGACCTTCGGTGTCGGAGACCGACGCGCTCTCCACTGCGCCACGGGAAGATGGAATGGAGCCGGTGGCAGGAATCGAACCCGCGTCTTCACCTTACAAGGGGGACGTTCTACCATTGAACTAAACCGGCGGTTGGTTGCAGCGACCGGACTCGAACCGGTGATCTACAGGGTATGAACCTGTCGTGTTGGCCTCTACACTACGCTGCTACATGGGGTGGTCTAGGTGGAGGGATTTGAACCCCCGATCTTCCGGACCCAAACCGGACGCTTTACCGGGCTAAGCTACACCTAGAAGGCTCTAGGTGAGCGGACACGCTTCACCGTCGCCAGGTTGTCCTGACGGGTTGCGGTCGTATCTGGCGCGTCGTTCTTGCCATGCGGACCCTATGGCAGAATCACCCTTTGTTCGCAAGGCCTCTTGTGCTACCGAGAATAGGCGCGGCGGGCTTGGTGGGAACCTCCCTGATCGTCTCGACATCAGGGAAGCGCCCTTACCGGAAGGTGGGCGGTAAGCTCGCCGCCTCACCCTGGCAATTATATACTTGAGTTAGCAACCGGCGATTCGTATATGTTTGACGACAGGCCTGCACGAGTGTGTTATATAGGAGATACGGGGTTAGTGGAGAAAGGCGGCCTAGGCTGCACGAGTAACCGCGGCAGGCATGGTTGAGGCCATCACCGTTTGGCGTGAGGCGGACATGACTTGCTCGTCATTGCGACTGCCCCGTTATACCCGCCTCACCCTTCCCGGCCACCGGACACGCCTTCGGGCCTCGGGTGGCCTTATTCAAGCCAGCGTTAAATCACCCCGACCAGCATAAGCAGGCCGGCGACGGTTCCGACAAACAGGGCGAGTGCCACCCCGACCGCGAACCTCTCACCGGCTCTTTCCAGTTTACGCATGGGCGGGGGCTTCAAGCATCGGGAAGCGGCATCCACTTGGTAGGCCCGGTGCGGTGCCACGGCTGCTGTATCCCGTCCGTGTCCCGTTCAGGCCCTAGCGGCGAAACAGTCGGCGGATCGCTAAAGGGCTGATCGGTCAGCCACATTACATTGTCTGGATGCCAAAGCGCGCCAAATCTAGCGATGAAAACCTCGCCCTCGTAGGATACCAGCACCTTACTGCCATCCTTAGGCGCTTGGTCCATATTCAGGTTCCAGTCCATGCCCCCTCCTATCACCCTTTACCCTGATCGCGAAGGAGGATGGCGCGAACGGCGAGGCCGAGAGGGGTGAGCGGCCATGCGGTCGTGCCGCTACCGACACACAGCCCGCGGGCCTTCAATGCGAAGCCTGTCCGCTCTCTGGGCGGCATGCACGCTGGGCCTCCGCTCCACCATGACGGGCAAGGGCGCCGCAGCAGCCCCTCGCGCTGCGCCTTGGTCAGCCCCTTGGCTATCTGCTCAGCGTTCATGGGTCTTGCCTCCTGCGGCGGAGAGAGCGGCGCGGACCTTGCGAAGATACTTCTCCTTGGCGGCATCTCCGAAACCGGAAAAGGAGAAGTTAATCTCGGCAGCCATTGCAACGGCAGCCCGCTCCACCACCTCATCGCTTGCAAGATAGGCGCGGATGGCGTCGGCAATGGCTACGTCCTGCTTGTCTGGTGCGGGACGCAAATGCGGCGCAATGCTTGGGTATCGCGCGTCTCTAATCACCTTCGTGAGTTCATCGACCACGGTCATTCTCCTTTCGGGCGTCGGCGAGGGCTCGGCGGGCGCGCGCGATCTCATCCTTGCCGCGTCGGCGGGTTCCGGTCATCCAACCGGGCCGAGCGCCTTCAACTCGCGACCTAAGCCAGACGCCGCTCTCTCGGTCCCAATATTCGAGCGCGTATTGTGCGTTCGCCAGCGCCTCGACCAGCCTCCCGATCACATCGTCGTCGGGGGTGGGTTGGGCGGCGAGACGCGAAACCCATTCTTCGATGTAACGGACGATATCGACGTGCCCCGTTCCTTCGGACAGGCACCCGTCGCGGACTTCCCGCATGTCGGCAATTACCGATCCCGCCCCACCGCTGCGCCCCTCTGTGGAGCGTAGCGAGGCGAGTTCGGCGCGGGTGTTCCATGCGGTGATGGCAAGACTTTCTGAGCCGCGGTCGCCGGGGCTCGCGTGGCAGTTTCGGCAGAGCACCCAGTGCATTTCCTGCTTCGCGCCGAAGTGCTTGTTGAAGCATGCAACGGCCTCGCCCCCGCAGAACGGACACGGTTTCAGATCGCCGCTCACAGCGCTTCTCCCTTCGATGCGTCGGGGAGGGCGCGGATGCGTTCGTTATGGGCGCGGATGGCCCCCAGCTTCGAGCCCCGGGCAGGGCCCATGTAGTGGCAATCGTCGCATTCGACATGCTGCCAGCCATAGCCATATTCGTAGATGGCAAGATCGTCGTTCCCGCATTTGCAGGGCTGGATTTTGGGATGGGTCATCACGCCCCTCCTGCGTCGGTGGATGGGGTGGCGGGTTCATCATCCCATGGGACGCGCGAGGCAAAAGCCTCACTTGCGTCATCAAGTTCCTTGCGCGCTACTGCCCATTCCTCGCTGTCGCCGTCCCAATCGTTGAAGGCGATTTCGCGCGCAGCGATCACAAGGCGGCGCACGTCGGCGGGAACGTCATCCCTCAACCTCGCCTCGCCCTCTTCGTTGGTGGCGCGGGGAGGAGTGAGCGGCGGCAGTCCATTCGAGCCGTGTGAGTAGCCGTCCCGGTAGGCCTGCTCGACCTCGTTGGTGGCGCGGGTGCTGCTGTCAGAGAGGGCGGCGCGCAGGCCGGTCACAAGGTCGCTGTGGACGATCCAGCATTTCTCGCCGTCGTCGGCCTCAATGCCGATCTCGCGCCCGTTGCGGGCCTTGTAGGTGCTGGCCAGCCCGTCGAGCAGTTCCTGTGCCGCCTCCCTCACCCCATCCTGCCGGGCGGAAGCATTTACAGCGGCGCGGAGTTTTGCATTTTCAGCAATCGTAGCTAGGTATTTGGGAAGATATGCGTTGATACTCGCAATCTGTGCCTCCGCTTGACGGAGGCTCTCTTGCAGGAAACCGACTTGCTCCCAAGCGTCGCCCTCGCCCGCTTCGTTGGCAGGGGGAGTTGCAAGCGCGACCGCAAACGCCCGCTCAAAGATACCTATGTCGTAACCGCCGATCAGTTGGGCTTCGGAGCAAGCCTTGTCGGCCATCTCGCGTGCGAGGCGCGTAATCGTCGCCGACTTGCTGCGGCCCTCCACAGACAGGAGCGCCGCCCGCTTCCCGTCCGCTTCCTTCGGCATTTCACACTCCGGACAGCGGGAATCAGCATCCCATTCGCCTTCGTCGAATTCGCCGCCGCACGATTTACAGCGGACGAACGTGACCTTGCCGCGGCTCTCGCCCGCTTCGTTGGTGGCGCGGGTGCGGTGGCGGGCGAAGGCTTCCGGCAGTCGCAGTTCGGGGAACAATCGCATGTATTCCGCCGCCGCATCGCGGTCCTCCTGCGTCACCTCTACCGGCTTATCGGGGTCAGTCATTGGGGTGTCCTTTCAGGTGGTCGCCTTCGGTCAGGGCATTGGCGTATTCTGTGTGCGCCTCCCCGAACTCGACCATGTTGTGTCCGATATAGGCCTCAGCCCGTTCGTGTCCGAGGTCGGCGGCAAGCCGCGTCGTCTCTTGGATGGCGCGGAGGGCGGACTGGACGATTTCCTCACGGTCAAAGACGCCATCCGCCAACGATGCTCGCAAGTCGTCCCAGAAGGGACTTCCTTTGCCCCATCCCCGCATGTCGGCAAACACGCTCCTCGCCATCGCCACTTGCTCCGGCGTTGCGTCAGTCGGCATGATCTTCTCCTTGGGTGGGGCGGGCATCAACGAGCCGAAAGCGTCCCTGCGATCCCCGGAACACCGGCTTCAAGCCAGCGGCTTTGAGCAACTCGATTGCCTGCAACCGGGCCTCCTTCGACAACTCGTTCACCAGTGTCAGCGGAATCGACGCAAGGTCAGCGTTCGTCAGCCTGTCAGGTGCGGTCATTGGGATGATCCCTGGTCAGTGTCGGGCGGAGGGGGAAGCGGCATCCAGTGGGTAGGAGAAACAATACCGTCAGCGGCGCCGATCCAGCGATATTTCGGCCCCCAATAGCCTACATCGGCGGCGAGCCATCCGTCACCCGTGACCGGGCAGACGCACCAGGCTATGATCGTCGTTCCATCCCTCGGCGCCGTCTCGATGGGCCTCCACCCGCCTTGCTCCGCCCCGCTCATCCGGCAAGCCTTTCTTGAGCCGTGCGGGCTATCGCGATCAAAAGGTCGCGGAAGGGTTCGGGTGTCGCGGCGCGTTCTTTCGTAGACAGTCGCTGGCCGATTCCGGTTCTTGTGGAGCGCTTGATGTAGGCAGGAGCCTCCCCAGTTGCCTTCCAGCGCGCGCGTTCCTCGGAGCTATGAAAGCCATGTTCCATTGGGAGGAACTCGCCTTCTGCCGCGCCCCATTTCAGCGAAGGAAGTTCGCAGCCGAAGGCATAGAGCCACGTCGCTTTTCGCGCTTTGTGACCATAAGCGCCCTGCTCGACACAACAGGTCCAACCACCGAGGAAATCAGCATTGACCCAACCCCCAGATCTGGGTGGCAGGTTGAGGCCGAACGCGCGCCACGCGTGCGAACCCTCTGGATGCTCGATAATACCGCCCCATTTGCGGACCGCCTGCAACGCGGCGGCGAAACAACCGTCGTCATCGCCTTTTATCAGCCGCGGCCGGGTCCTCGGCGCACCGCCCCAATATCGGCCCCATCGCTCACAGGGCGGATGCGCCACGACAGGATGCGGGCCGCGATAGCCTCGCGCGTCGCGCGCTTCGTCCCAAGGATCGACGCCAGGCAAGCCGAAGTAGCAACCGCCAGTTTCGACATAGAGCGCCGCGACGGTGCGCCCGGTCATGGGGGCATCCCCGCTCACAGCTCTGCACTCCTTGCGCGGAGACTGGCGGCGACAAGAGCGAGGGCGGGGGTGGCGCCGCAACTTTGCGTTCCGGCGACGATGGCGACGGTGATTTGATCTTCGGCAATGTTGAGGATCACCCGCGCCTCTTCCGGCACCAGCATCATCGCCGCGCTCTCGTAGGCTTCTGCGGCGAGCATCCGGTTCATCCGATCCGGCACGGACCCGAGCAGCGCGGTTGCCGCCTCGCGGATCAGGTTGGCATCGTCAGCGCCCGCCCTCTCCACCCGCTCGGCAAGGTCGTTGAGGGCGGTCATGACGCGCCTCCCGAGATAGCGGGGGCGGGAGGAAGCGGCATCCAATGGGTTGGCAGATATTCAGGGCCGCGCCAGTCCTCGAACATGTCGTGGCCGGTCCCGCTCTCCCACCATTGGCCATCTTCGAACCATCCCGTTGCGAACCGCTCGACATGATCTCGCAGCGGCCCCATGTTCGACGGGTTGCCGTGTATGTCTGTCCACTCCGCTAGGGAGAAATAGACCAGCACGGCAGTTCCATCCTTCGGCACCGTCTCTATCGGCCGCCATCCTTGCGGGGCAGAATCGGGGCGGGTATTGGAGTCAACAGGCATAGCGAAGGCCACTTTCGTTCATGCTTAGAGCCGGGTGCGATTGCCGTCGCATTCCGGCTCGTCACGCACCTCCGAGCATAGCGGGGGCGGTTTCGTTCAGGCTGGCGATGTAAGCGACGAGCCGGGTAGACGGTCTGAACCATTCGCCGTGCATTCGCTCCTTCGCGAACATTCCATGCAACTCTCGTTCCTGTGCGGCGCCGCCCGACATGGTAGCGAGGACAAGAAGGCGTTCGTGGTTGCCAGTCTGCATTGAAGCAACCCGCCTCGCTACGTCACGCGCGATTCCGATTTTAATCGGCCCGCCGCTTTCAGGCTGGACGAAGTAAACCGCCATCTTGAGCGGGGCCACGTACGGGCCAGCATCGCGGCCTTCGAGTTCTGCCAACCGCGAAAGGTAGGCGTGGCTGAACCCCACATCATCAGGACCAGGCAGGCGAATCCGCCCGACTGTCGGGTGGACGAAATAGTGATAGCTGTGCCCCCGCGCCCGAACGCGCTTCACGAAGGGGAGCCGCGGCAGATGCAGATCGGAACGGTCGCGACATGTCAGACGACGATAAGCCCTGCCGCTTTGTGAGTAGACGAACTGTTCGTCCATTTTGATGGAAAAGTTGTTTTCCATAGGGAGCCCTATCTATTTGGCCTTGTTGGGGCTGGTTTTCCGTCCCGAAACACCAAGGGCAGCGGATTTCCGAGAAACTAGCTTAACGCGATGATAACCATCGCGGCCTAGGCACGTCCGGCAATTGCTGGAGACGCGCGCTTGCCGCTTGCGAACAACCGGATGATCATCAGCTGGCGCTCCTTCGCGCTGTCCGTTGCGCTGTGCATCGTCGTCGGCCTCTCCAGCCTCAGCGAACCGCTCGACATGTTCGTCGAATCGGCGATCGGCCGCCTCGCCAACCGGCCGGTTTCGGGTGATATCGTCGTCGTCGCGCTCAACGACCGCACGCTCGCCATGTCGGCCGACGCGCAATTCTCGATGACCCAGCACGCCGAGCTCGTCGATGCGGTGAACAAGGCCGGCGCGAAACGCCTCTTCCTCGATTTCGATTATCACCGGCGCGAAGCCGACGACGATTTTCCCAAGCTGATCGACGCGGTCAAGCGGATGGAGGATCGCATCATATTGGCTGTGGCGACGCGCTCCGATCCGATCACGGGCGTCGATGTCACCTATTTCCCCACCGAACGCTTCGGCCCCGACGCGAAGCGCGCGAGCATCGCGCACGGCATCGAATTCTGGCAGGTCTGGAACGTGCCGATCACCTTCGAGGCGGAGGGCAGGTTCCTGCCCAGCTTCGCGTCGGTCATGTCGGGCAAATACAGCGACCGGCCCGAAACGATCCGTCTGGATTTCTCCTACCGGACCGACAGCATCCCCCAATACAGCACCCACGACGTGATCGCGGGCCGGGTCGGCGCGGCGGAGCTCGCGGGCAAGGATGTGCTCTTCGCGCCGACCGCCGCCGTCTTCGGCGACACGAAATATCTGCCCGGCCACGATCGCGTCCCGGGCGCCTATGTCCATGTCGTCGCCGCCGAAACGCTGAAGCGCGGCAATCCGGTCAATGTCGGCTGGGTGCCCGGCCTGCTGTTCGCGCTCGCCATCATGGCCGGCGCGCTGCTCATCGTGCCGCTCCAGCGCTGGTTCGTCTGGATCGCGCTCGGCGCCGCCGTGCTGCTCGTCGTCGCCAAGATACTGCTCGCCGGCGCCCTCGTCACCACCTCGATCGGCGCGGGGCTGTGCCTGATCGCCGCGGTCAGCGCCAATGTCTCGCGCAAGCACCGCCGCGCCTCGGCGCAGCGCGAGAATCCGGTGTCGGGTCTCCCCAATTTCGAGGCGCTGCGCGCGCAGGCGTCCTTCGGCAGCGCGACCGTCATCGCGGCCAAGCTCGTCAATTTCGAGGATCTCGCGGCCTTCCTGCCCGGCGAGGGCAGCCAGCAGCTGGTCGATCAGGTCGCGCGCCGGCTGACGCTCGCCTGCCACGGGACGCAGCTCCACCACGATCTCGACGGCACTTTCGCCTGGCTCGTCCCCTATTATCAGCACAGCCAGATCGAGGGGCATCTCGCCGGCCTCGCCGCGCTGTTCAACGCGCCGCTGACGATCGGCGAGCTGCGCGTCGATGTCGCCATCGCCTTCGGCGTCAACGACGAGTTCGAAGGGTCGAACGCGCAGCGCCTCGCCGCCGCGCTCGTCGCCGCCGAGCGCGCGATCCGCACCCGCGCGCTGTGGACCAAATATGCGCCGCGGCAAAAGGAGGACGCCGGCTGGCAGCTTTCCTTCCACTCGCAGCTCGAGGACGCGCTCACCGGCGGCGACATCTGGGTCGCCTTCCAGCCGCAATACGACATACGGACGCACGCGCTGGTCGGGGTCGAGGCGCTCGCGCGCTGGACGCACCCGACGCGCGGGCCGATCCCGCCCGACGAGTTCATCGTCCAGGCCGAAAAGAGCCAGGACATCTATCGCCTCACCCTGTTCGTGATGGACCAGGCGATCCGCTCCGCGGCGCAGCTCCACGACCGCGGGCTCAGGACCAACATGTCGGTCAACCTGTCGGCGGCGCTGCTCGACCATGCCGACCTCGTCGGCACGATCCGCGTCATGCTCACCGCGCATCACCTGCCGCCCGAGGCGCTGACGATCGAGATCACCGAAACCGCGCAGATCGAGAACAGCCGCCAGGCGCGCCAGACGCTCGCGCAGCTCCGCCGCGCGGGCATCCGCCTGTCGATCGACGACTATGGCACCGGCCAGTCGAACCTTGAATATCTGACCGAAATCGAGGCCGACGAGATCAAGATCGACAAGCGATTCGTGATGACGATGCGCGATTCGCAGCGCAACTTCGAAGTCGTCAAATCGACGATCGACCTCGCCCACCGCCTCGGCGCCGTCGCGGTGGCGGAGGGCATCGAGGACGCCCCGACCATGGCGCTGCTCGGCGAGCTGGGTTGCGACGTCGGCCAAGGCTATTTCCTTGGAAAACCGCAGATTTTCTCCGAACTCGTCGCCAATCTCTCCACGCCGCCGCACAGCCGCCAGGCATAATCGTTACCAAGTTGGTAATAAAATTAGTTAAGACTCGATTTACCACGTCGATTAAGCTATATAGCTCGTTAACTGCCCGTCGTGTGCGGCAGCTTTAACTGGAGCTTTTTATGGCTTGGATCTGGAAATGGCTCGGCGGCGGCGGCACCGACAGCAGCGGCGGCATCGCCTGAAAACGCCAACGAGATTAAGGAAAGGGCCCCGGCATCGCCGGGGCCTTTTTCTTTTGGGCGTTATGTCGTTTGCAAACACAAGGCGGTCATGATGACGGCCGGGTCGGAAGAAGATTCGCGCAGAGACGCAGAGATCGCAGAGGATTTGGTTCACGCGGAGACGCGGAGGCGCGGAGAAGAAGGAAGGGCGGCAAAGCCGCCGATCACCCGGCAACCGACGTTGCTGCCCGGACGGGACGACCGGTCATCGACTGTCGCCGCAACTCCGCGCCTCCGCGCCTCCGCGTGAATCCATTCGTCCCTCTCTGCGATCTCTGCGTCTCTGCGCGAATCCCATGCTGCGCCCCGGTTGCAATCCGCTTTATTACGGTGACAGGTGCAACAACCCATAATTAGGGTTGGCGATTATCCCTTTCGAGCAAGTAACGTGACTCGACCTACTGGCGATGGTATCGAGCATCTATGGGGAGATTCGTCAGGATCGTCGCGATGGCGTTGGGCTCAATATTGCTCGCACTATTGATCATGGCCTTCCAAACCCCGCCTGATACTGCAATGTCGAATGCGTCCCTATGGGTGGAGAAGGTGGCGGGCGTGGCACCCATATGGTTGCAGGCTGAGAGCATCGACACCTGGGTCACCATATTCTTGTCAATGGCTTTAGGCGCGCTCTTGCTTGCTACGTGGCAGACGTACTTAGGCCGTCGGTTTGCGTTCAGCAAAGCGCCGTCCGTGCCTTTGGCCGATACCGCAAAATTGGAAGCGAGGCGAAAAGTCGAAGGTTCCGGCGCCCGCGATCTGCCAGACCTTCCAATCCTCGAATTGGTTGACCGTCTTGCGAAAGCCAGCGGAGTGTCAGACGATGGGTCACTTGATGCCGTGGAAGCATTTCGCGAGATTGCACAGACGATCAGCGATCAAATGGCGTTACGCCGTCTGAAGGTATGGGGCCGGATGCAAAATGGAACGCTTCAAGCACTTCCGTTCACTCTGGCCCAGCAGCGCATCGGCGCCGGTCGATATGCGGATGGCAAAATCCACTTTATGATAACCCACAATGTCGGGCTAAACCCCATATACGTCAATGACATTCATTTTCTCAGGCGCGAGATAGACGAGATATGGCCCGATGACCCAAGATGAACGCTTCGACGGGAATTACAGTGACGAGTTACAGTGACAGTTTACTTAGAGTTACAGTGAGAGTTTACTTAACCTCTAAACTCCCTTTCAAATTCCCTCGCTGAATTAAGGGGAAAAGTAAACTGTCGCCGCAATTGCACCGCAATTCGGATACGGTGAATCAGGTTACAGGCGCACCTCATCCATCGGCAAAGGGATTGCGGATCGTCAGCCGGTCCTCGACCCGAAGGCCGCTGTGCATATCCTCCGACCACAATATGTCGCAGTCCGCCTCGAGCGCCGCCGCCACGATCATGCCGTCATACACCGAAAAGCCATATTGCTCGCACAGGCGCAGCCCCCGGACGTGACTCGCAGCGTCGAGCGGGACGACATCGAGGAGCGCCCGCACGATTTCGGTGAAAGCGCGCACGTCGCCCCACCCCATGCCGATCTTCCGCCGCGCGACACTGGCGATTTCGTTCAGAACCTGAACGCTGATCGTGCCGCCCGCGCGGACCAGCGCTTCGGCCCGGCGCGCCTTCTCCCGGTTGTCCGACAGATGATAGAGAAGAATATTGGTGTCGAGGAAGCTACCGGGCATTCGCCTCGTCCCGATCGAACTTGAAGTCGTCGGGAAGGCGGCCGCGAAAGGCCCGAAGCCGCGCGATCAGGGCATCGCGGTCGGGCTTGCGCGCCACCGCCATATGCCGTTCGCCCTCGACATATATCTCGATATCGTCGCCTTCGCGCAGCCCGAGCGCCTTGACGACGGCGGCGGGCAGCCGCACAGCCAGGCTGTTGCCCCATTTCGCAATCTGCATCGGCTTGCTCCTGATATACAATATCTGCAACGTATATCTATCCACGGAAGCAAGCGCAACAGCCCCGATATCTCTCTCACCGCCCCTGACCCGGCACGAGCTGCCTTCTGCGACCGCTCCTGAAAACCACACCCACCGCATCTTGCGTCGCCCGAAATTTTTTCGCGCCGACCGCCCCGGCCGCCCCTCTCACCGGAACCCCGCGGAAAGCCGCCGTTCCGTCCCGTGAAGCGTGCGCCGCGCGCGACGAAGTGAATCAGAAGAGCGACGAACCGAGTCCCTAATCTGTCATTTACCGTCTTGCATCGCCGCGCCGACGTGGCACTATGGGTGGTGGGTCAACCGCCGGGGGCACCCCAACAAATAGTATCAGGCCGAAAGTGGCGGATTTCCGTCGCCTTCCCATATGGGGGCGGAAAAAGCCTCTCTGCGCCCGAAAATAAGTGCCACGGCGGCGGGTTTAGATGCTAGGATCGGGGCTTCGTCCCGAGTCGAACAGGACAGGAACAAACCGCGCCGCGGCGCGGGTGAATCGGGGGCGATCTAGATGGATTTTCGCGAGACGGAACGGGTGGAGACGAGCGACGTGGCGACGGTTGAACTGACGAAGACGGAAGGCTTGGGAGCGGACGAATCGGGACGCGAATCGAAGGGCGAATCGGCGCCCGCGAAGCTCGCCGATTCGGGCGAGCCCAAGGTGCATGTGCGCCGCTTCGACGTCGTCACGGACAGGAGCCGCGACGCGCTGCTCACCGATTTCGGCAAGGAAACGCTCGAGGACCGCTATCTCCTCCCCGGCGAATCCTATCAGGATCTCTTCGCGCGCGTCGCCTCGGCCTATGCCGACGACGCCGATCACGCCCAGCGGCTCTACGACTATATCTCGAAGCTGTGGTTCATGCCCGCGACCCCCGTGCTGTCGAACGGCGGCACCGGGCGCGGCCTGCCGATCAGCTGCTACCTCAATTCGGTCGACGACAGCCTTGAGGGCATCGTCGGCACCTGGAACGAGAATGTCTGGCTCGCCTCGCGCGGCGGCGGCATCGGCACCTATTGGGGCAATGTCCGCGGCATCGGCGAGCCGGTCGGCCTCAACGGCAAGACCAGCGGCATCATCCCCTTCGTCCGCGTGATGGACAGCCTGACGCTCGCGATTTCGCAAGGGTCGCTGCGCCGCGGTTCGGCCGCCTGCTACCTCGACATCTCGCATCCCGAGATCGAGGAGTTCCTCGAGGTGAGGAAGCCCTCGGGCGACTTCAACCGCAAGGCATTGAACCTGCACCACGGCGTCCTCATCACCGACGAGTTCATGGAAGCGGTGCGCGACGGGACCGAATTCAACCTTCGTTCGCCGAAGGACCGGAGCGTGCGCGGCTCGGTCGATGCGCGCACCCTGTTCCAGAAGCTGGTCGAGACGCGCCTCGCGACCGGCGAGCCCTATATCATCTTCATCGACCAGGTGAACCGCATGATGCCCAAGCATCACCGCGACCTGGGGCTGAAGGTCACCACCTCGAACCTGTGCAGCGAGATCACCCTGCCGACGGGCCGCGACCATCTGGGCAACGACCGCACCGCTGTCTGCTGCCTCTCGTCGCTCAACCTCGAAACCTGGGACGAGTGGAACGGCGACAAGGCGTTCATCGAGGATGTCATGCGCATGCTCGACAACGTCCTGCAGGACTATATCGACCGCGCGCCCGACGAGATGGCGCGCGCCAAATACAGCGCGTCGCGCGAACGCTCGGTCGGGCTCGGCGTGATGGGCTTCCACAGCTTCCTCCAGGCGCGCGGCCTGCCGTTCGAGGGCGCGATGGCGAAATCGTCGAACCTGCGCATCTTCAAGCATATCCGCGCGCAGGTCGACCAGGCGTCGATGCTGCTCGCCAAGGAACGCGGCCCCTGCCCCGACGCCGCCGATCAGGGGGTGATGGAGCGCTTCAGCTGCAAGATGGCGATCGCGCCGACCGCGTCGATCTCGATCATCTGCGGCGGCACCAGCGCGTGCATCGAGCCGATCCCGGCCAACATCTACACGCACAAGACGCTGTCGGGCAGCTTCGCGGTCAAGAACCCGCATCTGGAGGCGCTGCTCGTCGACAAGGCGAAGAACAGCGACGCGATCTGGAATTCGATCCTCGAAAAGGGCGGCAGCGTCCAGCACCTCGACTTCCTTACGCAGGACGAGAAGGACGTGTTCAAGACCAGCTTCGAGATCGACCAGCGCTGGCTCCTCGAACTCGCCGCCGACCGCACACCCTATATCGACCAGGCGGCGTCGCTGAACCTGTTCATCCCGGCCGACGTCGAGAAGTGGGACCTGCTGATGCTCCACTACCGCGCGTGGGAACTGGGCATCAAGTCGCTCTATTACCTGCGGTCCAAATCGGTGCAGCGCGCCGGCTTCGCGGGCGGGGTCGAGGCCGACAACACCGCGGAAGCCCCGGTGTATGAGTTGCAAACGACCGATTATGACGAATGTCTGGCTTGTCAGTAACAAATCCGGCGTCCCTCACCCCCTCCCCCCTTGTGGGGGAGGATCAAGGAGGGGGGCGGGTTCGCGTCTGCGAACCCATTAAGACTCGCGCCGTCGCGGGCCTTCGCCTGGATTCTCATGCGGCGCAGACGCGCCGCGCCCCCACCCCGGCCCTCCCCACAAGGGGGAGGGGGAGCTTGGCCATGAAGCGCCTGTCCTTATCCGCGCATGCTGTTCCGCGAGCCCGCGCTCTGCGGCGGCAAATGACCAACGCCGAGCGTGTCCTGTGGCGCGTCCTCCGCGAAAACTTTCCCGGCTATCACTTCCGCAAACAGGTTCCCTTCGGCCCTTATATCGCCGACTTCGCCTCCCACGGCGCCAAGCTGGTTATCGAAGTCGATGGCGGCCAGCATGCCGAACAACAGGCCTATGACGCCAAACGCACCGCCTTCCTCGAAGGCGAAGGCTATGCCGTCCTGCGTTTCTGGAACAATGACGTCCTCGCCAACACCGAAGGCGTCATGACCCAAATCTCCCTCTCCCTCCGGGAGAGGGAAGGAGCGACGCAGTCGCGGAAGGGTGAGGGCGACGAACCGCCTGCACCCGGCCGCCGAACACCCTCACCTTCCCAAGGCTGACGCCTTGGGCCCCTTCCTCTCCCGGTGGGAGAGGAGTAAGAAATGCCAGTCTGGAGTCCACGATGCCCCTTCTAGAAGCCCGCAAGACCTACAAGCCCTTCGAATATCCCTGGGCGTTCGATTTCTGGAAGCGCCAGCAGCAGATCCACTGGGTGCCCGAGGAAGTGCCGCTGGGCGAGGATTGCCGCGACTGGGCGCAGAAGATCAGCGACCATGAACGCAATCTGCTCACCCAGATCTTCCGCTTCTTCACCCAGGCCGACATCGAGGTGCAGGACTGCTACCACGAAAAATACGGCCGCGTGTTCAAGCCGACCGAGATCAAGATGATGCTGACCGCGTTCAGCAACATGGAAACGGTGCACATCGCGGCCTACAGCCACCTGCTCGACACCATCGGCATGCCCGAGAGCGAATATGGCATGTTCCTCGAATATGACGAGATGCGCGCCAAGCACGACTATATGGGCACCTTCGGCGTCGACAGCGACGAGGATATCGCGCGCACGCTCGCAATGTTCGGCGGCTTCACCGAGGGGCTTCAGCTGTTCGCCAGCTTCGCGATGCTGATGAACTTCCCGCGCTTCAACAAGATGAAGGGCATGGGCCAGATCGTCAGCTGGTCGATCCGCGACGAAAGCCTGCACTGCGAAGGCATCATCAAGCTGTTCCACACCTTCGTGAAGGAACGCGGCTGCCTGACCAAGGCGGTGAAGGAAGACATCATCGACACCTGCCAGAAGACGGTGCGGCTGGAGGATGCGTTCATCGACCTGGCGTTCGAACAGGGCCCCGTCCCCGGCATGACGCCCAAGGAGATCAAGCGCTACATCCGCTACATCGCCGACTGGCGGCTGGGGCAGCTCGGCTTCCAGCCGATCTACATGATCGACGAGCACCCCCTCCCCTGGCTCGCCCCGCTCTTGAACGGCGTCGAGCACGCCAATTTCTTCGAAACCCGCGCGACCGAATATTCGAAGGGCGCGACGCGCGGCGACTGGAACACCGTCTGGTCGAGCTTCGACAACCGCAAGAAGGCCAAGGCGAACGACGACACCGCCGCGGCCGAAGCCCCCGAAACCGACGGCGAGGACATGTTCGCGAAGGCGGGGATCGCGGCGGA
>CALMYE010000233.1 GCA_937873425.1 uncultured Sphingopyxis sp. | reverse complement strand
GGCGTCGTCCATCTGATGGCGAACCGCATCGTCGACCGCACCGCGCTGCTCGACGCGCTCGGCGACGCCGAACCGCCCGACCGCCCGGTCCAGCGGCCGAGCCATCCGCGCAACGTCCGCATCCTGCCCAAATCGCGCGACTTCCATTGAGGCGCGCCGGGCTGTGGGGCAGGACGTCGCGGGCTGATTCAAACCCTCGTCATTGCGAGGAGCCGAAGGCGACGCGGCAATCCAGAGTGCGCGTAAACCGCTCTGGATTGCTTCGTCGCTACGCTCCTCGCAATGACGATTTACCCCGCGATCTTCGCCCGCACCGCTTCTGCCTGCGCCATGATGTTCGCGACCAGATCGGCGCAGGTCGGGATGTCGTGGATCAGCGCCTGGCTCTGGCCGCTGGTCCAGATGCCGCCGTCGACGTCGCCGCCCGCCAGCACATTCTCGCGCCCGCGCACGCCCGCCATCAGATGCTTGACGTCCTCGAACGTCTTGGTCGGATCGCGCTGAATCTCCGCCACCTCGACCGACACGGCATTCTTCGCGACGCGCGCGGTGTTGCGCAGGGACCGGCCGACGAGCACCGTGTCGAGCTCGCTCGCATCGACGATGCGCTGCTTCACATTGTGGTGGATCTTCGCCTCGACCGTCGCGCAGAAGCGCGTGCCCATGTTCACCGCATCGGCGCCGAGCGCGAGCGCGGCGATCAGGCTGCGCCCGTCGGCCATGCCGCCCGAGGCGATGATCGGCGTGTCGGGCAGCGCGTCGACCGTCGCGGGGAGCAGCACGACGAGCCCGACATCGTCCTCGCCGGGGTGGCCCGCGCATTCGAAGCCGTCGATGCTGATCACATCGACGCCCTTCCTGACCGCCGAGACCGAATGGCGCACCGAGGTGCATTTGTGGATGACCTTGACGCCTTCCTCCTTGAAGCGCGGCAGATGGTCGGTCGGCGCGCGGCCCGCGGTCTCGACGATCTTCACCCCGCTCGCGATGATCGCCTCGCGATAATCGTCATAGGGGATGGGGTTGATCGACGGCAGCAGGGTCAGGTTGACGCCGAAGGGCTTGTCGGTGAGCTTGCGGGTCGCCTCGATCTCGTCGAACAGCGCCTGGCCGGTCGGATACATATGCGCGGTGACGAAGCCGAGCGCCCCGGCATTCGCCACCGCCGCCACCAGCTCGCCATAGCCCACGCCGGTCATGCCCCCCATCACGATCGGGGTCTCGATGCCGAACATCTCGGTAATGCGCGTCTTGATCATGTCGCCTCCACTCATCCTCTCGGCCAAAGCCCTTGGAGCGCGCGGCGGCGGGGATCAAGTGCGATATTGGGCAGGGCTGCGTCCCAGCGTCGTGATCGTCGGCCAGGCGCCGTCCAGCCGCACCTCCGCCTCTATGCCATAGACCGCGCGCAGATGGTCCGGCGTCAGCACCGCGGCGGGCGCGCCGTCGGCGGCGACCGTGCCGCCGTCGATCAGCAGCAGCCGGTCGCAATAGCGCGCCGCCATCGTCAGGTCGTGCAGCACCGCGATGACGAGCGCGCCCGCATCGGCCTCGGCGCGCATCAGCGCCATCACGTCGATCTGGTGGCCGGGGTCGAGGCTGGCGAGCGGCTCGTCGGCGATCAGCGCGGGCGCCTCGACCGCCAGCGCGCGCGCGAACAGCGCGCGGGCGCGCTCGCCGCCCGACAATTCGGTCGCGATGCGGTGCCGCAGGTCGAGCAGGTCGGCGCGCGCCATCGCGCGCTCGATCGCTTCGGCGTCGGCGGGGGCGATCCTCGACATCGGCGCGAGATGCGGCAGGCGGCCGAGGCCGACGAGGCGCTCGACGGTCAGCGGCCAGTGCAAGGTCTGGCCCTGCGGCAGATAGGCGATGCGCCGCGCGAGATCGGCGCGCGGCAGGGCCGATACGTCCTGACCGTCGAGACACACGGCGCCCGTCGCGGGGACCAGCGCGAGCATCGCGCGCGCGAGCGTCGATTTGCCCGCACCATTGGGACCGACGATGCCGGTGAGCGAGCCGGCGGCGAAGGTCGCGCCGATATCGCGCACCACCGCGCGGCGGCCGAGCGTCACGCCGATGCGGTCGAGGACGAGCCTCACCACAGCCGCCGCTCGCGCATCAGATGGACGAGGAAGACCGGCACGCCGAGGAAGGCGGTGACCACGCCGAGCTTGAGCTCGTTGGTCGTCGGGATGATCCGCACGCCAAGGTCGGCGAGCGTCAGCAACGCCGCGCCGCCGATCGCCGAGGGCAGCAGGATCGCCGAGGGGCTGCGGTCGGTGAAGGGGCGGATCAGGTGCGGCACGATCAGCCCGACGAAGCCGATCGCGCCCGACACCGCGACCGCGCCGCCGACGCCGATCGCGGTGCCGATCAGCAGGCGCAGGCGCATCCGCGCAAGGTCCACGCCGAGCGCCTGTGCCGCATCCTCGCCGAGCGTCAGCGCATCGAGCGAGCGCCCGTTCCAGAGCAGCAGCAGCCCGCCGAGCGCGATGCACGGCAGCGCGATCCACAGATGGGCGAAGGAGCGGTTCTCGAGGCTGCCGAGCAGCCAGGTCATGATCTCCATCGCCGCGAAGGGATTGGGCGACATGTTGAGCGCGAGGCTGATCCCCGCGCCCGCCAGCGTCGCCACCGCCAGGCCGGCGAGGATCAGCGTCAGCGGGCTCTCGGCGCGCCCGGCGAGCGCGAAGAGCAAAGCGAGCGAGACGAGCGCGCTGCCGGTCGCGAGCAGCGGCAGCACCGCCGGATGAAGCTGGGCAAGGCCGAAATAGAGCGCCGCGACCGCGCCCAGCGCGGCGGCGTTCGAGGTGCCGAGCACCGAGGGCTCGGCGAGCGGATTGCGCAGATAGCCCTGCAGCACCGCGCCCGCGAGCCCGAGTATCGCGCCGACCGCAAGCCCGAGCAGGGTGCGCGGCAGGCGCAGCTCGAAGAGGATGATCGACGCAACCCGGTCGTCGGCGCCCGTCGCGGCGGCGAGCAACCGTCCGACCGACAGATCGACCGGGCCGAAGAGCAGCGAAGCGAGCGCCACGGCGAGCGCGAGCGCCGCCAGCGACGCGATCAGCAGCCAGCGCGGCGGCGCGTGGCGCGTCATGGCCTTTCCCCCGCATCGTGGCGCCGGATCTGCGCGGCGATGCTGCGCGCCGCGCTTGTATAGGCCGGGCCGCCGCACACCGTCCACGCCTGCGCGATGCCGATACGCGATATGTCCCGGAGCGCGGGATGGTGGAGCATCTCGCTGCCCTGGTCGTCGATTATGTCGGTCCCATGCTCGACGATCAGGAAATCGGGTTCGGCCGCGACCATTTCCTCGAGGCTGAGCTGCGACAGCACCGGCTTGCCGAGCTTGCCGGCGAGATTGACGAGGCCAAGGCGGGTCATCAGATCGTCGACGAGCGTGCCGGTGCCGGTCATGTAGCCGCGCCGCTGATAATAGGCGGCGACGCGCCCGCGTCCGGGCCTGGGCAGCCCGGCGAGTTCGCGCTCCATGCCGGCGATCAGCGCCTCGCCGCGACCTGGATGGCCGACCGCCGCGGCGGTCTGGCGGATCGAGGCGTGGATTTCCCCGAGCGAGTTGGCGAGTCCCAGATCGAGCAGGCGATAATCCTGACCCGGCAATGCGGCGAGCGCCGCATTGCCGGTCGCGGGCATGCCGACGATCAGGTCGGGATCGGTCACGAGGATCTGCTCGGCCGAATGGACAAGCAGCGGCAGCCCACGCGCCGCATCCGCCGCCGCCGACATTCCGGGATCGGCCGCGTTGCGCGTCAGCCCCGCGATCTGCCCGCGATCAGCGAGCGCGATCAGCAGCTGGTCGACGCACAGGTTCATCGAGACGATGCGCTGCGGCACCGGCGGCGCGGCTTCGGGGGCCGGGCGCGGCGCCGATGCCCAGAGGGCGCCGGCGCCGCCGAGCAGCAGGATCGAACCGAGAAGAAGATGCCGTCCGGTCAATCGCCGATCCCCGCCTGCCGCTTATCCGCCGCCCCCGGTCAGAAGCTCAGCCGCACGCCGCCATAGGCCGCCCGGCCCGGCGTCGCGAAGCTGAAGATCTCCTCATAATCCTCGTCCAGCAGATTCTCGACGCGGCCGAAGAGCGCGATGTTGCCGCTGACCTTGTAGTCGAGGCCGAGGTTGACCAGCACATATTCCTTCAGCGACACGGTGACCGGCACGAAGCTGGGGTCGATGAAGGCGCTGTCGGTCATCCGGCCGTTGTAGCGGACGGTCAGCGTCCCCGCAAAGCGCCGGTCGGGGCTCGTCACCGTCGTGTTGAAGCTCGCGATGTGCCGCGGCCGGCGGATTTCGGCGACGCCATTCTCCTTCGATTTGATCCAGCTGTAGGCCAGGTCGAAACGCAGCTCGGGGATCGGCTGCGCGCTGACGAAGGCCTCGATGCCGTGCTGCTTGCTGTCGGTCGTCCGGTTGGCCGGAGTCGCGGTGAAGTTCGGCGGCGGAAAGTCGGTGAAAATCTCGCCCGTCAGCTTCGCGTCGAACCAGGTCGCGCCGATCGTCGCCCAGCCGTCGGCGCCGAAGCTCTGCTCGATCCCCGCTTCCCAGCCCTTCGACTTTTCGGGCTGCAGGTCCGGATTGCCGATATAACGGCCGTCGATGAAGCCGTAGAGCTCGAAATAGCCGGGGTTCTTGATCCCGGTGCCATAGGCGGCGCGGATGCGCGTGCCGGTCGGCAGGCGATAGCTGCCCTGGACGCGCCAGGTCGTCGCATCGTCGAAGCGGTTGTTGTCGTCGTGCCGCACCGAGGCGCCGAGCGAGAAAGCGTCGCCGATCAGCTCATATTGGCCGACGAGGCCCAGATTGTCGGTGTGCCGCACCCCCTGGAAACCGAAGGGGCCGATGTTGCGGAAGCTCTCGCGCTCGATATCGGCGGCGCCGGTCAGCCGGTGGGTCAGCGCGTCGGTGCCGAAGGACAGGCTGGAAGTGAAGCTGCCCTTCAGCCGCTTGCCCTTGTTGCCATAGTCGAGCCCGAAGGGCGAAAGCCCCTTGCGCGTCACGTCGGCGAACTGGCCCGACAGCGTGCTCACCCAGCGCCCGTCGAGGGCGCGATATTCGGCCGACAGCAGGCCGTAGAAGGCTTCGTTGGTGTAACGGACGCCGGGGCTGTCGACGGTGTAGCCGAACAGCGGGCTGGTCGTGTCGAACTCGCTGTTGTTGGTGTCGGCGTCGGTGTGGCTGTAGCGCAGCACGCCGGTCAGCCGGAACGCCTCGCCGGGCGCCCAGCCGAGCTTGGCGGTGGCGCCGATGCTGTCCGATCCGACGTCGCGCGTGCCGCCGCGCGCGGTCGGATAGCCCTTCGTGCCGTAATAGGAACCCGACAGCGCATAGTCGAAGTCGCCCGCGACGCCCGCCGCGCGCGCGCCGCCGCTGATCGTGCCGAACGATCCGCCTTCGAGCCGGGCGAGATAGCCGGGCGCCTCGCGGCCCGACAGGGTGGTGTAGCTGATCACGCCGCCGATCGCGTCGGAGCCGTAGAGCGACGATTGCTGCCCGCGCAGCACCTCGATCCGCGCGGCGGGGTCGGCGATCAACGTGCCGAAGTCGAACTCGCCCTGAAAGGCGTCGGCGGCCTCGATGCCGTCGATCAGCACCAGCACATGGTTCGCCTCGGCGCCGCGGACGCGCACCTGCGTCTGGCCGCCGATCGCGCCCGAGCGGCTGACCGCGAGGCCCGGCACGTCGCGCAGCACGTCGGAGACGACGCGCGTCTGGCGCGCCTCCAGCGCCGCGGCGTCGATGACCGTCGCCGATGCACCGAGCTTGCCCGCCTCGACGCCCTCACCCGACCGCGAGGCCGAGACGATGATGGCCTCGTCGGGGCGTTCATCGGTGGTTTCCGCCAAGGCGGGCGTCGCCGCGGCCGTCAAGGCAATCAGGGAAATGCTACTGAATTTCAACATGGGAGTCCTCCCGCACGCCGTGAGCGAGGGCGGGAGCCTGCCGGGACCGCGGGAGCGCGACCGGCCGGGGCGGGGATGCGGACGGGCGTCGGCGCCCGCCTCCCTGCACCGAGGCGGCCCCAGCCGCCTGGTCGTCGCTCGACGGAAGTCTCCGTGCCCTGGCCTTTCCCTGGACCGAGGCATTGAGCGACCCGCGCCGGCAGGTCTCCTGGCTCGCGGGTCAGGGCTTGATGCACGCCTTCCCAGGTCGCCCCAGTGGCTGTCCCGGACGGGTCCGGGACGGTGCATCGCGCTCGCCGCTTACAGTTGCAGGGACAGCCCCGGATTCGGCGGCTCGCATCGGAGCCCCCTCACCGCGTTCCCATATTAAGCCCCAAGGGGGGCACCGGCGCGATCGTGCGAAGGGCAAGCCCCCCGCGGCGACCGCCCATAGCGCACCGCCCGGATTTCGCAATCGGCTTTTGTGCGGTGCGGCAGGCGGGGCAGCCTTCCTCCTTCACTGCGCGGCCAGACCGACCGGAGCCCGAGCGGGATCGTCTCAATCGATGCGCTCTATGCCATCAGGTGTCCCCGCGAAGGCGGGGACCCAGGGCGGGGCAGCGCAAGGCCGCTCTGGGTCCCCGCCTTCGCGGGGACACAAGGGTTTTCAGCCGGGAATGATCAGGACTATCGCGCCCGCGCGGCCTGGTGCGCGATATCGGTGACGAGCTTGCGGAACAGCACGCCGCCCGCGGTCCCCGACGCCTTCAGCGCGCGCTCGCATTCGAGCAGGCGCGTCATCAGCCGCGCGATGCGCAGCGAATCCCAGATGTGGAGCTGCGCGGTCACCGCGCCCTGTTCCTTCCAGAAGACGCCGCTGCTCTTCGCCGCGACGACGGTCGCGGGGTGGGCGCCGCCGTCGACCTCGGCGCGCAGCCGCGCGAGCTGCATCGCGCGGATGGCGAGCGCGCGGATCAGGCGGATCTCGGCGACGCCGACCGCCGCCGCCTGCGCCAGCATCGCGGGCAGGCCCTGCACCTTGCCGCCGAGCGTGAGGTTGATGAATTCACTGACATCCTCCTCGTGCGTCGCGGCGCCGAGCGCGGCGAGGTCGGCGGGGGTCACCTGCCGCTGCCGGTCGCGCGCGGCGTCGAGATAGAGCGCCATCTTTTCCAGTTCGCGGCGCATCAGCGCCTGATCGCCCGAGACGAGATCGACGAGCAGTTGCGCCTCGGCATTGCCGAGCCGCAGCCCCTGTTCCTCCGCCGCGCCCATCGCGATGCCGATCAGCGCGCGGCGGTCGGGCTGGTAGCAGATGGCGGCAAGGGCGTGGTCCGACCCCTCGACCAGCTTGACCAGCTTCGACTTGGCGGTGACCGACGCGCCGGTCGCGATCACCGGGTTGATTGCATTGCCGGCCGTCAGCAGCGCCTCGACCGCGGCGAGGCAGTCGTCGCCGCCCCCCCCTATTTCCAGCCGGATCAGCCGCGCGGACGCGAAGAGCGACATCGACGCCGCCTCGGCGGCGAGCAGCGACGGGTCCTGCGACAGCTGCGTCGAGGACAGGTCGAGCCGTTCGGCCTCCTTGCCCGCGAGTCCGGCGAGATGGTTCGCGACAGCCCCCATCGTCGCTTCGTCGGGGCCGGTGAGGAGGGTGAAGCGGATGCGGGGGTCGAGCCGCGTCTGGCGTTCGAGTTCGGCGGGCTTGACGCTTTTCATTGCCCGCCGGGCGCCGCCGGCGCGTCGGGTTCGCGCCCGCCGCCGCGATCTGCGAACACCGCGATGCGCGCGACGATCTGGTCGGCGACCGCCTGCGACAGCCGTTCGAGCGCGGTCGATTCGGCGGCGATCGTCGCATATTCGCTGCCGACCACGTCGATCCCCGCGTCGGAAAAGGCGGTCGCGTCGAGCAGCACCTGTCCGGTCCCCGCATCGACGAGCTGATAGCGCGCGCGCAGCGTGCGGCGCTCGCGCGTCACCGCATCGTCGGCGCGCACCCCGAAGCCGGTGATCGAATCCTCCAGCCGCACGTCGAGGCGCAGGCGCTTGCCCGCGCCCTGCCCGTTCTGCGCCGCGACGAGCCGGTCGCGCAGCGCGTTGCGGACCAGCCAGCCCTCATGCCCCTCGATCGGCGCGACGTCGATGTCGGCGAGGATCGTCGCCACCGCCCCGCCGCTGCCGCTCGCATAGAGCGGGCGCAGGCCGCAGCCGCCGAGAAGCAGCGATGCGGCGATGAGCGAAGAGATGAGAAGGGCGCGCATAGATTAAAGGATGGCCTCAAATTCCGTTCGTGTCGAGCGAAGTCGAGACACCCCGCAGGCGTGCACTACCGATGGGCGTCTCGACTTCGCTCGACGCGAACGGGTGATGGAAGGGTTTGTTCCGGCCATCCCGTCAGGGAACGATATTCACAAGCCGGTCCGGCACCACGATCACCTTCTTCGGCGCGCCGCCGCCGAGCAATTCGGCGATGCGCGGGCGGGCGAGCGCGGCGGCTTCGGCGGCGTCCCGGTCGATGCCCTTGGCGAGCGTCATCGTGTCGCGCAGCTTGCCCGCGACCTGGATCGCGATCGTCACCTCGTCCTCGACGAGCAGCGCCGGGTCGGCGGCGGGCCAGGCGGCGTCGGCGATCATCGCGGTGGTGCGCTGCGAGTCGGGCAGCGCCGCCCACGCCTCTTCGGCGAGGTGCGGCAGCATCGGCGCGACGAGCAGGATCAGGGTTCGGCACGCCTCGGCGCGGGTCGCCGAGGGCGCCGCCTTCTCGACCTCGTTGGCGAGCGCGTGGATCTTCGCGACCGCCTTGTTGAAGCCCAATGCCTCAACATCGGCGGCGACGCCGGCGATCGTCTGGTGGAGCTTGCGGGCGAGCGCCTTGTCCTCTCCGCCCTCGCCGGTCTTTTCGGTGTCGCCGAAGAGGCGCCACAGCCGCTGGACGAAGCGCCACGCGCCCTCGATGCCGGCCTCGCTCCACGGCAGGTCGCGCTCGGGCGGGCTGTCGGAGAGCATGAACCAGCGCACCGCGTCGGCGCCATACTGGTCGAGGATGGCATCGGGATCGACGACATTCTTCTTCGACTTCGACATCTTGATGACGCGGCCAATATCCACGCCTTCGCCCGACGCGGCCACGTTGGGGAAAATGAAGACATCTCCCTTTTTGATGACTTTCGCAGGATCGAATGTTGTTGAAATCGACACGCCAACGGAATTGGCCGGGGGCCAATTCTTGCCATCTCGCGATTTTGTTTCAAGATCGACCTGTTCAGGCGTCAAAAATTCCTCGTAAGCATGACGATGCGTTACGTCGCCCACACGCTCCTCCCGCGAAGCGGTGCGGCTGTAGGTTTCGTGCGTCACCATCCCCTGCGTAAACAGGCTGGCGAAGGGCTCCTTGATGTCGATCATCCCCAGCTTGTTCAGCGCGCGCGTCCAGAAGCGCGCGTAGAGCAGGTGGAGAATCGCATGCTCGATGCCGCCGATATATTGGTCGACGGGGAGCCAGCGGCGGATGACTTCGGGATCGAAAGGCCGATCGCTCGGCGCGCTGGCGAAGCGCAGGAAATACCAGCTCGAATCGACGAAGGTGTCGAGCGTGTCGGTCTCGCGCACCGCCGCGCCGCCGCAGGTCGGGCAGGCGACATGCTTCCACGTCGGATGGCGGTCGAGCGGATTGCCGGGGACCGAGAAATCGGCGTCCTCGGGCAGCACGACGGGAAGCTGGTCCTTCGGCACCGGCACCAGCCCGCACGCCGGACAATGGATGAAGGGGATCGGCGTCCCCCAATAGCGCTGGCGCGAGACACCCCAGTCGCGCAGGCGCCATACGGTCGTGCCCTTGCCCCAGCCCTCATGCTCGGCGCGCGCGATGACCGCGGCCTTGGCCTCGTCGATGCTCATGCCGTCGAGGAAGTGGCTGTTCACGAGGCGGCCGGGGCCGGTCCAGGCCTCGTCGCCGGTGAAATGCTGCGCGACCTCGTCGCCGTCGGCGATCACGCGGTGGACGGGCAGCTCATATTTGCGCGCGAAATCGAGGTCGCGCTGGTCGTGCGCCGGGCAGCCGAAGATCGCGCCGGTGCCATAGTCCATCAGCACATAATTCACGACCCAGACGGGCAAGTGAAGCGCGGGATCGAGCGGATGTTCGACCGACAGGCCGGTGTCGAAGCCCAGCTTCTCGGCGGTTTCGAGCTGCTCCGCCGACGTCCCCTGCCGCCGGCATTCGGCGATGAAGGCCGCGAGTTCGGGCGAATCCTTCGCGAGGCGTTCGGCGAGCGGATGGTCGGGCGAGATCGCCGCGAAGCTCGCGCCGTAGAGCGTGTCGGGGCGCGTCGTGAAGACGTCGAAGCCCGGCGCGCCGCCCGCAAGCCTGAACGAAAACTCCAGCCCCTGCGACTTGCCGATCCAGTTTTCCTGCATCAGCCGCACCTTGTCGGGCCATTTGTCGAGGCTGCTCAATCCTTCGAGCAGTTCGTCGGCGAAGTCGGTGATCTTGAGGAACCACTGCGACAATTTCTTCTTCTCGACCAGCGCGCCCGAGCGCCAGCCGCGGCCGTCGATGACCTGTTCGTTGGCGAGCACGGTCATGTCGACCGGGTCCCAGTTGACGTAGCTCTCCTTGCGCGTGACGAGACCCGCGGCGAACAGGTCGAGGAACAGCGCCTGTTCCTGCCCGTAATAGTCGGGCTCGCACGTCGCGAGCTCGCGGCTCCAGTCGATCGCGAGGCCGAGCCGCTTCAGCTGCGCGCGCATCGCGGCGATATTGTCGCGGGTCCAGCCGCCCGGATGTACGCCCTTTTCCATCGCGGCATTTTCCGCCGGCATGCCGAAGGCGTCCCAGCCCATCGGGTGCAGCACGTCGTGACCCGTCATCCGCTTGAAGCGCGCGAGCACGTCACCCATCGCATAGTTGCGGACATGGCCCATGTGGATGCGCCCCGAGGGATAGGGGAACATCTCGAGGATATAGGCCTTGGGCTTGTCGCCTCTGTCGGTGGTGGCGAAGCTGTCGGCGGCTTCCCACGCCGCCTGCCAGCGGGCGTCGGCGGCGAGGGCGCCAAAGCGCGGTTCGCGGGTCATTTGTTGCTTACCCCGTTAGTCTGTCGGGGCGGCGCAGGTGCGCGCCGCCGGATTAGCCCTCGAAGGCCGAGCGGCGCAGGTCGCGGGCGCGGGTGAGGATGATCTCCTCCAGCTTCTGCACCGTCGCCGCCTGCACCGGCGCATCGACCCAGCCGCCGCCCTGCGCGACCTGGCGCGAGGCGGCGACGCGCAGCGCGTCGGCGCGCAGGTCGCGGTCGAGGATCGACACCGTCACCTTCATCCGCTCGTTCGGATTCTGCGGGTTGGCATACCAGTCGGTGATGATCACCCCGCCCGACGAATCGGCCTGGAGCAAAGGCATGAAGGACAGGGCGTCGAGCGAGGCGCGCCACAGATAGGAATTGACGCCGATCGTCGTCACCTGGCTGGCCGCGAGGTCGGCGCGCGGCCGGTCCTTGCCGCCGCACGCCGCGAGGCCGAACGCCGCGACGCCGAGCAGCGCGAGCGTGACCGGACGGCGACCGAGCGCGGCGAGGACGTTGAGCTGGGACATGCCGAAACACCTTATCTTTGGGGCGCGGAGGACCCCGCGCTGCTGTTCATCGCGAGCGTCTCTATCGCCCTTGCCGCGCGGCGGCAAGCGCGCGAATGCGCTTGTTCGCGCCGTTCATCGGGGAGTCAGCCAGGGCATGGACTGTGGTCATCGCGCAACAGGCGCATAAAAATCAGGCCCTAAAGATTTGCTTTCTCGGGAATCGCTGGAAAAGTCGGCGCATTCGGCCTATTTGGGACAGGAACTGGGGTTGGAGTCGCAGATGATGCCGCGGAAACCGCGACATTTTTGGAAAACGGGGGTCGTCGCACTGGCGGCCGTTTCGCTTGCCCTGCCCCCTGCGCTCGCCGCGATGACCCGCGCCGACCGCATCCGCGAGACGTCGCTCTCCGACACGTTGCTCGGCCAGTTCACCCCGGCATCGGGCGACCCGCGCCTGATCGCGCGCTATGCCAAAGTGTCGGCCGACGCGCGCCGCGCCTTCAGCTTCACCCCCGCCGTCACCGACGAGAGCCGCAAGAACCGCGCGATCACCGTCGTGATTCGCGCCCGCGACGACGCGTCGAGCGCCGAGCGCACCGCCGCGCTGGCGCAGGGCCGCGTCAAGGCGCCGGTCGCGATCGCCCCGGTCGCCTATGACCTCGGCGCGTCGGTCGGCTTCGAGAAATTCGTCACCCCCGCGCTGCCGCGCGGCGTCGACCTCAGGAATCTGCCGCAGGCGCAGGCGCCCGAGCGGACCGAGAAGAAGTCGCGCTTCGCGACCAAGATGACGGCGCGGCCCAGCGATCCCGCCGGCGCGACCGACCGCATCACCGCGCCCGGCGACGACCAGACCGTCGATCTCGCCGGCAGCTATCGCCTGACGCGCAACCTCGATGTCACCGCCGGGGTGCGCTACAAGAGCGACGACGGCACCCAGCCGCTGACCGACGCGCGCCGCGACAGCCAGGCGGTCTATATCGGGACCGCGTTCCGCTTCTGACGCGCCCGGCGCTTCGCCGCTTTTTCCAGCCAGTGACCGATCGCCGCCCATCGCGCGGCGCCTCCGCCGCTCGCGCGGCATAGCGCGCGCGCGCGCGCCGGGATCATGCCGCCGAGCGCAACCGGCGCCGCGCCGCCGAGCCGCGCGAGCGCGAGCCACGCGCGGCGGCCGAGCGCGGGCGTTTCGGGATGCGAGCGCGTCGGATGGAGCGGCGAGACGAAGGCGCCATGCGCCCCGGCACGGCGCGCGGCGCGTGCTTCGTGTGCGTCGTGCACCGGCATGGTCACAACCAGCCCGGTTCGCCGCGCCTGCGCCGCGCCGCGGATCGCCCGTTGCCGCAAATGGACGCCATCGGCGCCCCAGCGCCGCGCCTCGGCCGGCGAGCCGGCGACCAGCAGCATATGTCCGCGCGCGCGCGCGAGGCGGGCGAGGCGCCGCACCAGCCGCCAGCGCGCGCCGCGGGGCAGATCGTCGTGGCGTATGACGATGCCGCTGCCCGGCGGCAGCGCGCGCGCCGCCGCGAACAGCGCGTCGCCGAGCCGCGCATCGGTGAACAGCCAGACGGCGGGCAGGCGGAGGGGCTGGGGCTGGCGCGCGGGCATCGCCTTTCCTATAGGCGCACCGCCGCCGCGCGCAACGCGGGCGGGAAGCGACGGGGACGGACGATGGACAGCGCGGAACGACTGGCGGACGTGCAGGCGGGAATCGCCGCGGCGGCGAAGCGCGCCGGGCGCAGGGCCGCCGACGTCACGCTGATCGCGGTGTCGAAGACGCACGAGGCCGACGCGATCCGCCCGCTGATCGCCGCCGGGCAGCGCCATTTCGGCGAGAATCGCGTACAGGAGGCTGCGGCGAAATGGCCCGCGCTGCGCGCCGAGGCGCCCGATGTCGTGCTGCACCTGATCGGCCAGTTGCAATCGAACAAGGCCGACGAAGCCGTCGCCCTGTTCGACGCGATCCATTCGCTCGATCGGCCGTCGCTCGTCGCCGCACTAGTCAAGGCTTGCGAGAAGGCGGGCCGCCAGCCGCAATTGTTCGTGCAGGTCAATATCGGCGACGAGGAACAGAAGGGCGGCTGCCCGGTCGCCGGCCTGCCCGCGCTGCTTTCCGAGGCGAAGGATGCGGGGCTGCGCATCGACGGGCTGATGGCGATCCCGCCCGCCGACGTCGAACCCGCGCCTTACTTTGCCCTGCTCGACGAACTCGCCGAGCGCCACGGCCTGCCGCTGCGCTCGATAGGGATGAGCGGCGATTACGAGACGGCAGTGATGCTGGGCGCCACCCATGTGCGCGTCGGGACAGCGCTGTTCGGGGGGCGGGGGTAATCAACGCCGATGCTTCGGCGCGATCAGCCGTTCAATCGTCCCGCCAGCCGAATTCCATGATCAGGCCGTCCGTCACGCGGCGCGCGTCCAGATACAGATCCTCGGTTTCCATCGAGAACAGCAGGCGCGGATCGTCCTTGGCGACGAAACCGGCCGCCCGCGCCCAGGTGCCGACCGCCGAGATCACGGCCGTGGGGCGAAAGGACCCCGTGACCCCGACTTCGCACGCGGGGGCGCCATAGATGATGCCCGGCGCGAGCCGGACGGATATGCCTTCGCCGGTCCAGCCATAGGGCTGGTCCGGCGCGGCCTGAACGAACCGATCGTCGCTTGCACGGGTCCAGACGTCCGCACGTTCGCCGTCCGGCGCGGTGATCGACGCCCGGCAGATTTCGGCGGCCCTGGTGATTCGGTCCAGAACCACCGCCGATTGCGCGACCGCCGGACTGGAACATAGCAGCATCGCCAACGTCAAACCGATCCGCATCGAAACAGCCCTTCCTGCCTTACGCGACCTTCGCGGCCCCCTATAGGATGGCGCCCAAGGCTGGCAACCTCGGATAGCGGCCGCCCTATTCATATTCCACCGTCACCGGAATCCGCCCGCGATAGTCGCCGTCGTCGATCCCGGCGACCTGCAGCCGGCCGCCGAAGCGGAAGCTGAGCCGGCCGTCGGGGCCGAGGCGCGGCGCGGCGGAGAGGTCGGTGGACAGGCCGGTGACGCGCGCATTGCGGCCGTTGCTGCCGATCAGATCGACGCTGGCGGGCAGGATCACGCGCACCGCCGCGCCGGGCTCGCCGGTCACGAGCGCCGTCCCGGTCAGCGCGAAGCCGCCGAGATCGACGAGGTCGCCGCTGAGCCGGCGCGCGCCCGACAACGGATCGAGTTCGACCGCCCCGCCGCCCGCGCCGACCGCGATGCGGCCCATGTCGAGCTGGGTTTCGACCGTGACGCGCAGCGGTGCCGCGCTCTTGCGCGCCGCCTGCGCCGCCGCTTCGCCCTCGCCGCACAGCATGCACTGCGCCGACGCCGCGGACGGCGCCGCAAGCAGCATCGAAGCGAGAAGAAGCGCGCGTAGTCCCACGGCTGCGACGATAGAAGATCATGGTTAAGCGCCGGTAAAGCGCGCCCCTTGCAGCCCACCGCATGTGCGCCGATATAGACGGCCTGACCGGCGCCGCCGACCGGGCCGCGCCCCACGGAGTTTCCGCCATGACCGACCCGAAACCCGGCCGCCCGCTCGACCCGATGGCGCATCATGTGCTGCGCGAGGGCGGCACCGAGCGCGCCTTCACCGGCAAATATACCGACCACAAGGGCGACGGCGTCTATCGCTGCGCCGGCTGCGGCGCCCCTCTGTTCGACAGCCGCACCAAATATGACAGCGGATCGGGCTGGCCGAGCTATACCGCCCCCGCGAGCGATGCGGCGGTCAGCGAGCATCGCGACGCGAGCCACGGCATGATCCGCACCGAGGTGCGCTGCGCCGCGTGCGAGGGGCATCTGGGGCATGTCTTTCCCGACGGGCCGGGGCCGGCGGGGCTGCGCTATTGCATCAACAGCGCGGCGCTTGACTTCGCCGGGCGCGGGCCGGAAGAGACGGACACCGGCGAGGGCTGATCGGGCAGGCTGCTGATCGACCGGCGCTCGAGGGGCTGACGCTTGCAGGGGCGCAGCGAGGGAAGGAACATAGAGTTTGCGTCGCGAACGACAGCAGGTTTCGGCAGGAAAATCGTCATCGTCCGGCAAAGGCAAGCGCGCGTCCGCCAAGGGCGCGCCGTCGCGCTGGTGGCTGTGGTCGCGGCGCGCGCTGCGCTGGGGCCTCGCGCTGCTGCTCGTCGCCGCGGTGGCGCTGGCCGTCGCGGTGGGGATCGCGGTGCAGCGCATCCCGAGCTTCGAGGAGCTCAAGAAATCCCAGTCGGGCCAGACGATCCGCGTCCATGCCGCCGACGGCACCGTCTTCTTCTCGATGGGCCCCAATTACGGGCGCTGGCTGACGCTCGGCGAAACGCCGCAGGTGATGCAGGACGCGATGGTCGCGGTCGAGGACCGGCGCTTCCGCTATCATCCCGGCGTCGATCCCGTCGGCCTCGCGCGCGCGGGGGTGTTCGCGGTCGAGAATATCGGCACCGGGCGGCGCATGCAGGGCGCCTCAACGATCACCCAGCAGCTCGCACGCAACGTCTTCCTGTCGAACAGCTACACCTGGTCGCGCAAGATGCGCGAGATGGTGCTGGCGATGGCGCTCGAATGGAAATTCTCGAAGGACGAGATTCTCGAGCTCTATCTCAACAAGGTCTATTTCGGCGGCGGCAGCTATGGCATCGACGCCGCGTCGCGGCGCTTCTTCGGCCACAGCGCGACCGAGATGTCGCTGTCCGAGGCGGCGGTGGTCGCGGGGCTGGTCAAGGCGCCGTCGCGCTATTCGCCGACCGCCGACGCACAGGCAGCGCTCGGCCGCGCGGGCGTCGTATTGAACGTGATGGTCGATGCCGGCGTCATCACCCAGTCGCAGGCCGATGCCGCCAAGCCCGCCGACGTCCAGCTGGCGCAGGAAACAGGACAGAATAGCGCACGCTATTTCACCGACTGGGCGCTGCCCCAGCTCGACATGCTGATCGACGAGGGCAGCGAGGCGATCGACGTCTACACGACGATCGACCTCGACATGCAGCGCGCGGCGACCGCGGCGATCCAGGCCAATGTCCCCGCGGGCGCGCAGGGGGCGCTGGTGTCGGTCGACCGCGACGGCGCGGTGCGCGCGATGGTCGGCGGCACCGACTATGTCGAATCCAACTACAACCGCGCGACGCAGGCGGTGCGCCAGCCGGGCTCGGCGTGGAAGGTGTTCGTCTATATGGCCGCGCTCGAGGCCGGCTATAAGGTGAACGACGAGGTGGTCGACGAGCCGGTGACGATCCGCGGCTGGAGCCCGCGCAACTCGTCGGGGCGGTTTTCGGGCGCGATGGACCTGCGCAGCGCCTTTGCCTATTCGGTCAACACCGTCGCGGCGAAGCTGGGCGACGAGGTCGGGACGTCAAGCGTCGCCAACATGGCGCGGCGCTTCGGCATCACGACGCCGATCAACACCCAGCCGTCGATGGTGCTCGGCACGTCGGAGGTGCGGGTGCTCGACCTGACCGCCGCCTTCGCCGCGATCGCGCGCAAGGGCGTGTCCGCGGCGCCCTATGGCATCACCAAGGTGACGACCGCCGACGGACGCCTGCTCTATCAGCGCGAGGCGGCGCGCGGCACGGTGCTGGTCGACAGCTGGGTCGCCGCGGGCATCACCGACCTGATGCAGAGCGCGGTCGCCACCGGCACCGGCCGCGCGGCGCAGATCGGCCGCCCCGTCGCGGGCAAGACCGGCACGACGTCGAGCAACAAGGACGGCTGGTTCCTGGGCTTTTCCAGCGGCCTGACCACCGGCGTGTGGATGGGCCGCGACGACGCCAAGGCGGTCGGCGGGCTGCAGGGCGGCCGCGCGCCCGCGCGCGCCTTCGCCGATTTCATGCGCGTCGCGGTCGCGCGGCGGCCGGTCGAGGCGTTCGACACCGACGTCCAGCTGCCCGACTGGCAGCTCGAGGAAGAGGATGAGATTCACTTCGGCGAGCCCGGCGAGGGCGGGTTGGTCGACGACAACGGCATGCCCATCGAACTGCCCTATGACGGCCGCGATCCCGGCGGCGACGCGGCGCCCGATCCGCCGGTGCTCGACCGCCGCTGGATCGACGAGCAGACCGGCCGGCGCCCCTCCGACGCCAATGGCGGCGGCCAGCCCAAGGCGCCACCGCCCGTCGCGCCGCCCCCCGTCGTCAAGATCGTGCCGCCGAAAACGACGCCGCCCTCCGCACCGCCGGGGGAATAGCGGGGTTCAACCGAAGCGGTAGCGGTGCAGACCGCGCCCCTCGCGGCGCAGCCAGGCGCGCGCGGCGGCGACGTCGCCGTCGTGCAGCTCGTCGACCAGCGCGTGGAACGCCCGGCCATGGTCCATGTGCCTGAGATGCGCGACCTCGTGCGCGACGGTTGCGCGGCGGACATGCGCAGGCGCCATGACGAGCCGCCAGCTGTAGCGCAGGTCGCCGCCGTGGGTGCAGCTGCCCCAGCGGCTGCGCGGATCGCCGACCCCGACGCGCCCGACCGCCAGCCCGGCGCGCGCCGCGATCTCGCGGCTTTCGCGCTCCATCAGCGCCAGCGCCTCGCCCTTCAGCCAGCGTTCGATCCGCCGCCCGACGCTTTCCGCCGGGCCGCCGAGGCGCAGCGCATCGCCGTCGAGCCGCACCGCGCGGGGCAGCGCGGGATTCCAGTCGATGCGGCGCAGGGTGCCGAACAAGGGCAGCGACGCGCCGGGGCCGACCGCGACGGGCGCCGCCGCCTTGCCGACCTGCGCCGCGAGCCACTCCTGCTGTTCGCCGGCCCAGCGCAGCGCCTTCGCCGCATTGCCCCGGCGCGGCAGCGTCAGCCGCAGCTCGGCGCGCGCGACGTCGAAGACGAGCCGGTAGCGGCGCGCGCGCGCATGGTGGACGAGCCGCACCGGCCAGCAGGTCCCGTCGATCAGGATATGCGGCCCGTCGGCCGCCGACAGGTCAGACGACGCGTTCGACAAGATGATTTTCCAGCGGCCCGGCGACTCCCTCGGCGACCGTCCAGCCGACGATCGATTCGCCGGCGCGGTGGACTGCGTCGCGGTCGCCCGACACCAGATAATGCCATTCGGGCAGCGGCCGCCCCTCGGCGCGCAGGCGATAGGCGCAGCTTTGCGGCAGCCATTCGATATCCCCGGCGCTCGCCTTGGTCAGCGTCAGGCAGTCGGGCACATGGCGCCTGCGGTGCTTGTAATCGCCGCAGCGCGCGGTTTCGAGGTCGAGCAGGCGGCAGGCGACATTGGTCGGATAGATGCGGCCCGTGTCGGCGTCCTCCAGCTTGTGCAGGCAGCATTTGCCGCAGCCGTCGCACAGCGCCTCCCACTCGCCGGCGTCGAGGCTGGCGAGCGGGGCTTCCCAGAATCGGCGCGCCGTCACTTCACCCATCGGGCGAGCTCGGCGGCGACGAGATCGGGCGCGCCCTCGTCGGCGTCGGTCGCCGGATTGTCGAGCGGCAGCAGCGCGACCGGCTTGCCGTCGGGGTCCATCAGAAAGGCGAGCTGCGCGTGCGCCATCAGATAGCGGTCGGGCGCCGACCCCTCGACCTTGTGATAGGTGACGGCATAGGCCTTGGCGGCGGCGGCGATCTGGTCGGCGGTACCGGTCAGGCCGAGCAGGCGCGGATGATAGCGCGCGACGAAGGGTTGGAGCGCTTCGGGCGTGTCGCGCTCGGGATCGACGGTGATGAAGATCGGCTGGATCGTCGCGCCGCGCGCCGGATCGGCCTTCTCGAACGCGGCAAGGCCGCGCATCAGCTTCTGCAGATCGACCGGACAGACGTCGGGGCAGAAGCTGTAGCCGAAATAGACGATGCGATATCGCCCCGCGAAGTCGGTGTCGCGGACGGTCCCGCCATTCTGGTCGGTGAGCGCGAAGGGGCCGCCGATGCTGGCGCCTTGCAGCGGCGGCTGCGCCGCGCCGCCGGCCGCCGGCGCCGAAGCCGGGCCGTCGCAGGCGGCGAGCGCGGCGCCCGCGAACAGGATGAGGCTTGCGCGAAACGCCTTTTGGCCGATAATTGCGATGTTCATCATCGGGCCAGCCTTGCTGGTCCACAGAGCGAAAATCAACCTTTGTCGTCGCCGGGGAAAGGCGGCAGCCACTGCTTCGGGGTCCCGCGCGCCATGGTCCGTTCCGCTTTCCGCTTCCTTGCCCTGCCGCTGTTCGCCGCGCTGCTCGCCGTTCCCGCGGCGCAGGCGCAGTTCCGCGGCGGCTATGCCTTCATCCAGGCGGTCGAGAGCCGCGACGGCACCAAGGCGACCGACGCGCTGAAGGACGATCCCGCGCTGGTCAACACGCGCCACCCCGAAAGCGGCGAAACCGCGCTGGCGATCGTCACCAAGCGGCGCGACACGACCTGGGTCCGCTTCCTGCTGAGCAAGGGCGCCGAGCCGGGAATCGCCGACCGGCAGGGCGTGACGCCGCTGATGCACGCCGCGCTGCTCAACTATACCGAGGCCGCCGACGAGCTGCTCGACCGCAAGGCGCCGGTCGACCAGGCGAACCGGCGCGGCGAAACCGCCCTGATCCTGGCGGTGCAGTCGCGCAACGCCGCGATGGTGCGGCTGCTCGTGCGGCGCGGCGCCAACCCCGACAAGGCCGACCATATCGCGGGCATGTCGGCGCGCGACTATGCAAAGCGCGACGACCGCAGCGGCCAGCTGCTCGCGATGCTCGACGTCAAGAGCGATGCGCCGACCCGCGAACTGGGGCCGAGCTTCGGGCCGCAGTGACGGCGCGCAGCGGCGCGGAGATTTGGTTCACGCGAAGACGCGGAGGCGCGGAGAATTTGTTTCGCGCAGAGTCGCAGAGAACGCAGAGACAATAGGAATATGTAGCTTGTGTGTCCCCGCGAAGGCGGGGACCCATCTCCGGTGGATTCAAAATGGCGCCGTCGGGAGATGGGTTCCCGCCTTCGCGGGAACACACTGCTACTATGCGCTGCTCTCTCTGCGCGGATCTCCTCTTTTCCCTTCCTCTTTCTTCCTTCTCTGCGTCTCCGCGTCTCCGCGCGAACCCCTTTCAAGCCGCCACCGCTTTCTCCCGGCCAGCGTGAATGTGATAATTCCATTGACAATCACACTGTGATGTGAAAATTGCACGCCATGTCCACCTTACTCATCGAGCGCATCCGCGCCATCGTCGATGACGGCGCCATGTCCCGCTCGGGGCTCGCGCGCGCCGCCGGCCTGCACGCCAACAGCCTGCGCGACCTCGAATCGCCGGGCTGGAACCCGACGGCGGAAACGCTGCGCAAGCTGGAAAACTGGCTCGCGCACGGCAGCGACCTGTCGCCGATGGCCAGCCCCGAGGAGATCATCGCCGAGGCGCGCAACGGCCGCATGTTCATCCTGGTCGACGACGAGGACCGCGAGAATGAGGGCGACCTCGTCATTCCGGCGCAGATGGCGACCCCCGACGCGGTCAATTTCATGGCGACGCACGGGCGCGGCCTGATCTGCCTGACGCTGACGCGCAGCCGCGTCGACGCGCTGGGACTCGAACTGATGAGCCGCAACAACGGCACGCGCCACGAAACCGCCTTCACCACCTCGATCGAGGCGCGCGAGGGCGTGACCACCGGCATCTCCGCCGCCGACCGCGCGCGCACCGTGTCGGTCGCGATCGACGCGTCGAAGGGCCGCGACGACATCGTCACCCCCGGCCATGTCTTTCCGCTGATCGCGCGCGACGGCGGCGTGCTGGTGCGCGCCGGCCATACCGAGGCGTCGGTCGATATCGCACGGCTCGCCGGGCTCAACCCGTCGGGGGTGATCTGCGAGATCATGAACGACGACGGCTCGATGGCGCGGCTCGACGACCTGATCCCCTTCGCGCGCCGCCACGGGCTCAAGATCGGCACCATCGCCGACCTGATCGCCTATCGCAGCCGCACCGACCGGCTGGTCGAATGCGTGTCCGATGAACCGTTCGAATCGGATTACGGCGGCGACTGGCGGCTGAAATCCTATCGCAACAAGATCGACGGCAGCGTCAATCTGGTGCTGCAGAAGGGGCCCGTCGATCCCGACGGCACGACGCTGGTGCGCATGCACCCGGTGTCGATCTTCGACGACATCATGGGCCGGCCGGGGCCGAGGAAGCGCCGGTTGCAGCGCTCGATGGAAGCGATCGGTGCCGAGGGCGCGGGGGTGATCGTGATGCTGATGCGCCCGCTGCCCGGATCGGCCGCCGCCGAGGCGGTGCCGCCGCCGTCGGGCGGCATGGACCTGCGCACATATGGCATCGGCGCGCAGATCCTCGCCGACTTGGGCGTCCACGCGATGGAATTGCTGACCCCGACGCACAGCAACCTCGTCGGGCTCGAAGGCTATGGCCTGTCGGTCGTCGGCGAACGCTCGATCCCCGGGGAGGCCGCATAATGGCGCATGTGCTGATCGTCGAAGCCCGCTTCTACAGCCACCTCAACGACATGCTGCTCGATGGGGTGCGCAGCGCGCTCGAGGCCGAAGGGCACAGCCACGAGACGGTGACCGTCCCCGGCGCGCTGGAGGTTCCGGCGGCGATCGCGCTCGCCGACCAGAGCGGGCGCTACGACGCCTATGTCGCGCTCGGCGTCGTCATTCGCGGCGAAACCTGGCATTTCGAGGTGGTGTCGAACGAGAGCGCGCGCGGCATCATGGCACTGACGCTCGACGGTCTCGCGATCGGCAACGGCATATTGACGGTCGAAAATGAGCAGCAGGCGCTTGCGCGCGCCGACAAGACGCGCAAGGATAAGGGCGGCGAGGCGGCGAAGGCCGCGCTCGCGATGCTGGCCCTGAAGGAGCAGTTCGGCATTGGTTGACCGCCCGCCCCCCAGCCGTCTTTCCGTCGTCGAGCGCGGCGGCCGGCTGGTGGTGATCGACCGGCTGAGCGGCACGACCCCGCCGAGCGCCGCCGAACGCATGGCCGAGCACGACCGGCGCATGGGCCACGAGCCGGTTCGCCCGGCGCCCCGCGCCGAGACGCCGCCGCGGCGCGAAACGCCCCCCGCGACCGCAGCGCCGCGCCGGCCGGTCGAACCGGCGGTGGCGGCGCGGGTCGCCGAGAAGAACAGCAAGCGCCCGTGGGCCGAGGCGCCCAAGACCCAGCCGGCCCGGCCCGTCGCCCCGGCGCGGCCCGCGCAACACGCGGCGGCGAAACCCAAGCCGGCGGCGACGGCGACCGGCGAACGCAAGACGATCGTCACCGGCAAATGGTGGGACGCCAAGGGACCGCGCACGATCGAACTCGGCCCCAAGGGTCAGCAGATACTCGGCAGCGGCTTCATGACCCTGTTCTTCGTCGCGCTGATCACCGCGGTGGTCGCGCTGGTCATCTCGCCGATTCTGTTCTTCGCGGGGCTGTTCGTGCTGCTGCGCTTCAGCGGCCGGGTCATCGCCCCCTTCGGCGCCTCGCTCGTCGACAAGGCGCTCGCCGAGCGGAATTAGGGATTATCCTGTTCAGGCTGAACCCCTTAAGCCCCTCCCCTTCAGGGGAGGGGTTGGGGTGGGGTCTCGAACCTTTGCGCAAGGCCGATGGACCCCACCCCCTTCCCCTCCCCTGAAGGGGAGGGGCTTGCCCTCTCATCAGGACGGAGCGGCGCTACGCCACCTGCAGCGCCGGATAGTCGGTGTAGCCCTCCGGCCCCGGCGAATACCAGGTCTTCGGATTATCCGCCGCCCATTCTGCGCCGGTGCGGATGCGTTCGACGAGGTCGGGGTTGCCGATGAAGGGACGGCCGAAGGCGATCGCGTCGGCGCCGCCGCTCGCCAGCGCCGCTTCGGCGAGCGCCACGTCATAGTCGCTGTTGAGGATCAGCGGACCCTTGAACGCCGCGCGGATCGCGGGCGATTGTTTGGGAACGTCGGTGCGCCCGAAGGTGCCGTCCGGCCCCGGCTCGCGCAGTTCGAGGAAAGCGATGCCGAGCGCATCGAGCGCCGCGGCGGCGGCGGGGAAGAGCGTCTCGGGCGCGCTGTCGTCGACGCCCTGCGTCTCGCCGTTCGGCGACAGGCGCACCGACACGCGGCCCGCGCCCCACACGCCGATCAGCGCCTCGACCACCTCGCGCAGCAGGCGGATGCGGTTTTCGACCGGGCCGCCATAATCATCGTCGCGCAAATTGGTGCCGTCGCGCAGGAACTGGTCGATCAGATAGCCGTTGGCGCCGTGCAGCTGCACGCCGTCGAATCCGGCCGCCTTCGCATTCTCCGCCGCCTTCGCATAATCCGCGATCACCCGCGGAATCTCGTCGAGACGCAGCGGCCGCGCCTCCTCCAGGTCGAGCCGCCCGACCGGCGTATGCGCGCGCCCCTCGCCCTTCGTCGCCGATGCCGAAACCGGCGGCTTGCCGTCGTTGAACACCGAATGGACGAGGCGGCCCATGTGCCACAGCTGCGCGACGATGCGTCCGCCCGCCTCGTGCACCGCTTCGGTCACCGGCTTCCAGCCTTCGACCTGCGCATCGGTCCACAGGCCGGGCGCCGCCGGCCAGCCCAGCCCTTCCTGCGAGATGCCGGTCGCTTCCGAAATGATCAGCCCCGCCGAAGCGCGCTGGCGGTAATAGTCGCGCGCCAGCTCGTTCGGCACGAAGCCCGGCCCGGCGCGGCCGCGGGTCAGCGGCGCCATGATGATGCGGTTCGGCGCCGCGATGGCGCCCAGCTGGATCGGATCGAACAGCGATGCGGACATGGTTTCTCCTTTGCATCTTTTTCTTGCGCGACGCCCCCCGGCGCCGTCGCTATGGGAGACGAAGCTATGGACAGCGGCGCGCCGGCGCAAGCATGGGTAGCAAAAGAAAATCTAACCATGGGGCAAGCCGTGACCGAAGACAGAGCCGGACGCTGGGCCTTTGCCGCGCTGCTCGGCGGCAATCTCGCGCTCGCCTTCGGCGCGCTGCTGGTGCGCTATGCCGACACCGGGCCGGTCGCCTCGGCCTTCTGGCGCCTCGCGCTTGCGCTGCCTTTGCTCCTGCTGCTCGCCCGCCGCGAAGGCGGCGGATGGCCGTCGCGCGGCAGCCTGTGGATCGCCATCGGCGCCGGGCTCTTCTTCGCGCTCGACCTCGCCGCCTGGCATATCGGCATCCTCCAGACCAAGGTCGCCAATGCGACGCTGTTCGGCAACAGCGCGAGCCTGCTGCTCGTGATCTGGGGCATCTTCCTCGCGCGGACGCTGCCGCGCGGGTGGCAGGCGCTGGCGATCCTGCTCGCCTTCGCGGGGTCGATCCTCCTGATGGGGCAAAGCTATGAACTGTCGCCCGACTATCTCGCCGGCGACTTGCTGAGCCTGCTCGCGGGCGCGCTCTACACCGGCTATGTCCTCCTCATGCAGCGGGTGCGCGGCGACCTCGGTCCCTGGTCGGCGCTGAGCATCGCGGCGGCGACCGGGCTGCCGATCCTGCTCGGCACCTCGCTCGCGCTGGGGGAGGCGGTGATGCCGACCGACTGGACGCCGCTGATCGCGCTCGCCCTGTCGAGCCAGGTGATCGGGCAGGGACTTCTCATCTGGGCGCTGCCGCGCTTCTCGCCGCTGGTCATCGGCCTGACGCTGCTCGTCCAGCCGGCGGTCGCGGCGCTCACCGGCTGGATCGGCTTCGGCGAGACGCTGAGCCTGATCGACGTCATCGGCGGGCTGATGGTCGCGGCGTCGCTGGTGCTGATCCGGTTGCCGAGCCGGACCGAACGGCCTATCTGACGGTCATGGCCTCCATCCTGCCCGCCGACCCCACGCTCGACGAGATTCGCGCCGCGCTCGCACCGCTGATCGCGCGGAACGCCGCCTTCGACGGTTTCGGCGATGCGGCGCTCGCCGATGCCGCCGCGCGCGCGGGCGTCGATCCCGACGTCGCGCGGCTCGCCTTTCCCGGCGGCGGGCGCGATCAGGTCGATGCCTGGTTCGCCGATGTCGATGCGGCGATGGCGGCGAAATGGCCCGCCGAAAAACTGGCACCGCTGAAGATCCGCGAGCGCATCACGACGCTCGTCGAGGCGCGCCTCGCCCTGCTCGCCCCGAATCGCGAGGCGCTGCGCCGCGCCCTCGCCCTGCTCGCGCTGCCGACCAACGCCGCCTTCGCGGCAAGGCTCGGCTGGCGGAGCGCCGACGCCATGTGGCGCCTCGCGGGCGACAGCGCGACCGACTTCAACCATTACAGCAAGCGCGCGATCCTCGCCGCCGTCTATGCCGCGACGATTTCGGTGTTCCTCGGCGACGAAAACGAGGATTTCGCAGACACCCGCGCCTTCCTCACCCGCCGCATCGACGGCGTGATGCGCTTCGAGGCATGGAAGCACCGCCGCGCCGCGCGCAAGATCGAACGCCCGAGCCTTGCGCGCTTCGTCGGCCGGCTGCGCTATCCGGGGCGATAAAGCGCTGGCGCCCGCCGGGCGATATTGATAATCGCTCGCAAATGATTGGATCGCTCGACAGCGCGCCGCTCGGGGCGGCGGTGCGCATTGCCCGTATCGACTGGCCGGCCATGTCGCCCGACGAGGGGCGGCGGCTGCGCGAGTTCGGGCTGATGGAGGGCGCGCTCGTCACCCCGCTGCACCGCGGCAGCCTCTTCTCGCGCGATCCGCTGGCGCTCGCCGTCGGGCGGATGCGGGTCATCATCCGCGCAGCGCAGGCGGCGGTCATCGCGGTCGAGGCGGTGGACGCCGCGGGCGGGGCCGAACCGAAGCCCGCATGACCGGCGCCGTCCCCACCGTCGCGCTGGTCGGCAATCCCAACGCCGGCAAGTCGAGCCTGTTCAACGCGCTGACCGGCGCGCGGCAGAAGATCGGCAATTATCCCGGCGTCACCGTCGAGCGCAAGGCGGGGCATGCCGTCTTCGCCGACGGCCGCCCGCTGGCGCTGATCGACCTGCCCGGCAGCTACAGCCTGACCCCCGCGAGCCCCGACGAGGCGGTGACGCGCGATGTCGTGCTGGGGCGGCAGGCGGGCGAGGCGCGCCCCGACGCGCTGATCGTCGTCGTCGACGCCGCCAATCTCGACAATCATCTCTGCTTCGCGCTCGAGCTGATCGCGCTCGGCCTGCCGACCGTGGTCGCGCTCAACATGCTCGACCTCGCCGAGCGCGACGGGCTGGTGCTCGACCCCGAAAGGCTGGCGGCGGAACTGGGCGTGCCGGTCGTCCCGACCGTCGCGGTGCGCAAGCGCGGGATGGCCGAACTGCTCGCCGCGGTCGAGGAGGCCATGCGGTCGCAGCCGGCCGGCGCGGCGGCCGCACCTGCGGCGGACGACATTGCACTCCATCGCTGCGCCCGCACCATCGCCCGCGCCGCGACGCTTTCGGAAACCCCGGTGCGCCGCTGGACGGCGCGCGTCGATGCGGTGGCGCTGCACCCGGTGTTCGGTTTCGTCATCCTGCTCGCACTGATGTTCGTGATGTTCCAGGCGGTCTATGCCTGGGCCGGCCCGCCCGCCGACATGCTGGAGGCCGGGGTCGGCGCGATGCAGGCTTGGGTCGTCGCCAACATCCCCGAAACTTTCCTGCGCGATCTGGTCGTCGAGGGTCTGCTCGCGGGCGTCGGCGCGGTCGTCGTCTTCCTGCCGCAGATTTTGATCCTCTTCCTCTTCATCCTGCTGCTCGAGGCGTCGGGCTATATGACCCGCGCCGCCTTTCTGATGGACGGGCTGATGGCGAAGGTCGGGCTGTCGGGGCGCGGCTTCATCCCGCTGCTGTCCAGCTTCGCCTGCGCGGTGCCGGGAATCATGGCGACGCGCGCGATTCCCGATGCCAAGGACCGGCTGACGACGATCCTGATCGCACCGCTGATGACCTGTTCGGCGCGGCTGCCGGTCTATGCGCTGATCATCGCGGCCTTCATCCCCGACCGCGGCGTCGGCGGCACCGGTATCGGGCTGCAGGGACTGGTGCTGTTCGCCCTCTATCTTGCGGGCATCGTTGGCGCGCTCGCGGTCGCCTTCGTGCTGCGCCGCACGCTGGCGAAGGGCAGCGCCGCGGGCTTCATGATGGAAATGCCGCGCTATCAGATGCCGCGCTGGCGCGACGTCGCGATCGGCCTGTGGCAGCGCGCGTGGATCTTCCTGCGCCGCGCCGGCACGATCATCGCGATCACCACCGTCATATTGTGGCTGCTGCTGAGCTTTCCGAAGGCGCCGGCGGGCGAAAGCCAGGTCGATTACAGCGTCGCCGGGCGAATCGCGGGCGGGCTGGAGGTCGTCGTGACGCCGATCGGCTTCAACCACGACATCGCGCTCGCCCTGATCCCGGCGATGGCGGCGCGCGAGGTCGCGGTGTCGGCGATGGCGACCGCCAATGCGATCGACGCGGGCGACGACGAGGAAGCGATGGCGGAGACGCTGGGCGAGCGGCTGCAGGGCAAATGGAGCCTCGCCACCGCGCTCGCCTTCCTCGCCTGGTTCGTCTTCGCGCCGCAGTGCATCTCGACCATCGCGATCACCCGGCGCGAGACCAACGGGTGGAAATGGCCGCTGTTCATGGTTGGCTATTTGTTCCTGCTGGCCTATGCCGCTGCTGGTATCACTTACTGGACGGCCGTCGCCTTCGGACTCGGCTGATCCTTCCAACTTTCACAAGCGGAGCGGAGCGGCGATGGCTGGCAGCATCAACAAGGTCATATTGATCGGCAATCTGGGCGCCGATCCCGAGATCAAATCCTTCCAGAACGGCGGCCGGATCGCCAATATCCGCATCGCGACGTCGGAGCAGTGGAAGGACCGCATGACCGGCGAGCGCAAGGAGCGCACCGAATGGCATAATGTCGTCATCAACGGCGACGGGCTGGTCGGCGTCGTCGAGCGCTATCTGAAGAAGGGCAGCAAGGTCTATATCGAAGGGTCCTTGCGCACCCGCAAGTGGCAGGACCGCGACGGCAACGACCGCTACACGACCGAGGTGGTGATCGCCGGCATGGGCGGCAATCTGACCATGCTCGACGGCGCGCCCGGCGGTGGCGGCAGCGGCGGCGGTTCGCGCGGCGGCGGCGACTGGGGCGGGAGTTCCGGCGGCGGCGGTGGCGGCTGGAATCAGGACAGCGGTTCGGGCGGCAGCTCGGGCGGCGGCTGGAATCAGGGCGGCGGCAGCGCGGGCTCGGGCGGCGGACGCCCCCCCTTCGACGACGATCTGGACGACGACGTTCCGTTCTGAGGCTCGCCCGCGCCTCGTGCCATATTCAAGCCCCTCCCCTTCAGGGGAGGGGTTGGGGGTGGGGGCCGAAGCCTTGCGCAAGGCGGCTGGCCCACCCCGCTGCGACTAGCGAGCAAGCTCGCAAGTCTCGCTGCCCCTCCCCTGAAGGGGAGGGGTTGGAACAGGACGGCGCTCGATGATGAATGATCCGCTCACCGCCGCCGACGTTTCGCGCGGCGTGTGCCGGCTGTTCGCGCAGGCCGGGCTGGTCGCGATCCCCGAGGTCGTCCTGCCCAACGGGCGGCGCACCGACCTCACCGCGATCGACGCTCGCGGCAACATCACCATCGTCGAGATCAAGGTCAGCCGCGCCGACCTGCACGGCGACGGCAAATGGCCCGACTATTGCGACTGGTGCGACCGCTTCTATTGGGCGCTCGCGGCGGGGCTCGACCCCGCGATCCTCGAAACGCCCGATTATCGCCCCGAAACATCGGGCCTGATCGTCGCCGACCGCTATGGCGCCGCGGTGGTGCGCGAGGCGGCAAGCTGCAACCTCGCCCCCGCGCGCCGCAAGGCCGAGCTGCTGCGCATCGGGCGCCTCGCGATGCGGCGGTCGATGCTGGCGGCCGATCCCGAACTGGCGCTGGGGTGGGGCGAGGGGTGATCCTGCCGAAGATTTATCTCACGCGAAGACGCGAAGGCGCGAAGAAGAGCGGGCTTCGATGTCGGCTCGGGATAATCTCACACAAAGACACAAAGGGGGCGGTGCTCACAGCTTGCACCGCCTTCGGGCGAAACCTTTGCGGAGTGACTGCCGGACTTCGTCCGGCCTGATCAAGACGGCGTCAGCGATGATGCGCAGCAGCGCCCTCTTGCACCGCCCTCTTTGTGTCTTTGTGTGAGATTTTCTTCTTTGCGCCTTCGCGCCTTTGCGTGAGGCGAATCATCCCCGCGCCTGCATCCGCGCCAGATAGCGGGCGAGGATGTCGATCTCCAGGTTCACCGGCCGCCCCGCCGCCGCTTCGTCGAGCGTCGTCATCTCCTGCGTGTGCGGGATGATGTTGAGCGTGAAATGCGCCTCGCCCGAGGGCAGGTCGGCGACGTCGTTGACCGTCAGCGACACGCCGTCGAGGGTGATCGAGCCCTTGGGCGCGATATGCGGCGCGAGCGCGGGCGGCGCGGCGACGGTCAGGCCGATGCTGTCGCCGACCGGATCGACCGCCACGATCCGGCCGACCGCGTCGACATGGCCGGTGACGATATGCCCGCCGAGCTCGTCGCCGACCTTCAGCGCGCGTTCGAGGTTCAGCCGCCGCCCCGGCTCCCACATGCCCGGCGCGGTGCGCGCGATCGTCTCGGCGCTCGCGTCGATCGCGAACCAGTCGCCGTCGCCGTCGCGCCCCTTGTCGACGACGGTCAGGCAGGCGCCCGAGCAGGCGATCGAGGCGCCGAGGTCGATCGTGCCCGTGTCATAGGCGGTGCCGATGACCAGCCGCGCGTCGCCGCGGTCCTCGCGGCTGCGCACGGTGCCGATGTCGGTGATGATGCCGGTGAACATGGGGCGGTCATTCCTTCCTGATGCGCTCGTAGACCTCGAGCCGGTCGCTGCCAAGCGGGCGGCTGTCGGCGCGCCGCCAGCGGCCGTGCGCGTCCGCGAGATCGGTCAGGCCGATGTCGCCGAGCGCCGCGCGGCCGCCGCCGATCAGGATCGGCGCGCGATAGAGCAGCAGCCGGTCGACCCGGTCGGCGGCGAGGAAGGCCGCGGCAGCGCCCGCGCCGCCCTCGACCAGCAGCGAATCGACGCCTTCGACCGATTCGGGCGAGGCGATCGCGGTCCAGCCCTTGGGCGCGGCGCCACGCGTCAGCAGATATTTGCGCGGGCTCGACGCTTCGAGGCCGGGCAGGCGCACGTCGAGCCGCGGCGAATCGGCCTCGAGCGTCCCGCGCCCGACCAGGATTCCCTCGTGCATCGCGCGCTCGACATGCCCGTGCGCCCGCGCGCGGTCGCCGGTGATCCAGCGGCTCGCCCCGTCGGCGCGCGCGATGCAGCCGTCGAGCGAGGTCGCAAGCTTCAATGTCACGAAAGGCCGCCGCCGCGTCGCGCGCGACCACCAGGGCGCCATCGCCCCGCGCGCTTCTTCGGTGAGTACGCCGTCGGCGACCTCGACCCCCGCGGCGCGCAGCCGGGCGACACCCTTGCCGTCGGTGCGCGGGTCGGGATCGTGCGTCGCGACGACGACGCGCGCGACGCCGGCATCGGCGAGCAGGTCCGAACAGCAGGGGCCGCGCGGGCTGGCATGGGCGCAGGGCTCGAGGCTCGAATAGACGGTCGCGCCGCGCGCCGCATCGCCCGCCTCGGCGAGCGCCATCGCCTCGGCATGGGGGCGGCCGCCGGGCTGGGTCCAGCCGCGCCCGACCACCGCGCCATGCTGGACGATCAGGCAGCCGACATTGGGATTGGGCGCCGACGCGCCGCGCCCGCGCCGCGACAGCGCGATGGCCGCCGCCATCCAGTCGGCATCGGCGGGCACATGCCGCATGCGCCGGTCAGTCGGCGCTTTTGGCAGGAGGCGGCGTCGCGGGCTTCGGCCCGCGCGCCGCGCGTTCGGCGAGCGTCGAGCGCGTCGGCGCCGGGCGCTTGCCGATCGCGTCGGCTTCGGCGCCCAATGTCTCGCGGGTCAGCTTTTCGGCCTCGGCCGCATCATATTCGACCCCCATCATGTCGGCGAGCTTCTGATATTGCACGCGGCGCTCGGCGTTGCGGCGCGTGGTTTCGCGCGCGCGCGCGATCCAGTCGGCGCGCACCTCGGCATCGCTGCGCGTCGCATCCCAATTCTCGAAATAGATGATCTGCGCCTTGGGCTCCTCATAGGGGATCAGATATTTCGCCACGCCGTTGAACACGACCCAGGTCAGCGCCAGCGCGAGGCCCCAGATCGCCCAGCGGTGCGGGCGCGGCTCGCGGACATAATCCCAGAAATCGGACAGGCCGCCGCCGATATCGACTTTGCCGAACATTCGCATGTCCGCAATTTAGGACATGTCGCGGCGATTTGCGAGGGGCGATGGCAATGCGTCCGCCGCAATCGACACTCTCTACGATTGCAAAAACTGCAACTGCAAATGCTCTTTTCGCAGTTGCACAATTCATTGTGCGCTGCAATATCACCCTTGCCTTTTAGGCATCCTCTCCCAAAACTTTCACGGGCCGCCCTTGGGCGGCCCTTTTTTTCGACCTTTTTGGTCGAGAAGGCGCCCCGGGGCGCCGAATCGGCGATTCGCGAATCAGTCCTGCGTCGGCGTGCGCGTCTCGAAGCGCCTGACTTCGGCGATGAAACTGCCGGGAAGCGGCGCCGCCCGGCCGCTGTCGCTGTCGATATGGGCATAGCGGATCTCGATGTCGGTCAGCCGCTCCTGCCCCCGAAAAATTCCGCAATGGACAGTGAAGCTGTCGCGCCCGAAGCGGCTGATCCGCGCCGCGATGGTGATCAGCTCGTCGAGCCGCGCGGGCGCGTGATAATCGATCTCGCAATGCGTCTCGCGGATGTCCGTGCCATATTGGTGAAAATAGGGGCCCGGCTGCCCCTCGCCCAGCGCGCGGAAATATTCGGTCACCCCGATGTCGGCATAGACCAGATAATGGCCGTTGAAGACGATATTCTGGCCGTCGATCTCGTTGAAGCGCACGCGCACCGTCTCGCGCACGCGGAAATCGTCCAGGGGAACCTGCTCCATGCGGGCCTCAGGCAGCGAGCGCGGCGGGGGCGCGGTCGATCGGCGCGCAGGCGGCGGCGAGCCATTCGCGCGCCGCATCGTCCATGCCGGGCGCCAATTTGTCGAACACCGCCGCATGATAGGCGTCGAGCCAGTCGGCCTCGGCGGGCGACAACAGCGCCGCCTCGACCAGATCGCGCGCGATCGGCGCGAAGGTGATCGTCTCGAACGCCAGCATCTCCTCTTCGGCGCCGTCGATGCTGACGGGGGTGACGACGACCAGATTCTCGATGCGGATGCCGAAATGCCCTGCCTTGTAATAGCCGGGCTCGTTCGACAGGATCATCCCCGCGTGCAGCGGCTCCTCGGTCCCCGCCTGCCCGCCCGAGGATTTGGCGATGCGCTGCGGCCCTTCGTGGACCGCCAGATAGACGCCGACGCCGTGGCCGGTGCCGTGGGCATAATCGACCCCGTCGGCCCACAGATATTGCCGCGCGAGGATATCGAGCTGGCTGCCGCGCGTCCCCTTGGGAAAGCGCGCGGTGGCGAGCGCGATATGGCCCTTGAGCACCTGGGTGAAGCGGCGGCGCATCTCGGCGGAGGGCGTGCCGATCGCGATGGTGCGCGTGATGTCGGTGGTGCCGTCGGCATATTGCCCGCCCGAATCGACCAGATAGAGCGTGCCGGTCTCGATCGCGCGGTTCGTCGTCGCGTCGACCTTGTAGTGCGGGAGCGCCCCGTTCGGGCCGGCCGCCGAAATGGTGTCGAAGGACAGGTCGACCAGCGCGCCATTCTCCTCGCGAAAGCTTTTCAGCTTCGCCGCCGCGCCCAGTTCGTCGAGCCCGCCCTGCGGCGCGACCTCTTCCATCCATTTCAGGAAGCGCGACACCGCCAACCCGTCGCGGACGTGCGCCGCGCGGGTGCCGTCGAGCTCGACGCCGTTCTTGATCGCCTTGGGCAGCACCGCCGGATCGCGGTGGCGCTCGACCTGCGCGCCCGCCGCTTCCAGCGCGGTGAAGATCGCCGCGACCGCCCGGTCGGGATCGACCGCTACCTTCTTGCCGGCAAGCCCCGCCAGCGCGCCCTCGAACGCGGCGCGGTCGTGGATGCGCACGCTGTTGCCGAGATGCGCGCGCACCGCGTCGGTAACCTTCTCCGGCGCTATGAACAGGTCGGCGGTCGCATCGGCGTGGAGCAGCGCGAAGGCGAGCCCAACCGGCGTGTGGCTGACGTCCTGCCCCCGGATGTTGAAGGTCCAGGCGACCGAATCGAGCGCGGTCATCACCGTCGTGTCGATGGTCTTCGCCTTCAGCCAGTCGGCGATCACCGCGCGCTTGTCGGCCGCGGCCTGTCCCGCGAGTTCGGTGTCGTAGACCGCGACCGGCGCATCGCTCGGCGCGGGCTGGTCGTCCCATGCCGCGTCGAGCGGGTTCGCCGCCACCGCGACCAGATCGGCGCCCTTCGCCTTCAACGCCTTTTCGGTCGCCTTGACCCAGTCGATCGAATGCAGCCACGGGTCGTAGCCGACCTTTTGCCCCGCGCTGACGTTCGCGCCCAGCCATTCGGCGACGCTCGACTGCGGCACGCCGACATAGTCGAACAGCGATCCGTCGACCTGGTCGCGCACCTGCACCGTATAGCGGCCGTCGACGAACACCGCGGCCTTTGCGGGCAGCACCGCCGCCGTCCCCGCCGATCCGCCGAAACCGGTCAGCCACGCCATGCGCTGCGCATAGGCGCCGACATATTCGCTCATATGCTCGTCGCTGATCGGCACCACGAAACCGTCGAGGCCGCGCGCCGCAAGCTCGGCGCGCAGGCGGGAAAGGCGGTCCGCGTGAACGGGGCTGGACATGGCTCTATCCTTGTTTCTACATCGCGGGCGATCCGCCCATCGGCGGCGGCGTCCCGCGGGAGTTTCCTATGCGCGCTATTTGGATGTTTATGGCGGCAATTGCCACCCCGCTTGTCGCCGTTCCGACTGCTTCGGCCAAAGAGAAAGAAACTTCATTGACCAGCAAGACCCCCGCCCTGCCCGCGGCGCCCGTGGCCGAGCAGCGCCCCTATCAGACGACCCTGCATGGCAGGACGCTGTCGGACCCGTGGCACTGGCTGCGCGACCAGAGCTATCCGGTGATCGATGACGAAGATATCCTCGATTATGTGAAGGCCGAGAACGCCTGGTTCGACGCCGCGATGAAGCCGCACGAGGCGCTGGTCGAAACCCTGTTCCAGGAGATGAAGGGCCGCATCAAGGAGGATGATTCGAGCGTGCCGCAGAAGGACGGCGACTGGCTCTATTGGGTCGAGTTCGAAGAGGGCGCCGAATATAAGAAATGGTATCGGAGGCCCGCGGCGGGCGGCGGCGAGGCGCAGCTGATTCTCGACGAGGTCGCGATGGCCGAGGGCAAGGAATATTTCCGCCTGTCCGACGTGTCGGTCAGCCCGAACGGCCGGATCATCGCCTATGGCGTAGACGATACAGGCGCCGAACGCTTCGAAGTCCGCTTCCGCAACCTCGACACCGGCGAGATGCTGGCGGACGTCATCCCCGGCACCTTGTCGTCGCTGGTCTGGACCGCGAGCAACGACGCGCTCCTCTATGGCCTCGCCAACGAGAATTGGCGCACCGACAATGTCCGGCTGCACAAGCTCGGCACCCCGGTCGCGGACGACAAATTGCTCTACAAGGAAGAGGACATCGGCTTCGGCGTCGGCATCGGCAAGACCGCCGCCGACAATTATATCGTCATCGCGACGGGCGACAACGAGACGAGCGAGGTCTATCTGCTCCCCGCCGGCGATCCCGAGGCCGCGCCCCTGCTCGTGTCGGCGCGAAAGAAAGGCCGCGAATACAGCGTCGATGAACGCGGCGGCACGCTCTATATCCACACCAACGACGAGCATCCGAACTTCCGCATCGCGACCGCCGACATCGGGAATCCCGGCACCTGGACGACGCTGATCCCCGGCAGCGACCACAGCTACATCACCGGCCTGTCGGTCTTCCGCGACTATTTCGTGCTGGAGGCGCGCGAGGACGGGCTCGACCAGATCGACGTGCGCAAATATGACGCGCCACTGACGCCGGGGCGGATCAAATTCCCCGAGGCCACTTATGTGGCGGGGCTCGGCGATAATCCCGAATATCATCAGGACAAATTGCGCATCGACTATGAATCGATGGTCACCCCCGACACCGTCTATGACTATGATATCGCCAGCGGAACGCTCGAAACGCTGAAGGTGCAGATAATCCCTTCGGGTTACGATTCTACGCAATATGTAACCGAACGGGTTAATTTGCCGAGCCGCGACGGCAAGACGATGATCCCCGCCTCGCTCGTCTACAAAAAGGGGACGAAGCTCGACGGCAGCGCGCCGATGCACCTCTATGCCTATGGCTCATACGGCTACCGCGTGCCGCCGGGCTTTTCGACGACGCGGCTCAGCTTCGTCGATCGCGGCATGATCTACGCCATCGCGCATGTGCGCGGCGGCGACGATCTCGGCCGCGCCTGGTATCTCGCGGGCAAGGGGACCGAGCGCAGGAACACGTTCGACGACTTCATCGACGTCGCCAAAGGTTTGATCGACAAGAATTATACGAGCGCGGGCAATATCTCGATCGAGGGCCGCTCGGCAGGCGGACAGGTGATGGGCGTCGTCTATAACGAGGCGCCCGAACTGTGGGGCGCGGTGCTGGCGGGCGTGCCTTTCGTCGACGTGATCCACACGATGGTCGACGAAACGCTGCCGCTGACCCCCGGCGAATGGCCCGAATGGGGCAACCCCATCACCGACAAGGCGGCGTTCGATTACATGCTGTCCTACAGCCCCTACGACAATGTGACCGCGAAAGCCTATCCGCCGATGCTGGTGTCGGCGGGCCTCAACGACCCGCGCGTGACCTATTGGGAACCGGCGAAGTGGGTCGCCAAGCTCCGCGCGACGCGCACCAACGACGCGGCGCTGCTGCTGCGCACCAACATGGGCGCGGGCCACGGCGGCAAGTCGGGCCGCTGGGGCGCCCTGCGCGAGGACGCCGAAGAGTTCGCCTTCGTGCTGACGCAGCTGGGGGTGGAGAAATAGGCTTTCATGGGGTTCACGCAAAGACGCGAAGAGGTCGCGCTTGCCGCGAAGAGGTCTTTTCCCTTTGCGATTGCGGCAAGTCGCACCGCTATGAGAGAAAGTGGGCCTGTCGGCCCGAAGCCACTTCTTCGCGCCTTCGCGTCTTCGCGTGAAACAAAAAGAACCGGCGCTTGCGGCCTACGACCGCTATGCTGCCAGAAACATCCGGTCCACCAGTTCCCGCTCCAGCGTCACTGCGTCGATGAAGTGATGCCCCGCCATGCCTACCGATTCGGCGCCCGCGGCATTCGCCGCAACATCGTCGACGAACAGCGCGCCCGCCGGGTCGATGCCGAATCGCGCGATCGCGAGGCGGTAGATGGCGGGGTCGGGCTTCGTCAGTCTCTCGGTCCCCGACACGATGATGCCCTGGAAGCGGTCGAACACCGGCTGGGTCGGGCGAAACCCCGCCCAGAATTCATCGCCGAAATTGGTGATCGCGAACAGCGGCACACCCGCCGCGTCGAGCCGTTCGACCAGTTCGAGGCTGCCCGGAACGGGGCCTGGAATCGTCTCGTTGAAGCGCGCCGCATAGGCGTCGATCAGCGCGGCATGGGCCGGGAACTCGGCCTTCAACTCGGGCAGCATCTCGGCGAGCGGTCGCCCGGCATCGTGCTGGAAATGCCATTCGGGTGTGACGACATGGGTCAGAAACCAGTCGAGTTCGTCCTCGTCCGCGATCAGCTTTGCGAACAGGTGGCGCAGGTCCCACTGGAACAGCACGCGGCCGACATCGAAGATCACGCAGCGGGAGATCATTGCCGGCCTTCCTGAAGCCCCTCCCCTTCAGGGGAGGGGTTGGGGTGGGGCCTGTCGATGTTGCGCAAGGCCGACAGGCCCCACCCCGCTGCGGCTAGGTCCGGCTGCGCCGGACCAAGTCTCGCTGCCCCTCCCCTGAAGGGGAGGGGTTTCGGTAGCCGACACGCGAAAGCGCCGCCGGAAGCATCCGGCGGCGTCACGCTGGCTCGCAAATGCGCGCGGGACATCGTCCCGGCCGGGCAATCAGCCCTGGCGCGCCTTGAAGCGGCGGTTGGTCTTGTTGATCACATAGGTCCGGCCACGGCGGCGGATCACGCGGTTGTCCCGGTGGCGGTCCTTCAGCGACTTCAGGCTGTTGCGAATCTTCATCGTTCTCGTCCGTAAATTCTCAGCGTTGCACGCGAAGCGGCGCACCTATGGCGAAGCGGCCGGAAAGTCAACCGGCTTGGCGGCGTTCGCTCCCGATATACCGCGCTTCGAAAGGGGTTCACGCGGAGACGCGGGGACGCGGAGGGAAAAATGCGCGCAGAGGCGCAGAGAACGCAGAGAAGAAAAGAAAAAAGGCGGCAAAGCCGCCAATCTTCTCCGCGCCTCCGCGTCTCCGCGTGAACCAAATCTCCGCGACCTCTGCGCCTCTGCGCGCATCTACTATGATGCGGTCACGCCGCCAGCCGCCGTCCGGCCAGCGCGCGTTCCCACGCCAGCGCATGCGCGACAATGGTGTCGAGGTCGTCATGGCGCGGCTGCCATCCGAAGGCCGCGCGAATCGCGCCATTGTCGGCGATCAGCGCGTCGGGGTCGCCCGCGCGGCGATCGCCCATCCGGCGTTCGATCCGACCGCCCGTGGCGCGATCGACCGCGTCGAGCACCTCGAGCACCGAAAAGCCGCGGCCGTAACCGCAGTTCAATTTGTGGCTGCGATCGGGCGCGGCGATCAGCGCCTCGAGCGCGAGCAGGTGCGCGGCGGCCAGATCGCTGACATGGATATAGTCGCGCACCCCGGTGCCGTCCGCCGTCGCGAAATCGGTGCCGAACACGTCGACATGGCTGCGCCGCCCGAGCGCCGCCTCAACCGCGACCTTGATCAGGTGCGTCGCGCCGGCGGTCGACTGGCCGCTGCGCGCCTGCGGGTCGGCGCCGGCGACGTTGAAATAGCGCAGCGCGCAATAGTTGAAGGCGTGCGCCGCCGCGACATCGGCGAGCATCGCCTCGGTCATCAGCTTGGACATGCCATAGGGGTTGATCGGGCGCTGCGGCGCATCCTCGCGCACCGGCACGGCGTCCGGAATGCCATAGGTGGCGGCGGTCGAGGAAAAGATGAAATGGCGCACCCCGGCATGCACCGCGGTGTCGATCAGCGTGCGGCTGCGCGCGCTGTTGTTGTCGTAATATTTGAGCGGGTTGGCGACCGATTCGGGGACGACCACCGAGCCCGCAAAATGCAGGATCGCGCCGACATCCTGTTCGGCGACGATGCGCGTGACGAGCGCGGCGTCGGCGATATCGCCCTCATGGAAGACCGCGCCTTTCGGCACCGCCCAGCGGAATCCGGTGACGAGATTGTCGAGCACCGCGACGCGCCACCCCGCGTCGAGCAGCGCGAGCACCGCGTGGCTGCCTATATAGCCGGCGCCGCCGGTCACGAGCACGGTGAAGGGGTGCGGCGGCGCAGAGGTCACGGGCGGTCGGCTCCTTTGGCCGGAAAGTTAGCCCGTGCGTGGTTAGGAATTGGTTAGCGGGGAGCCGATCCTCCCCCTTGGGGGAGGGGGATCACCGAAGGTGGTGGAGGGGCACGGGCGGAGTCGCGCGACGCATCGACGGAAGGAAACAGCTCGCCTACCCCTCCACCATGCTTCGCATGGTCCCCCTCCCCGTGCCGGGGAGGATCAGCCCGCCAGCGCCTTCTGCCGCCGCCGTTGCACCGACGAGCCGTAACCCATCGCCTCGCGATATTTGACCACCGTGCGGCGCGCGATGTCGTGGCCCTCGGCGGCGAGTTTCTGCGCGATCGTCTCGTCGGAGAGGATCGTCTTGGCATCCTCGGCCTCGATCAGCGCGCGGATGCGGCTCTTGACCGCCTCGGCCGACACCGCGCCGTCACCTTCGGTCGCCGAAATGCCCGACGAGAAGAAATATTTGAGCTCGAACAGCCCGCGCGCACACGATAGATATTTGTTGCTGGTGACGCGGCTGACGGTCGATTCGTGCATGCCGATCTCCTCGGCGACCTGGCGCAGCGTCAGCGGGCGCATGTGCGCGACGCCGTTCAGGAAGAAGCCTTCCTGCTGCTTGACGATCTCGGTCGCCACTTTGACGATGGTGCGCTGGCGCTGGTCGAGCGCGCGCACCAGCCAGTTGGCGCCCGCAAGCTGCTCGGACAGCCAGGCCTTGCTCTTCGCCGCCGCCCCCGCTGCCAGCTCGTTGTAATAGCGGCGGTTGACGAGCAGGCGCGGCAGCGTGCCGCTGTTCACCTCGACCGCCCAGCCCTTTGCGGTCCGCCGCACATAAAGGTCGGGCACCACCGCCTGCGCGGTGCCGCCGCCGAAGCGCAGCCCCGGCTTGGGGTCGTAGCCGCGCAGTTCGCGGATCATGTCGGCGAGATCCTCGTCGTCGACGCCGCAGATGCGCTTCAATTGCGGAAAGGCGCCGCGCGCGACGAGGTCGAGGTGCGCGATCATCGTCGCCATCGCCGGGTCGTAGCGATCGGCCTCGCGCGCCTGGATCGCGATGCATTCGGCAAGGTCGCGCGCGCCGACGCCCGAGGGGTCGAAGCTCTGGATGCCCGCCAGCACCGCCTCGACCAGCGCGAGCGGCACGCCGAGCCGCCGCGCAAGCTCGGCGAGGTCGGCGCGGAGATAGCCCGCCTCGTCGATCAGCGCGACGATCTGCCCGGCGACCATCGCCTCCAGCCCCGAGAAACGCTCGCCGACCTGCGACAGTAGATGATCGTGCAGCGTGCCCTCGGCTTCCGCAAAGCTGTCGAAATCCACGCCCTCGCCATCGCCGCCCGACAGGCCGACGCTGTCGCTCGCACTGTCATGGTGGAAGCGCTCCTCGGCGAAATCGACGTCGAGATCGTCGGCGGTGCCGGCGTCGGATGCCAGCGCCGCGTCGGTGTCGGGCGGCGCCGTTTCGGGTGCCGACGCCGCCTCGACCGTCTCGTCGGGGCCACCGCCCTCATCAGGCGCGGCGGTGTCGAGCAAGGGATTGCCCTCCAGCGCCTCGGCCAGATAGGCGTCGAGTTCGAGGTTCGACAGCGCGAGCAGCTTGATCGCCTGCTGCAGCTGCGGCGTCATCACCAGCGATTGCGACTGGCGGAGATCGAGGCGCGGACCCAACGCCATCAAAGCGTCTCTATATTATCGCACAACCCCGTGCTCCCGCGAAGGCGGGAGCCCATCTCGTGCCGGTGCCATTTTGAACCCACCGGAGATGGGTCCCCGCCTGCCCCCGAAGGGGCAGTTTATCCTGAGCGCCGCCGCAGGCGGCGTCGAAGGGCGGGGACACACGGATTGGACGGAGCGCGCTCACAGCGAGAAACCCTCGCCGAGGTAGAGCCGCCGCACCTCGGGGTCGGCGACGAGCTCGGCGGGCGAGCCGGCGAGCAGCACCTTGCCGTCGTAGATGATGCAGGCGCGGTCGACGAGGTCGAGCGTCTCGCGGACATTATGGTCGGTGATCAGCACACCGATGCCGCGCGTCTTCAAATCGGCGACGAGGTCGCGGATGTCGCTGATCGACAGCGGGTCGATCCCCGCGAAGGGCTCGTCGAGCAACATGATCGACGGGTTGGCCGCGAGCGCGCGCGCAATCTCCGCACGGCGGCGCTCGCCGCCCGATAGCGCCATCGCCGCCGAGTCGCGCAGGCGGGTGAGGCCGAATTCGTCGAGCAGCTCGTCGAGCCGCTGCTGGCGCGCCGCCTTGTCGGGCTCGGCGAGTTCGAGCACCGCGGCGATATTCTGTTCGACCGTCATGCCGCGGAAGATCGAGGTTTCCTGCGGCAGATAGCCGAGGCCGAGGATCGCGCGGCGATACATGGGCAGCTTCGTGATGTCGGCGCCGTCGAGCATGATGCGACCGGCGTCGGGCTTCACCAGCCCCATGATCGAATAGAAGCAGGTCGTCTTGCCCGCGCCATTGGGGCCGAGCAGCCCGACCACCTCGCCCTTCGCCACCGACAGCGACACGTCGGAGAGGACGACGCGCTTGTCGTAGCTTTTGGCGATCGAGATCACCGCGAGCCCGTTGCCCGCCGCCGCATCCTCCGCGACATGGGCGCGATGCTCGGCGACGCCGTGATCGCCGGCGGCCGGGGGGGGGGCAAGGCTGGTTTCGTCGGTCATGGTGGAGGCGTTACCCGAGGATCGGCGCAAAGGTCAATCTGGCAGGATTTTTGCAGGGGCAGAAAAACCCCTCCTCTTCAGAGGAGGGGCAGCGAGACTTGCGGACTTGTCTGCTAGTCGCAGCGGGGTGGTGCTATCGACCTTGCGCGCTGTCACGCGCCACCACCCCAACCCCTCCTCTGAAGAGGAGGGGCTTGAATGCCTCAATGCCCCACGCTCTCCCCGCGCGTCACGCCCGACAGCGCGAGCTGGTCGTCGATCGCCGCGATCAGCCGGTCGAGGCCCGCCTCGTCCTTCGCCTCGGCGCGCGCGACCAGCACGTCCTGCGTGTTCGACGCGCGCAGCAGCCACCAGCCGTCTTCGGTGAGCACGCGCGCGCCGTCGGTGCGGTCGACCTCGGCCCCCGCCGCCTCCAGCCGCGCGAGAACCTCGTCCACAATGGCGAATTTGCGCACCTCGTCGACCTGGAAGCGCAGCTCGGGGGTGTTGACCATCGGCGCCATCTCACCGCGTAATTGGGTGACGCTCTTGCCCAGCTTCGCCGCCGCCTCGATCAGCCGCACCGCCGCATAGGGCGCATCGTCATAACCGAAATAGCGGTCGGCGAAGAAGATATGCCCGCTCATCTCGCCCGCGAGCGGACTGCCGGTCTCCTTCATCTTCGCCTTGATCAGGCTGTGGCCGGTCTTCCACATCAGCGGCGTACCGCCGAGTTCGGCGACACGGTCGAACAGCGCCTGGCTCGCCTTCACATCGGCGATGACGGTCGCGCCGGGCCGCTCCTTCAGCAGCGCGGCGGCATAGATCTGCAGCAGCTGGTCGCCCCAGATCACCCGTCCCTCGCCGTCGATCGCACCGATCCGGTCGCCGTCTCCATCGAAAGCGACACCGAAATCGAGGCTTCTTTCCGCGACGAGCTTGCGGAGATCGGCCAGATTCTTCTCTTCGGTCGGGTCGGGATGATGGTTCGGGAAATGGCCGTCGATATCGGTATAGAGGAGGAAATGTTCGCCGGGCAGGCGCGCGGTGAGCTTTTCGATCACCGGTCCGGCGGCGCCGTTGCCGGCATCCCAGCCGATGCGCAGCGCTTCGCCCGCGAACCCCTCGACCAGCCGGTCGACATAGGCGTCGACGATATCGATGCTCTCCGAGCCTCCCTCGCCCGCTTCCCAGTCGCCCGCCGCGGCCATGCGGCCGATCCCCTGGATGTCGGCGCCGAAGAAGGGGCGTCCCTGAAACACCATCTTGAAGCCGTTGTAATCGGGGGGATTGTGGCTGCCGGTTATCTGTATGCCGCCGTCAACCTCTTGCGTTGAGGCGGCATAATAGAGCATCGGCGTCGGCCCGAGCCCGATGCGCAGCGCATCGACGCCCGCCGCGTTGATCCCTTCAACCAGCGCCACCTCCAGCATCGGCGACGACAGCCGCCCGTCATAGCCGACCGCGACGCGGCGCCCGCCCGCGCGGGCGATCAGCGTCGCGAAGCTGCGCCCGATCGCGCGCGCGTCGTCCGCCGACAGCGTGTCGCCGACCACGCCGCGAATGTCATATTCGCGCAGCAGCGTCGGGTGGAAATCATGGGTCATGGGCGCTCTCTATCTTTCGGGGCAAAGGTCGTTCGGAAATGCGCCAAACCGGCCCCAACCCCCGTATCCCCGAGCGAAGTCGAGGGGCCAGGCCGAGCGAAGTCGAGGCTCGGTGCGGGTTCTCGCTGCGCTCGAACAAGCCCCTCGACTTCGCTCGGGGATACGGAAACTAGACTGGACGCCATATTTTCAAACGGCTTTCCACACATCACGCCGCGGCGAACAGGTCGCCGTCCGGGTGCAACCGCTCGCGCGCCGGAAGGTTCAGGCCCGCCATCGCCTCGCGCAATTCCTGCCGCGCGACGACATGCCCCATGCCCATGCCGCCGAGATGCGCCTTGTCGAGCAGGGTGAGCCCGGCGGGGAACAGCTCGCGATAGATGACGCGCTCGCCGAGCCCCGGGATGACGCGGAAGCCGACGCGGCGCGACAGCTGGGTCAATGCCTCGCCGACGCGGCGCATATTGTGGGCATCGACATGCTGGAGGCGGTTGCGCAGGATGATCCAGTCGATCGTCCGCCCGTCGCTCTTCGCGCGCGCCTTGCGCGCGTCCCAGATCAGTTCGGAATAGAAGCTGGGGCGCGTGACCTGAAACGTCTCGGGATCGACCTGACCGATCAGGTCGAAGTCGATGAAGCTGTCGTTGATCGGGGTGATCAGCGTGTCGGCGCCGGTCGCGAGGTGGCGCGCGAAGGGATCGTCGCGGCCCGGTGTGTCGGCGATGAAATAATCGGCGTCTTCGGTAAGCCGCGCGACCTGTTCGTCGAGCTCCGCGATCGTGGAACCGGTGAACACCTCGAATCGCGGGGTCGGCAGGTCGATGCCGCGGCGCTTCGCGCTATTCTCGCGATTCTCCAGATAGCGGTGAAAGGTGCGCTGGCGCGGGTCGAGGTCCAGCCCCGCGACGCGCCAGCCCTGGCTCGCCAGCGCCACCGCAAAATGCACCGCGCAGGTCGATTTGCCCGTCCCGCCCTTTTCATTGGCGAAGATGATCCGGTGGGGGACGGGGCGTGTCATGACCGTTGCGATTTTCCTGTCGGCGCGGCATGGCGGCCGCATGGGGTGGCGTCTGAGCCGCCATTATCGGAGGGCGCCCGCGCGTGCAAATCATCCGTGACATCGCCACGCTTCGCCGCGCGGTCGCGGCGCTGAAGCAGGGCGGCAAGAGCGTCGCGCTGGTGCCGACGATGGGCGCGCTGCACGACGGGCATCTCTCGCTGGTCCGCATGGGGCGGCGCGTCGCCGACCATGTCGTCGCGTCGATCTTCGTCAACCCGACGCAGTTCGGCCCGAACGAGGATTTCGCATCCTATCCGCGCGACGAGGCGCGCGACGCCGCGCTGCTCGTCGAGGAGGGCGTCGCGCTGCTCTGGGCGCCCGACGTCGGCACCATGTATCCCGCGGGGCACAGCAGCCGCATCGAGGTCGCCGAACTCGGCGCCGACTATTGCGGCGCGGCGCGGCCGGGCCATTTCGACGGGGTCGCGACCGTCGTTGCGAAACTCTTCAATCAGGTCCGCGCCGATATCGCCATCTTCGGCGAAAAGGACTGGCAGCAGCTCGCGATCATCCGCCGCATGGCGCGCGACCTCGACTTCGATCTCGACATATTGGGCGCGCCGATCGCGCGCGACGCTGACGGCCTCGCGCTGTCGTCGCGCAACGCCTATCTGTCGGCCGAGCAGCGCGCCGCGGCGGCGGCTTTCCCCGCCGCGCTAAAGGCCGCGGCCGCGGCGATCGCGGACGGCGGCGATGTCGGTCCGGCGCTGGCACAGGCCGAGGCGGCGATCCTCGCGGGCGGCTTCGACAGCGTCGATTATGTCGCGCTCGCCGATGCCGACAGCCTCCAGCGGCGGACCGAATTTCGCCCACCCGCGCGCCTGCTCGCGGCGGCGCGCATCGGCAAGACGCGCCTGATCGACAATATGCCGGTCGGGTAGCGGGCGCCGGAACCGCTAATTTCCGCCACTTTCACCCCTTATCCCCGAAAAATCGCCGCGCCGTTAACGCTTTGTTGACCATAAGCCGCAAGGTTTGGCCCTTGAAGTCTCCATGTGGGGTGGGGGCGACAGGGGGTTATCATGGCGAACAGTCTGAAGTCTGCCCAATATCTGATCGAAAGCCGGCTGCTCGACGCGGCACGCGGCGACGCCAATGCCTATTTCGATCTCGGCATCGCTTTTTCGACCGGCACCGGCGGGGTCGATGTCGATCTTGTCCAGGCGCATAAATGGTTCAACCTCGCCGCGCTCGGCGGCAATGTCGAGGGCCAGCAATGCCGCGCCGACGTCGCCGGCGAAATGAGCCGCGACGAGATCGCCGAGGCGCAGCGCCAGGCCCGCGCCTGGCTCGACGAAACCGCAAGGCGCCCGGCGGCGCGGCGCTTCGCGGCCTGAACCTGCTTCCATCGCGCGGCGGGATTTTTATCTCACGCAAAGGCGCAAAGGCGCGGAGAAGAAAGTCTCACACAAAGACACAAAGAGGGCGGTGGAAGCATCGGCTTGCCGCGCAACCACGCAGGCTTTGGCTGAACAAGGGCCGGACAAAGTCCGGCCAGTCTCCCCATAGGACGGTAGATAAGGCGACGTCTCGGACGCAACTGCCCTCTTTGTGTCTTTGTGTGAGACTATCCGAAAACCGCCCTGTCAGCCGTTTCCCTTCGCGCCTTTGCGCCTTTGCGTGAAATCCTTATTCAATCCGCCCGCCGGAACGGCATATGCCCTTCCAGCCATTCCATCTCCTGCTCCTCGGCGACGCGTTCGCGGTCGAGGAAATCGGCAACCGCGCGGCGGAAGCCCGGATCGGCGATATAATGCGCCGACCAGGTCGCGACGGGACCATAGCCGCGCGCGAGCTTGTGCCCGCCCTGCGCCCCCGCCTCGACGCGCGACAGGCCGTGGGCGATCGCAATGTCGATCGCGCGATAATAGCATAATTCGAAATGCAGATAGGGGATGTCGGCCAGACAGCCCCAGTAGCGGCCGTAAAGCGTGTCGGCGCCGAGAAAATGCATCGCCCCCGCCACCGGCGTATCGTCCCGATACGCCATCAGCAGCACGATCCGGTCGGCCATGCGCGCGCCCATCATGTCGAACGCTTCGCGCGTCAGATAGGGATGCCCCCATTTGCGCGCGCCGGTGTCCTGATAAAAGGCCCACATCGCGTCCCAATGCTCGGGCTGGATCGCCCCGCCGCTCACCTCCTCGATGCGGAGCCCCGCGACCGCCCGCGCGCGCTCCTTGCGGAGCTGCTTGCGCTTCGCCGCGTTGAGCGTGGCGAGGAAATCGTCGAAGCTCTCATAGCCCCGGTTTGCGAAATGGAACTGGATGTCGCGGCGGACGAGCCAGCCCGCGCCCTCGAACAGCGCCATCTGTTCGGGCGCGACGAAGGTCGCGTGCGCCGACGACAGCCCGTTCTGCCGCACCACCGCCTCGGCGGCGCGGATCAGCAGGATCGCATCATCGTCGCTCGCCGCCAGCAGCCGTGGTCCTGGCACGGGCGTGAAGGGCGCGGCGATCTGAAGCTTGGGATAATAGGCGCCGCCCGCCCGCGCCCAGGCATCGGCCCACGCATGGTCGAAGACATATTCGCCCTGGCTGTGCGACTTGAGATAGGCGGGCGCCGCCGCGACCAGCGCCCCCGCCCCATCCTCGACGAGCAGTGGCGCGGCCTGCCAGCCGGTGCCCGGCCCGACGCTGCCCGATTGCTCGAGCAGCGACAGGAAATCATGGCCGACGAAGGGATTGCCGCCACCCGCCAGCGCATCCCACGCCGCCGCGTCGACCGCCGCGACGCCGGTGCCGAGCGAAAGGCTGCGCTGCGGGGGGTCGGCTTCGGCCATCATTCTCACCTGTGCTCCCGCGAAGGCGGGAGCCCATCTTCTACCGGTGTGATGTTGAACCGACCGGAGATGGGTCCCCGCCTTCGCGGGGACACAGAAACTATTTCCTGCGCATCGGCCATCGGCTCCCTAAGCCGGCTTCACCGCGACGATCGCATCGGCCTCGACCGCGGCGCCGAGCGGCAGCACCGCGACGCCGACCGCGGCGCGCGCGTGGCGCCCCGCTTCGCCGAACAGCGATTCGAACAGCTCCGACGCGCCGTTGGCGACCTTCGCCTGATCGGTGAAATCGGGCGCGCTGTTCACGAAAACGCCCAGCTTCACGATCTTCTCGACGCGCGACCAGTCGCCGTCCAGCGCGTTGCCGATCTGTGCGAGCAGCATCAGCGCGACCCGGCGCGCCGCGTCGTAGCCGCTCGCAACGTCGGTGTCGCCGCCCAGCCGGCCGGTGACGACCTGTCCGTCGCGAAACGGCAGCTGGCCGCTGACATAGAGCAGCCCGCCCTGCTCGACGACGGGCACATAGGCGGCGACGGGCGCGGCGGCCCTCGGCAGTTCGAGGCCGAGGTCGGCGAGCTTGGCGGGGATGTCGGTCATATGTCGTTCCTTCCTAAACCAGTTCGGGGCCCGGCGCGGCGATATTTTCGGCGAGGCGCGCCAATATCCAGTCCTGCGCCGCCGCCCAGTCGTCGATGCGCGCATGAGCGTGGCGCGCGGTCGGCACCTTGCCCGCGATCGCCGGCTCGCCGACCATGTGCAGCCGCCACACGCCCGCCGCCTCCAGCGCGACCGACCTGTGATGATTGGCGAGGTCGTCGATGAACAAGGCGACGCTCGGCCGACGCTCGTCGATCAGCCGGCGCACCGGCTCGCCCTTGCCGCCGCGGCTGCCGATCACCGGCGCGTGGAGGCCGAGCGTGGCGAGCTGGTCGGCGCGGCGCTGCTGATGCTCGGGTCCGACATTGGTCAGCACGACGATGTCCGCCACCGCGCCGATCGCCGCCATCGCCGCCATCGCGCCGGGAATCGCGGTCTGCCGCGCCATCTCCTCGCGAAAGAAGCCGTCGAGCAACGGCCACACCTCGGCCGCCTCGAGCGGCGTGCCGCATTCCTTGCGCTTGAGCGCATTGGCGAAACCCGTGTCCTCCATGCGGAACAGCACGCCATGTTCCTCGTCCACCCACTGCGCGAAGGGGACGACCATGTGCATCAGCACTTCGTCGCAATCGGTGATGACGAGCGGGCGGGTCATGCGTCCATCCTTCGCTTTCCTTCGAGCCGGTTCGCCGCGGCGGCGATGCTCTGCGGCTGCATATCGAGCGCCGCGGCGCAGGCGACAAGGTCGGGCTCGTGCGCGGTCAGGAAGGACAGGATGGCGGCAAGCGTCGCGCGCTCGCCCAGCGCATCGCGCAGCCCGTCAGGGGTCAGCCCGGTCGTGCCGAGCAGCCGCTCGGCGCGGGCCTCGTCGGCCAATATCCAGCCGAGCGCGTTCAGCGCCAGCGCCGCATCGCCTTCGTCCACTCCGGCCGTCCTTTCCCGCGAAGCAATTGTATCGCCGCGCCGATTCGCCTAAACCGGCCGCGGACGCAAGCGGGGAAACGGAAAAGCGATGGGCAAGACCGTGCTGGTCGTCGAGGACAATGAGCTCAACCTGCGCCTGTTCTGCGACCTGCTCAACGCCCATGGCTACAGCGCGCACCCGGTGCGCGACGGCCGCGACGCGCTGGCGAAGGCGCGCGAACTGACCCCCGACCTGATCATCATGGACATCCAGCTGCCGCACGTCAGCGGGCTCGAGCTGATCGGCCAGATGAAGGCCGACGCGGCGCTGCGCAGCGTTCCGATCATGGCGGTCACCGCCTATGCCGGAAAGGGCGACGAGGAACAGATCCGCGCGGCGGGGGCGGAAGCCTATGTGTCGAAGCCGATTTCGGTGATCAAATTCATCGAGAGCGTGGGGGCGTTCGCGTAGGGACGTCGCGGCGGGTTGCGGCCATAAAGGTCCTCCCCGCTTGCGGGGAGGGGGACCGCCGCAGGCGGTGGAGGGGGCTATCGGCCTGAAGCAGCGTTGCGCAAAGACGCGCCCCCCCTCCGTCAGCGCTTCGCGCTGCCACCTCCCCACAAGTGGGGAGGATTTGATTGGCCGCTCCCCACGCCAAAACCGGCTTCGCGAACACGCACGAAAAAGGGCGGCGCAAATGGCCGCCCCCGATCCCGGCTTTCGCCGGGATGACGTTTTGCCTCGCCGTTTCGCTTTGCGAAACGGGTCAAAACGTCACTTGATCTTCGCTTCCTTGAACTCGACGTGCTTGCGCGCGACGGGGTCGTATTTGCGCTGCGACATCTTCTCGGTCATCGTGCGCGGATTCTTCTTGGTGACGTAATAGAAGCCGGTGTCGGCGCTGCTCACCAGCTTGATCTTGATCGTCGTCGGCTTGGCCATGGCCCTATCCTCAAACTGTTGGCACATCGTCCGCACCGGCGGAAAATGTGGCGGGACGATGGCCCCGGCGGTTGCTGTGAAAAACAAAGAGGGCCGCGCGGGCAACGCGCCGCCCCCATTTATCCGCGCGCCATTGGCGGGATTCGGCGCTTGTGTCAAGGGAAAGAGCGGGCGGGCGGCGCAGAAGGCCGCCCGCCGCGCAAGGGACCTCAGGCGTTGCGGATCTCGAAGCGCACCGTCATTTCCTTCCAGCTTTCCTCGGCCACGCCGCCGCGCGTCGCGGGCTTGAAGCGCCAGCGCGCGAGCGCGCGCTTCTTCGTCGCCTCGAAGAAGCCGGGGCTGTCGGTGCTGACCAGCTCGACCGCCTTCACCCGGCCGTCGGTGCCAATCAGCACGCGCACCCTGGCCACGCCCTCGATCCCTTCGCGCTGCTCGCGCAGCGGATAGTCGGGCTGGAAGGCGCCGAGATGGCGCTGATCGAGCTGCGCAAGCACGAGCTTGGGCGGCGGCGCAACCGGCGTCTCGACGACGGTCGGCGGCCCCGAGCCCGTTCCCGCGGGCGGGACATAGGGCGGCTGTGGCGCGACAACGACCGGGTCCAGCGCGACCGGCTGCAACGGCGATTCGGTGACGGTCATCGTGCTTTGCGCCGGCTGGGTCTGCGGCGGTGCTTCCTGCGTCTCCGGCGGCTTCGGCTTTTCGATCTCGATCAGCGTGCCGATGGTCGGCGCGGACTTCGGCGGCGTGACGACGATCATCGGCGACAGCGCGACCGCGACGACCATCGCCACGGGCAGCCCGACCGCCAAGGCAGCGGCGAGCGGCCGATGGCGCGCGCCCGGATCGTAACCCCCGCGCTCGAGCCGCAGCGCGGCTCCGGCAGGAGCTGTGGTCGCTTCGGGGGCCGCGACGATGGCGGATATCAAGGGAATCAGGGTCATGGCACTCTCCTTGCCGTGTGCGACCCGGTGTCCGCGCCTTGACCGCCCGTGCCCGCCGGATCGAGATTATGTGATACTATAACATATCGAATATTGTCAAGCGGCGAAGTCGGGAAGGGCGATGCGCGGCGCTGGCCGATGGCTTGGAGCATGGTGATTTCCGGACTACGGTTTGGGGGCTGTGAGGATTCAACCCGCCTTCCCCCTTGATGGGGGAAGGATACGCAGCCTTATCGCCGAAGGCGATTAGGCGGAGTTGGATGGGGGTGACGGTGCGTCCTCGCACTGCTGCTTCAGGCCGGAACCGCACCCCCTCCGCTGCGACTAAGCCAGCAAGCTGGCAAGTCTCGCTGCCTCCCCCATCAAGGGGGAGGGAAAAGCGGCGATCGGCTGAATCCCCACAGATTCTTAGGCAACCGCCAACCGCCGCGACACCTCTTCCTTCGCGATCAGCGGCAGCAGTTCGCCCATGTCGGGGCCATGGTCGCGCCCGGTCAGCGCGCGGCGCAGCGGCAGGAACAGCGCGCGGCCCTTCGCGCCTGTCGCTTCCTTCGCCGCGGCGGTCAGCGCGTGCCATGGGTCGGCGCGCCAGTCGATGCCGGGCACGGCCGCGGCGGCGGCGGCGAGCACCGGCCGGTCGGCGACATCGGGCGCGGGCGGGACGAAGGGGCCGTCGAATATCGGCGCCCATTCGGCGGCTTCAGCGACGGTCGCCAGATTCGGACGGATCGCCCGCCAGCGCGCCGCGTCGATTGCGGCGGGCAGGCGGCCCCCCACCCCCGCCTGGTCCACCCGGTGAACGCTCTTCTTGTTGAGCAACGCCAGTTCCTCCTCGGCGAAGCGCGCCGGCGCGCGCCCGGAGCGGGCGAAATCGATGCGCTCGATCAGCGGCGCCATGCCCGTCACCGGCTCGACCGGGTCGGCGGTGCCGAGCCGCGCGAGCAGCGCCGCGAGCGCGACAGGCTCGATCCCCTGATCGCGCAGCGCGTCCATGCCCAGCGAGCCCAGCCGCTTCGACAATTTCCCCTCGGCCCCGACAAGCAGCGCCTCGTGCGCGAAGGCGGGCGGCACCGCGCCGAGGCTCGCGAACATCTGCACCTGCGCCGCGGTGTTCGACACATGATCCTCGCCGCGCACGACATGGGTGACGCCCATCGCGATATCGTCGATCACGCTGGGCAGCAGATAGAGCCAGCTGCCGTCGGCGCGCCGCACCACCGGGTCGGACATGGTTATCGGTTCGAAATGCTGAGCATCGCGAACCAGATCGGTCCACTCGATCGGCGCATCATGGTCGAGGCGGAAGCGCCAATGCGGCGCCACCCCCTCCGGCACCGGCGCATCGGCGGGCTTGCGCTCATAGACCGGCGGCAGTCCGCGCGAGAGCAATATCTTGCGCCGTATCTCCAGCTCTTCGGGCGTCTCGTAACAGGCATAGACCCGCCCCGCCGCCTTCAGCTTTTCAAACTCCGCCTCATAAAGGTCGAAACGCGCCGACTGGCGCTCCTCGCCGTCCACGTCGAGCCCCAGCCAGCCAAGGTCGGCGCGGATGCTCTCGACATGCTCCTCGCGCGACCGCTCGCCGTCGGTATCGTCGATGCGCAGCAGGAAGCGCCCGCCATGCTTCCTCGCCCACAGCCAGTTGTGCAGCGCGGTGCGGACATTGCCGACATGCAGGCGGCCGGTCGGCGAGGGGGCGAAACGGGTTACGACGGTCATGGCGCGCGCCTATAGCGTCATTTGGCGGCGGGGCGACAGATTATCCGGCCCCTTCGCGGCGCGCGGGCCACCATGCCCAGGCAATCGCGAGCAGCGCGACGATCAGCAGCACGCTATATTCGACGCCGTTGCGTCCCGCGCCGACGACGAACCAGCCCGCGGGCAGATGGACGAGGATCATGCCCAGCGTCAGGATCGCCGCATGGCCGAGCGCGACGAGGCTGGTCCAGCGCCGCGCCAGCATCAGCGCCGGCCCGATCAGCTCATAAATCGTCACCGCCATCGCCCAGCCATAGCCGAACGGAAAACCGATGCTTTCGAGCCATACACCGAACGGCTCGACCCCGCCCATCGTCAGGCGCCAGGCGCCGTGGATCAGGATCAGCAGCGCGACGGTGACCCGCAGCACCTCCAGCGCCGCTCCGGCGCGATCAGGCCGAACGCCCTCCCCCAGCAACGCCATGGCCCTCTCCTCCTGTTGCTAGCCCGTCCGGAACCCGTGGGTGATCGGATAGCGACGGTCGCGGCCGAAATTGCGCGTCGACAGCTTGACCCCCGGCGGCGCCTGGCGGCGCTTGTATTCGGCGATCGACAGCAGCCGCTCGATCCGCGCCACCGCCTCGCGGTCGAAGCCATATTTCGCGACGACATCGTCGACCCCCGCTTCCTCCTCGACCAGCATGTGCAGCATGCGGTCGAGATCCTCGTAAGGAGGAAGGCTGTCCTCGTCCTTCTGGTCGGGGCGCAGCTCGGCACTCGGCGGCTTGGTGACGATGCGCCCGGGCATCACCGGCGCCACGGGATTGCGCGACAGGCGCGGGACATGCGCGTTGCGCCATTTCGAGATCGCGAACACGGTGGTCTTGTAGGCGTCCTTCAGCGGATTATAGCCGCCCGCCATGTCGCCATAGATGGTCGCATAGCCGACGCTCATCTCGCTCTTGTTGCCGGTGGTCATCAGCATCGGGCCGAACTTGTTGCTGAGCGCCATCAGTGTCACGCCGCGGATGCGCGACTGGACATTCTCCTCGGTCGTATCGACGTCGCGGTCGGCGAAACTGTCTTCCAGCATCACATCGAAAGCCTCGACCGCGGGGACGATCGAAATCGTGTCGAGCCGGCAGCCGATCATCGCCGCGCAGCCCGCGGCATCGTCGAGGCTCTCGCGGCTGGTGAAGCGGCTCGGCAACATCACGCACCAGACCTTGTCGGGGCCGAGCGCATCGGCGGCGATCGCAGCGCAGATCGCCGAATCGATCCCCCCCGACAGGCCGAGCACGACGCCCGGAAAGCGGTTGCGCTCGACATAGTCGCGCAGGGACAGGATCATCGCGCTGTAGATGTCGGCGGGGTGCGCCTCCCAGTCGGCGATCGCGCCCGCATCGCAGGTCCAGCCGGCTGCTCCCTTCACCCAGCGCGTGACGCGCTCCTCCGCCTCCCAGTCGGTCAGCCGGTGCGCGGCGCTGCCGTCGCCGTTCAGCACGAAGGAACAGCCGTCGAACACCAGCTCGTCCTGCCCGCCGGTGCGGTTGAGGAAGATCAGCGGCAGGCCGGTTTCGGCGACGCGGCTCGCAAAGACCTGCGTCAGCCGGCGGTCGTCCTTGTCGATCTCATAGGGGCTGCCGTTGACCGAGATCAGCAGCTCGGCTCCCTGCCCCGCCAGATGCGCGCAGACGGTAGGCAGCCACCCATCCTCGCAGATCGGCAGGCCGAGCTTCACCCCGCGCCATTCGACCACATCGGGCAGCGGGCCGGGCGCGAACACGCGCTTCTCGTCGAAAGTGCCGTAATTGGGCAGCTCGTGCTTGCGCCGCGTGGCGGCGATCCGCCCACCGTCGAGCAGCGCGACGATATTATAGAGTTGGCCGTCCTCGCCGCGCTCGACCGACCCGACGAGCATCGCCGGGCCGCCGTCGGCGGTGTCGGCGGCCAGCCCGGCGAGCATCGCCGCGGCGCGCTCCGCCAGCGCGGGCTTGAGCACCAGATCCTCGGGCGGATAGCCGATCAGCTGAAGCTCGGGGTAGAGGATGAGGTCGGCGCCCCTGTGCCGCGCGCGCACCGCGCGCATCGCATCGGCATTGGCGGCGAGGTCGCCAACCGCCTGCGTCATTTGCGAGAGGACGATGGTGAGCGTGGCGGCCTGGGTCATGCCTGGCCTTTATGCCGCGCGCCGCGCCGGGGCAATAACTTCACCCTTCCCCTACGCGCATGCGCTGGCTAAGGGGCGCGCATCATCCCCGCGCGAAAGGGCGTCGCACCCCATGAAACTGATCTCGGGCAACAGCAACCTGCCGCTGGCGCGCGCCATCGCCGACTATCTCGAACTGCCGCTGACCGATACCAGCGTACGCCGCTTCGCCGACGAGGAAGTCTTCGTCGAGATCCACGAGAATGTCCGCGGACAGGATGTGTTCGTCGTCCAGCCGACCAATTTCCCGGCGAACGACAATCTGATGGAATTGCTGATCATCACCGACGCGCTGCGCCGCGCCTCGGCGAAGCGCATCACCGCGGTGATCCCCTATTTCGGCTATGCGCGGCAGGACCGCAAGCCCGGCCCGCGCACCCCGATCTCGGCCAAGCTCGTCGCCAACCTCATCACCACCTCGGGCGCCGACCGCGTGCTGGCGATCGACCTGCACGCGGGGCAAATCCAGGGCTTCTTCGACATCCCGACCGACAATCTCTATGCCGCGCCGGTGATGAGCGCCGACATCCAGGCGCGCTTCGGCGACCGCAATCTGATGGTCGTGTCGCCCGACGTCGGCGGCGTGGTCCGCGCCCGCGCGCTGGCCAAGCGCCTCGACAACGCCCCGCTCGCCATCGTCGACAAGCGCCGCGAGCGCGCCGGCGAATCGGAGGTGATGAACATCATCGGCGACGTGTCGGGCCGCTTCTGCATCCTCATCGACGATATCGTCGACTCCGCCGGCACCCTCTGCAACGCCGCCGGCGCGCTCAAGGCCGCGGGCGCCGAGGGCGTCGTCGCATACTGCACCCACGGCGTGCTGTCGGGCGGCGCGGTCGCGCGCGTCGAGGCGAGCGAACTGACCGAGCTGGTCATCACCGATTCGATCCAGCCGACCGATGCGGTCAACGACAGCGCCAAGGTCCGCGCGCTGACCGTCGCCCCGCTGCTCGGCGAGGCGATCAAGCGCATCGCCGACGAAAGCAGCGTTTCCTCGCTGTTCGACTGATGAGCAAAAACCCGCCCTTCATCCAGGTGACGCCCTTCCTCGGCGTCGCCGCGATGGAGCCTGCGCTCGCCTTCTTCCGCGATATCCTCCGCTTCACCGTCTATGTCGACGAGGGCGGCTATGCCTATGTCGAGCGCGAGCGCATCGCGTTTCGCCTGCTGGAACTCGAGGACGGCGCACGCCATCCGCCGGGTAGCGCGCATGCCTATGTCGACGTCGGCGACGCCGATGCGCTCTTCGCCGAACTCGAACCGCGCCTGCGCACCCTCCCCGACGGTCGCTGGGGGGCACCCTGTGACCAGCATTACGGCCAGCGCGAATTCTGGGTCCGCGATCCGGACGGCAATCACATCACCTTCGGCGAGGGCATCGGCGCCAACGCCGGCCAATGGGACTATCGCCGCTGATGGCGCTCGCCTCCGATCTCGCCCTCGCCCACCGGCTCGCCGACGCCGCCGGCGCCGCGATCCGCCCGCTGTTCCGCTCGAACTGGGCGCACGAGGCCAAGGCCGACGCCTCGCCGGTGACCGAGGCCGACCGCGCCGCCGAAGCTGCGATGCGGCGCCTGCTGGGTGCCGAGGCGCCGCGCGACGGCATCATCGGCGAGGAGTACGGCGCCGAACGCCCCGAGGCGAGCCGGCAGTGGGTGCTCGACCCGATCGACGGCACGGTCAGCTTCATGGCCGGGCGCCCGATCTTCGGCACACTGATCGCGCTGCTGCAGGACGGCTGGCCAGTGCTCGGCATCATCGACCAGCCGGTCGCCGGCGAGCGCTGGGTCGGCGCGATGGGCGAGCCGACCTTGTTCAACGACCGGCCGGCGCGCACCCGCGCCTGCCGCACCCTCGCCGAGGCAACGCTGGCAACCACCGGCCCGCAATATTTCAGCGATCACGACGCCGGGCATTTCATGGCGCTCG
>CALMYE010000232.1 GCA_937873425.1 uncultured Sphingopyxis sp. | reverse complement strand
CGACGGCCGAAGGCGTCGGCGACGACCTGATCGCCGCGATCTTCGCGCCGCTGCCGCCCGAAGAAGAATGGAAACCGCTATGATCCTCCCCGGCACGGGGAGGGGGACCGCCGAAGGCGGTGGAGGGGGCTATCGGCCATGCGCAAGGCAGATAGCCCCCTCCGTCATCCCCTCCGCTTCGCTCCGGGTCTGCCACCTCCCCGCCAGCGGGGAGGATTTCAGGAGACGTCTATGACCTACGAAACCATCCTCGTCGAACAGCGCGGCGCCGTCACGCTCGTCACATTGAACCGCCCGCAGGCGCTGAACGCGCTCAATTCGTCGGTTCTCGACGACCTGATCGCGGCTTTTGCGGCGTTCGAAGCCGACCCCGGCCAGCGCTGCGCGGTGCTCACCGGATCGGGCGACAAGGCCTTCGCGGCGGGCGCCGACATCAAGGAAATGGCCGACAAGCCCGCCGCCGATTTCTACCTTGAGGACTTCTTCTCGAAATGGACGAGCGACTTCGTGAAGAAGGTCCGCAAACCGTGGATCGCCGCGGTCAACGGCTTCGCGCTCGGCGGCGGCTGCGAACTCGCGATGATGGCCGATTTCATCATCGCCAGCGAAAAGGCGAAGTTCGGCCAGCCCGAGATCAAGCTGGGCGTTGCGCCGGGCATGGGCGGGTCGCAGCGGCTGACCCGCGCGGTCGGCAAGGCGAAGGCGATGGAGATGTGCCTCACGGGACGGATGATGGACGCGGAGGAAGCCGAGCGCTCGGGCCTCGTCGCGCGCGTCGTGGCGCACGAGAGCCTCGTCGAGGAGGCGGTGAAGACTGCCGCCGCCATCGCCGCCATGCCGCCGATGGCCGCGATGGTGAACAAGGACATGGTCAACGCCGCTTATGAAACGACGCTCGACCAGGGCCTGATCTACGAACGCCGCCTGTTCCAGATCCTCGCCGCGACCGAGGACAAGGCCGAGGGCATGGCCGCCTTTATCGAAAAGCGCGAAGGCGTGTGGAAGGGGCGGTAGCATTTCATCCTCTCCCCTTGGGAGAGGCAACGGAGACTTGGTCCGAATGGACCTAGTCGCAGTCGGTGAGGGGCTGTTCCCTATCGGTGACGCCCAACCCCTCACCAACTTCGCCTAGCCGGCAAAGCCGGCAAGGCTGCATATCCTCTCCCAAAGGGAGAGGAAGTTGGAGCAAGACAGCATGAAAATCGCATTCATCGGACTCGGCAACATGGGCGGCGGCATGGCCGCGAATCTGGCGAAGGCGGGCCATGACGTCCGCGCCTTTGATCTCAGCGAGGAAGCGCTCGCGCGGGCGGTCGAAGCGGGCTGCCAGCGCGCCGCGTCGGCGGCCGAAGCTGTCACTGGCGCCGAAGCCGTCGTCACGATGCTCCCTGCAGGCAAGCATGTCGCAGGCGTTTATGAAGGCGATGTTTTCCCGAACGCGGCGCCCGGCACCCTGCTGCTCGACTGCTCGACGATCGACGTCGCGACCGCGCGCGCCAATATCGAAGGCGCGACTGCCAAGGGCCTCGTCGCGGTCGATGCGCCAGTGTCGGGCGGCATCGCGGCAGCGAACGCCGGAACGCTCACCTTCATGGTCGGCGGCAGCGACGACGGTTTCGCGCGCGCCGAACCGATCCTCGCGAAGATGGGCAAGGCGGTGATCCACGCCGGCGACGCGGGCGCGGGGCAGGCGGCGAAGATCTGCAACAACATGCTGCTCGGCGCCTCGATGGTCGCGACCTGCGAAACGCTCGCGCTCGCGCAGAAGCTCGGGCTCGACCCGCAGAAATTCTTCGACATCGCCAGCGTCTCGTCGGGGCAGAACTGGTCGCTGACCAGCTATGCGCCGCTTCCCGGCGTCGGGCCGGTGACGCCCGCCGACAATGACTACAAGGGCGGCTTCGCGGCGGCGCTGATGCTCAAGGATCTCCGCCTCGCGATGGAGGCCGCCGCCAGCGTTGAGGCCGATGTGCCGATGGGATCGAAAGCGCGCGAACTCTATGAGGCGTTCGTCGAGGCGGACAGGGACGGCCGCGACTTTTCGGCGATCATCCGGACCTTGCAGGGCTGAAGCGCCCTCCCATTTCCGTTCGTGTCGAGCGAAGTCGAGACACCCATCGGGCTTGGCGCAAGTCGATAGGTGTCTCGACTTCGCTCGACACGAACGGGACGAGAGGTTCAGTAAAAATCCGCCGTCTCGCCCCCGTCGCGGCGCTCGGTGCGATGCACTTGCGTGGGTGTCTTGCGGTCGCCGGCCCTGATCTCCAGCCGCCCGTCCACCCGCCGCAGCTCGGCAGGCGCCAGGATGCGCGCGCGGGCGACGCCGACGGCGGTCGCCTGCGGCGTCGCCACGGGCTGCGATGCGGCGCTTCCGGCGAGCAGCAGGGCGGCAAGACAGGACATGGACCCCATGATCTGCCGTAACGGCAGTCATGGCCACGGTTTTAACCTTGATTCCCGAGGCGAGGGCGGCGGCCGTGGCCCCGGTCGGGCAAGGAAAAGGCCGCCCGCCCCAGCGTGGGACAGGCGACCTTCGCATTCTTGCCGGCAGGCGGTTCAGAACCCGCTTTTCGCTGCCGCTTTCTCCTTCAGCAGCGGCGCGACCTCGAAGCCGTGGCTTTCCAGCGCGGCGGCGATCTTGTCGGTGCCTTCGAGGCCGGCCCAGAACATCGGCCCGCCGCGATAGACCGGCCAGCCATAGCCGTAGATCCACACGACATCGATGTCCGACGCGCGCTGCGCCTTGCCTTCGGACAGGATCAGCGCGCCCTCGTTGACCATCGGATAGAGGGTGCGCTCGACGATCTCCTGATCGGTCACCGCGCGCTTCTCGATCCCCGCCTTCTCGCGGAACTGGTCGATGATCTCGGCGACGCGCGCGCTTTCCGACGGATTGCGCTTTTCGTCATAGTCGTAGAAGCCCGCCTGCTTCTTCTGGCCCCAGCGGCCCTCGGCGCACAGCGCGTCGCGGATGCTCTCGATGCGGTTGGGGTCGCGGTGCCAGCCGATGTCGACGCCGGCGAGGTCGCTCATCTGGAACGGCCCCATCGGCATGCCGAAATCGACATGCACCTTGTCGATCTGCGCCGGGGTGGCGCCTTCGAGCAGCAGCTTCTGCGCTTCGAGCTGGCGCGGCGCGAGCATGCGGTTGCCGATGAAGCCGTGGCACACGCCCGCGACGACCGCGACCTTGCCGATCTTCTTGCCGATGGCCATCGCGGTCGCGAGCACATCGTCGGCGGTCTTGTCGCCGCGCACCACTTCGAGCAGCTTCATGACATTGGCGGGCGAGAAGAAGTGCATGCCGACGACGTCGCCCGGCCGGCTGGTCGAGGCCGCGATCTCGTTCACGTCGAGATAGGAGGTGTTCGACGCGAGGATCGCGCCGGGCTTGGCGATCGCGTCGAGCTTGCCGAAAATCTCCTTCTTGACGTCCATATTCTCATAGACCGCCTCGATGATCAGATCGCAGTCGGCGAGCGCGCCGAGGTCGAGCGAGGGCGTCACCAGCCCCATCATCTGATCGACCTGCTCGGGCTTGAAGCGGCCCTTCGCGGCCGATGCGTCGTAATTCTTGCGCACGACGCCCAGCCCGCGGTCGAGCGCGTCCTGCTGCGTCTCGACGATCGTGCAGGGGATGCCCTTTTGCAGGAAGTTCATCATGATGCCGCCGCCCATCGTGCCGGCGCCGATGATGCCGACGTGTCTGACGTCGCGCAGCTTCGTGTCCTTGGGCAGGCCGTCGATCTTCGCGGCCTGGCGCTCGGCGAAGAAGATGTGGCGCTGCGCCGCCGACTGGCTGCCCATCATCAGCTTCACGAATTCCTGCCGCTCGAAGGCGAGCCCTTCTTCGAACGGCAGCCGCGTCGCCGCCTCGACGCAGGCGAGGTTGGCGTAAGGTGCCTCGAAACCGCGCCAGCGCTTCGCATTGGCGGCCTTGAGCTGTTCGATCACCCCGACGTCGCCGAACACTTCGCGTGTCCGTGTCGGGCGCGGGCCGTCGGCGATCTTCTCGCGCGCGAAGGCGACCGCGTCGGCGGCGAGGCTGTCCTCGCCCGCGAGCGCATCGACGAGGCCCAGCTCCTTCGCCTTGGGCGCTGGAACCGGCTCACCGAGCGAGGTCATCGTCGCCGCGGCCTCGACTCCGACGATGCGCGGCAGGCGCTGCGTGCCGCCCGCGCCGGGCAGCAGGCCCAGCTTCACCTCGGGCACGCCGAGCTTCGCCGACGGGACGGCGATGCGGTAATGGCAGACGAGCGCGGTTTCGAGCCCGCCGCCGAGCGCCGTGCCGTGGATCGCCGCGACGACCGGCTTGGTCGCCGCCTCGATGCTGTTCAGCACCGCGTTGAAATCGGGGCCGCGCGGCGGCTTGCCGAACTCGCTGATGTCGGCGCCCGCGATGAAGGTGCCGCCGTCGCAGCGCAGCACGATCGCCTTGACGCCGTCGTCGGCGAGCGCGGCGGCGAAATGGTCGGCGAGGCCCTGGCGGACGTGCCAGCTCAGCGCGTTGACCGGCGGGTTGTCGACGATGATGACGGCGATCTCGCCGTCCTTTTCCAGCGCGACGCTGACGGGGGTGTCTTCGGACATTTCAGGCTCCTCTAAACTGGGCTCTGCGGAGATTCCGCTTTTCACAGGAAAACCGCGTGTCCCCGCGAAGGCGGGGACCCATCTCCGGCCGGTGCAAGATGAAACCGGCCGGAGATGGGCTCCCGCCTTCGCGGGAGCACGGGGCTTTTGCATTCAAGCATGCGCGTCATTTCAGTCATCGATCGCGGCGTGGACGAGCGTCTTGACCTCGCGCCGCACGGGATAGGTGGAGGAGGGCATGAGCTGGGTCATGAAGACCATGCAGATTTCCTCGACCGGATCGACGAAGAAGCCGGTCGAGAACATGCCGCCCCAGTAGAAATCGCCCGCCGACCCCGGAATGCCCGCGCGCGCCGGGTCGAGCGTGACCGCGAAGCCGAGGCCGAAGCCGACCCCGGCATTTTCGTCCTCGGAAAAGATGCCGACGCTGTGCTGCGTCAGGTCGCCGCCCCCGACCAGATGGTTCGCGGTCATCAGGCCCAATGTCTTGCGGCTGATGATGCGCACATCGCCGAGCTTGCCGCCGCCGAGCAGCATCAGGCAGAAACGGTGATAGTCGTGCAATGTCGAGGCGAGCCCGCCGCCGCCCGAATGGAAGCTGCGGTCCTTCGCCCAGCGGCTGCGCGCGCCGCTGTCGAATTGCTGCATCTTCTCCTTCGGATGAAAGGCATGGGCGTCGGCCAGCCGGTGCTGCTGGTCGGCCGGCACCTTGAACCCGGTGTCGACCATGCCGAGGGGTGCGAAGATGCGTTCTTGCAGGACCTCGGCAAAGGGTTTGCCCTCGATGCGCTCGATCACCGCGCCGAGGACGTCGGTCGCCATCGAATAATTCCAGTGCGCGCCGGGATCGAACTGCAGCGGGATTTTCGCGAGGCTCTCGATGAAGCTGTCCATCGTGTAATCGGCGTCGAAATCGTCGATCTTCGCTTTGCGATAGGCGGCATCGACCGGCGTGCGCTCCTGAAAGCCGTAGGTAAGGCCCGCGGTGTGGCGCAGCAGATCGGTCATGCGGATCGGCGACGCGGGCGGCCGCGTGACGAAGGGGATATTGCCGCCGCCCGCGACGAAGACGCCGGTGTCGCTGAACTCGGGGCAATATTTCACCAGCGGATCGCCCAGCGCGACCTTGCCCTCCTCGACCAGCATCATGAAGGCGATGCTGGTGACCGGCTTGGTCATGCTGGCGATGCGATAGATCGCATCCTCCTTCAGCGCTTCGCCCGGCCGGCCTTCGCCGATGCACGACAGATGCGCGATCGCGCCGCGCCGCGACACCAAAGTCGCCGCATGCGGCAGACGGCCGGTATCGACATATTTGGCCTTCAGGAAAGCCGGGATGCGGTCCAGCCGCGCGGTGTCGAAACCCTGAATCACGGAACGGCTCACGAAATGCGGACTCCTTCGAGGATGGCGGCGGCTTCGGCGAGCAAGGCGGGGTCGATCGCAAGGTCCGCGGCCGCGGCGGTTTCCTTAAGCTGCCCGGGCCGGCTCGCGCCGACGATCGCGCTCGCGATGCCGGGCTGGGCGAGCACCCAGGCGATGGCGAGCTGCGCCGTCGTGCAGCCCGCCGCCTCGGCGAGCGGCTTCAGCTTCTGCACCGCTTCCAGCACCGGGCCGGCGAGGTAGCGGCCCATGAAATGCGCGTCATCGCCCGCGGCGCGGCTGCCCGCCGGCACCTCCGCGCCGGGGGCATATTTGCCGCTGAGTACGCCCATGGCGAGCGGCGACCAGACGATCTGGCCGATGCCGTTCGCCATGCTGATCGGGATCACCTTCGCCTCGGCGCGGCGATAGAGCAGCGAATATTGCGGCTGGCTCGACACGAATTTGACCGACGGCGGCGCCAGCGCGAGCGCCGCCTCGATCTGGTCGGGCGCCCATTCGGAAAAGCCGATCGCGCGGGCCTTGCCGCTGCGCACGACCTCCGACAGCGCTTCCATCGTCTCCTCGAGCGGGGTGTCGGGGTCGTAGCGGTGGCATTGATAAAGATCGACATAGTCGGTCTTGAGCCGCGTCAGGCTCGCATCGATCTGCTTGGCGACCTGCGGTGCCGACAGCCCTTTGTCGGTTTCGGTCATCGGGAAGAAGAGCTTGGTCGCGAGCACATAGGAGTCGCGCGGCCTGTCCTTCAGCGCGTCGCCCAGAAATTCCTCCGCCGCGCCGACGCCATAGATGTTCGCGGTGTCGATGAAGTTGATGCCGGCGTCGAATGCCGCATCGACACAGGCGCGGCCTGCGCCGTCATCGACGCCGACCCCGTAAGTGAGCCAGCTGCCGAGGCAGATCGCCGAAACCTCGATCCCGCTGTCGCCGAGCTGCCGATACTGCATCGCGTCTCTCCTAGGGCCTGTGGGGATTCAGGTTTGTGGCAAAGCCGTCATAGGCAAATTCTGTGTCCCCGCGAAGGCGGGGACCCATCTCCCGCCGGTTCGACATGGCGCCGGCCGGAGATGGGCTCCCGCCTTCGCGGGAGCACAGGGCCTTTTTGCATTGGAAGGAATCTGCCATGAATCCCCGCATCGCCTAGTGCGAGGTCTGGCCGAGCAACTGGCGCGTGACCGGATGCGAGCTGGTGAGGCCGCCGTCGACCGCGATCGCCTGTCCGTTGACATAGCTCGCCTGATCGCTGGCGAGAAACAGCGCGACGTTCGCCAGTTCCTCGGGCTGCGCGGCGCGGCGCAGCGGGTTGAGCTGGCCCAGCTTGTGGGTGACCTCCTTCGCCTTGGCATAGTCGAAGGTCGGCTTGGTCATGCCCGTCTCGGTCAGGCCCGGACACACCGCGTTGACGCGCACGCCGCTGGTCGACAGCTGCTGCGCGGCGACCTTGGCGAGGTTGATGACGCCGGCCTTCGATGCGGAGTAAGCGCCCGGCCCGGCGCCCGAATTGATCCCCGCGACGCTGGCGGTCAGCACGATCGCGCCGCCCCGGCCCTGATCGACCATCGCCTTGCCGGCATGCTTCACCATCAGCGCGGGACCGATCAGATTGACGCGCAGCGTCTCGGCCCAGGCCGCGGGGTCGAAGTCGAAGATGCCGCCCATATCGCCGATGATCCCGGCATTGGCGAAAGCGATATCGAGCGCGCCATAAGCCTCCTTCGCCGTGGCGACGAGTGTCGCGACATCGGTTTCGACGCCCGCGTCGATTTCGAGCGCGACGGCTTCGCCGCCGGCATCCTTCACCGCCTGCGCGGTGTCATGCACCGCGGCGGTCTTGTCGCCCAGCACCAGCTTCGCGCCTTCGGCGGCGAAGCGCAGCGCGCTCGCGCGGCCGATGCCGCTGCCGGCGCCGGTGATGATCGCGACCTTGCCGTCCAATGCTCCGCTCATACCACCACACCTCCATCCACCACGACCGTCTGGCCGGTCATGAAACTCGACGCGCCCGAGGCGAGGAACACCGCCGCGCCGGCGATTTCGCGCGGCTCGCCGATGCGCCCCAGGCAGGCGTTCGCGGTCGATGCCTTCAGATTGTCGGGATTTTCCCACAGCGCGCGGGCGAAGTCGGTCCTGACCAGCCCCGGCGCGATCGCGTTGATCCGCACATTCGACGGGCCGAATTCGCGCGCCAGATTCTTCACCATCTGGATATCGGCGGCCTTGGTGATGCCATAGGTGCCGATGATCGGCGAACCGCGCAGCCCGCCGATCGACGAGACGAGGATGATCGAGCCCGCCTGCCCCGCGCGCATGTCGGGCACGACCATCGTGATCAGCCAGTGCTGCGCGACGATATTATGGTCGAGCGTCTTGCGCAGCGCTTCGTCGCTGATCGTTTCCATCGGTCCGTAATGCGGATTCGACGCGGCGTTGCAGACGAGGATGTCGATGGGGCCGAAGGCGGCGCGCCCGGCATCGACCATCGCTTGGAGGGATAGCTTCGACGACAGGCTCGACGACACCGCGATCGCATGGCCGGGATGCCGGGCGTTGATCGCCGCGGCCACCGCTTCGCACGGTTCGATGTTGCGGCTGGTGATGACGACCTTTGCGCCATGATCGGCGAACTCTTCGGCGATCGCCCGGCCGATGCCGCGCGACGATCCGGTGACGATGGCGACCTTGCCGGCGAGGTCGAACAGGCTCATGCGCCCGCCTTCTTCGCGAAGTCCCAGGCCTTCTGCGCCAGCGGCAGCACGCGTTCGGACATTTCCTTCGCATGGCTCGACGATGCGGTGCCGTCGATGACGCGCTTCTTGATCCCCTGCATGATGCCCGCGAGGCGGAAGAAGTTGTAAGCGAAATACCAGTTCATGTCGGGCACGCCGTCGCGTCCCGTCGCCGCGCAATAGCGCGCGACGACCTCGTCGAGTTCGGGAATGCCGAGCGCGGCGCGGTCGAGGTCGGCGACGCCCGAGCGCCCGCCATTCTCGGTGACCCACGCCATCGCCACATAAGTGAAGTCGGCGAGCGGGTCGCCCAGTGTCGACAATTCCCAGTCGAGCACCGCCAGCACCTCGGGCCGGTCTTTGGCCCAGATCATGTTGTCGATGCGATAGTCGCCGTGGACGACGCTGGTGCGCGTCTGCTCGGGCAGGGTCGCGGGCAGCCAGGCGATCAGCCGCTCCATCTCGTCCATCGTCTCGGTCTCGGAGAGGCGGTACTGCTTGGTCCAGCGGTCGACCTGGCGGCCGAAATAATTTCCCGGCTTGCCATAGTCGGACAGGCCCGCCGCCTCGACGTCTACGCTATGCAGCGCGGCGAGCGTGTCGATCATCGCGAAGTATGTCGCGCGCCGCTCCCCGGGGTTCGACCCCGGCATCGCACCGTCCCAGATGGTGTGACCATCGACCATGGACATGACATAGAACCAGCTGCCGACGACGGCATCGTCGGTGCACAGGCCGTACTGGCGCGCGACGGGAAAGCCCATTTTATGCAGCCCCGCCTGCACCTTATATTCGCGGTCGACCGCATGGGCGGAGGGGAGCAGCGGGCCGAAGGGCTTGCGGCGCAGCACATAATGGCCCGACGGCGCAGAAATCTTGTAGGTCGGGTTCGACTGGCCGCCGGCGAACTTGCTCTGCGTCAGCGGGCCTTCGAAGCCCTCGACATTGGCCTCCATCCAGGCGGTGAGCTTCGCCTCGTCGAGCACATCGGCGCCCTCGGGCGCGATGGTGCCCGAAAACAGCTTCTGCGCGTCCATGCTCATAAGCCCCTCCTCTTCAGAGGAGGGGTTTGGGGTGGTGCAGCGGCGGTGCAGTTCACCACCCCGCTGCGACTAGCGAGCAAGCTCGCAAGTCTCGCTGCCCCTCCACTGAAGAGGAGGGATGAAGATGTGCTCCCCCTCACTGGCCGAACACGATCACCGACCGCGCGGCATCGCCCTTCTTCATCGCTTCGAATCCTTCGTTGACCCTTTCGAGCGGGATCGTCTCGGCGACGATGCTGTCGAGGTCGAGCAGCCCGCGCAGGTAGAAATCGACGAGGCGCGGGATATCGACGGGGAAGCGGTTGCCGCCCATGATCGCGCCCTGCAGTTTCTTGCCCGAAAGCAGGTCCATTGCGCCGAGCCCGACCTTCTCGGTCAGCGGCATCATGCCGAGGATCGTCGCGGTGCCGCCGCGGCGCAGCGAGGCGACCGCGAGGCTGGCCGAGGCGGGGCGTCCGACCGCCTCGATCGCATGATCGACGCCGCCCTTCGAGATGTCGAGGATCTGCTTCGCGGCATCGTCGGCGAGCGCGTCGACGACGTCGGTCGCGCCCAGCTTTTGCGCCAGCGCGCGCTTTTCCGGCACCGGGTCGGCGGCGATGATCCGGCCCGCGCCCGCGATCTTCGCGGCGTTGATCGTCGCGAGTCCGACGCCGCCGCAGCCGACGACGGCGACCGTCTCGCCCGGCGTCACCTTGCAGGCGTTGAAGATCGTCCCCGCGCCGGTGGTCACCGCGCAGCCGATCACCGCCGCGCGGTCGAGCGGCATGTCGGGGTCGATCGCGACGCAGGCATGTTCGTGGACCAGCATCACCTCCGAAAAGGCGCTGAGGTTGAGCATCTGGTTCACCGGCGAGCCGTCGGGCCGGGTGATGCGCGGCGCGTCGCCAGCGGCGCGGCGCGTGTCGCCGCCCATGCACAGCGACATGCGCCCGCTGACGCAAAACTCGCAATGACCGCAGAAGGCGGACAGGCAGGTGACGACCGCGTCGCCGACCTTCACCGTGCGCACCTCGCTGCCCACCGCCTCGACGATCCCCGCCGCCTCATGCCCGGGGATCGCGGGCAGCGGGTGCGGATAGGCGCCGTCGATGAAATGCAGGTCCGAATGGCACAGCCCGCAGGCGGCGGTGCGGATGCGCACCTCGTGCGGGCCCGGTTTGTCCACGACCACCTCTTCGATCTGAAGCGGCTTGCCGGGTTCGATCAGGACGGCGGCTTTGGTCATCTAAATCTCCGTATCATCCCCCTCCCGCTTGCGGGAGGGAAGCCTAGCGCGAAACCCCGATGTCGCCCGAGGAAAAACCGGGATCGCTCGCCTCGCTGTGCTTGGCGAACTCGATGCGGGCGATCGCGCGTTCATGCACCTCGTCGGGGCCGTCGGCGAGCCGCAGCGTGCGCTGATGCGCATAGGCCTTGGCCAGCCCGAAATCCTCGCTGACGCCGCCCGCGCCATGCGCCTGGATCGCGTCGTCGATGATCTGGAGCGCCATGCCCGGCGCCTGCACCTTGATCATCGCGATCTCGGCCGCGGCCGACTTGTTGCCGACCTTGTCCATCATGTCGGCGGCCTTCAGGCACAAGAGGCGCGTCATCTCGATGTCGATGCGCGCGCGCGCGATGCGATGCTCCCAGATGCTGAACTCGGCGATCTTGCGGCCGAAGGCGACGCGCGACTGCAGCCGCTTCGCCATCTTGGAGATCGCTTCCTCGGCGACGCCGATCGTCCGCATGCAGTGATGGATGCGGCCCGGCCCCAGGCGGCCCTGCGCGATCTCGAAACCGCGGCCCTCGCCCAGCAGCATCGCTTCCTCGGCGTTCACCCGCACGTCCTTCAGCTCGATCTCCATATGGCCGTGCGGCGCGTCGTCATAGCCGAAGACGGGGAGGTGGCGCTTGATGGTCACGCCCGCCGCGTCGAGCGGCACGACCAGCATCGACTGCTGCTGGTGGCGCTTGGCGCCGAAGTCGGTCTTGCCCATGACGATCGCCACCGAACAGCGCGGGTCGCCCGCGCCCGACGACCACCATTTGGTGCCGTTGATGACATAATCGTCACCGTCGCGCTCGATTCGCGTCTCGATATTGGTCGCGTCGGACGAGGCGACCGCGGGCTCGGTCATCAGAAAGGCCGAGCGGATCTCGCCGTTCATCAGCGGCCCCAGATATTTTTCCTTCTGCGCGCGCGTCCCGTAGCGGTGGAAGACCTCCATATTGCCGGTGTCGGGTGCCGAGCAGTTGAACACCTCGCTCGCGAAGCCGACGCGGCCCATTTCCTCGGCGCACAAGGCATATTCGAGGTTGGAAAGGCCCGGCCCCTCGAACTCGAAGCTCTCGTCGACATGGTGGTGCGCGGCGCTGCGCGGCGGCATGAACAGGTTCCAGATGCCCGCCGCCTTCGCCTCGGCCTTCAGATCCTCGACGATCTGGATGACCTTCCAGCGGTCGCCGGCGGCATCCTGTTCATAATAGGTCGGCACCGCGGGGCGCACCTTGCGCTCGATGAACTCGCGCACCCGGTCGCGCCAGTATGTCTGCCGGTCGGTGAGATCGAAGTCCATCTGCGTTCCTTTCCCTTTACGTTCACGTAAGCCCTTGGACCGATTCGGCCCCGCTTGCCAAGCCCTGCGGGGTCGAAAATTACACGCTTTCGCCCTGCATCGACATTTTCCGTTACGGATGCGCCGATGTCGCGTCGGGCTCGGCGCGCGCGGCGTCGTCGAGCAGCGCGAGCCGCGCCTCGTGGTCGGCGCGCGATATGGGGAATTTCCGCATCACGACCAGCCCGACGATCCCGATCATCAGCACCGCGAGCATATAGCCGAGCGCGAGATTGCCGAGCACCGCGCCGCCGACCTCGCCGGGCTTCGCATTGGCCGGAAAGGCGGCGAAGGAGAGGATCAGCCCGGCGGCGAAGATGCCGATGCCGGTCGCGCATTTCTGCATGAAGAAATAGCCGGCGAAGAACAGTCCCTCCGACCGCCGCCCGGTCTCGCTCTGCGATGCCTCGACGACGTCGGCCATCATCGACGACGACAGGATCATCAAGATGATCGAGAAGGTGTTGCCGATGAAGACGAAAGCGAACATCGCGGCGACGCTGGGCTTGCCGGGCAGGCCGGGGAAGACGCCCTGGAGCCAGGCGAAATAGAGGCCGCTGTTGAGCGTCAGCGCGATCGCGCCGGCCAGGATCGCCGCGTCGCGCTTGCCGAGCCGCGACGCGAGCGGCGCGACCAGCAGGAAGGCGGCGATCATCGTCCCGAACAGCAGCAGGACATAGGCGACCAGCTCGGCCTGCGTCAGCTGCCAGAAGAAGCCGAGCAGATAGTTGGTCAGCGAAAAGGTGATGCCCTGATTGACGAAGCCGAACAGCGCCGCGAACACCAGCCACAGAAAGGCGCGGTTCGACAGCGTGTCGCGCATGTCGCGCAGGATGTGGCGCAGGTTGGCGGGCGGCGGCACGTCGTCGAGGTTCGACACCGCGATCCTTTTGTGCTGCCCCGCCGCCGAGATCATCACCGCGCCGAGCATGATCAGCGCGCCGGTCAGCGCATAGGGGAAATAGCCGTCGGGATCGACGAGCCCGCGGGGGCCGCCGAAGAAGACGCCATAGGCGAGGAAGAGGATGACGAGCCCGCCGCCCCAGCCGAACAGGAAGCGGTAGCGCATGACCACGGTACGCTCGTCATAATCGGCGGTGAGCTCTGGGACGATCGCGACCGACGGCACCTCGCACATCGACACCAGAGTGCGCACGACGATCGCGAAGCCGATCAGCCAGGCGACCGTCGCCGCGTCGCCCATCTCGGGTGGGCTCCACAACAGCATCCACGCGACCGCGAGCGGCAGCGGCGCGGTATAGAGCCACGGCAGGCGGCGGCCCCAGCGGCTGCGCGTGCGGTCGGTCAGTTCGCCGATCACCGGGTCGATGAAGGCGTCGAAGATCAGCGCGACCATGATCGCGATGCCGACCACCCCGGCGTCGAGCCCGATCACCTGATTGTAGAAGAGCAGGAGAAAGGTCGAAAAGCCATTCTCCTTGACCCCATAGGCAAGGCTGCCGAGCCCGTGCATGAATTTCAGCCGCACGGGCAGCCTTTCCGCGCGCGGTGCGGGAACGGCGGCGCTCACGCCGCGGCCCCGGCCTTCGCCGCTTCCTCCATCGCGACCAGCGCATCGAACATCCCCGGCGTCTCGGGGTCCCAGGCGTGGCGCTGGCCGATCGTCAGCCCGCCGTCGACCAGCAGGTGGGTGCCGGTCATGAACGAGCTCTCCTCGCTGGCGAGGTAAGCGACGGCATTGGCGATATCCTCGGGCTGGCCGCCGCGCGCGACCGGCTGGGCCTGCGCGCTCATCTCCGCGATCATCGCATTCGCCTGCGTTTTCATCGCGTCGGGCACTTCGAGCGAGGCGGCGAAGATGTTGGTGTTGATGAAGCCGGGGCAGATGGCGTTCACGCGGATGCCATATTGGGCGAGGTCGGTCGCCGCGACCTTGGACAGGTGCAGCACGCCGGCCTTCGCCACCGCATAGGCGATCGGCGAATAGCCCGCGCCCAGCGCCGCGACGCTCGCGGTGTTGACGATGCTCGCCCCTTTGCGCCCCTTCATGTGCGGCGCGGCATAGCGGATGCCCATCGCCACCGACTTCAGCACCAGGTCCATCGTCCGGTCCCAGCCCTCGGGGGTGATCTCGTCGATCGGGGCGCGGTCGCCGCCTGCGGCGGCGTTGTTGAACACGATGTCGATGCCGCCGGCCTTGTCGGCGGCGGCGTTCATCAGCGCTTCGATGTCCCCGGGCCGGGTGACGTCGCAGCGGACGAAGTCGATCTTGCCGTTGGAGGATGCGGCGAGCGCCCGCCCGCCTACTTCGTCGATGTCGGCCGCGAAGACATGCGCGCCCTCCGCGGCCAGTTTCAGCACCGCCGCCTTGCCGATGCCCGATGCCGCGCCGGTGACCACGGCGACCTTGCCTGCGAATCGCATATCTCTCGCTCTCCCGTTTTATTTTGCGACCTAGCTTAGGCGTGCTGCGGGGCGCGTCAACGGCGGGCAATCCGACGCTACGGCGCCGTAGCGGCAGGTCGGCGCGGCCAAGTTGACGCTTGCGTAAACTTGCCGACTCCCCCTAATTTGCGTGCCGGAAGAGGAGTCCCCCGATGAGCGATGCTGACGCTTTCCGCGCCGAAGTGCGCGCCTGGCTGGAAGCCAATTGTCCCCCCGAAATGCGCGAGCCCGTGCGCGACGAAAGCGACGTCTGCTGGGGCGGGCGCAAATGGGTGTATAAGAACGACGCGCAGAAGCAGTGGCTCGAAGCCTGCGTCGCGAAGGGCTATACCGTCCCCGACTGGCCGAAGCCCTATGGCGGCGCCGGGCTGACCCCCGAAGAGACCAAGATTCTCAAGCAGGAGATGAAGCGCATCAATGCGCGTTCGCCGCTCGACAGCTTCGGCATCTGGATGCTCGGCCCCGCGCTCTTGAAGTTCGGCACCGAGGAGCAGAAGGTCCATTATCTGAACCAGATCGCGCGCGGCGAGATCCGCTGGTGCCAGGGCTATTCCGAACCGGGTTCGGGCAGCGATCTCGTCAGCTTGCAGACCTTCGGGGAAGATCAGGGCGACCATTGGGTCGTCAACGGGTCGAAGATCTGGACCAGCTATGCCGACAAGGCCGACTGGATCTTCTGCCTCGTCCGCACCGACAAGGCGAACAAATATCAGGGCATCACCTTCATGCTCTTCGACATGGAGAGCAAGGGCGTCACGACCAAGCCGATCCTGCTGATCAGCGGCAACAGCCCGTTTTGCGAAACCTTCTTCGACGATGTGAAAGTGCCGAAGACGCAGTTCGTCGGTGAGGTCAACCGCGGCTGGGACGTCGCCAAATATCTGCTCGGCCACGAACGCGAGATGATCTCGGGCGGCGGCGCGGGCGGCGACATGGTCAGCATCGGCGCGCTGTTCGCGAAGGCGCTTGGGACCAACGACGCGGGCGAACTCGACGATCCGATCCTGCGCGCCGAAATGGCGGCGTTCGACGTCGATGTCTTCGCCTATCGCGCGATGGGCGAACGCTTCATGGACATGTGGAAGACCGGCCGCGCGCATCCGGCCAGTTCGAACATGATGAAATATGTCGGCACCGAGCTCAACAAGCGCCGCCACGAGCTCGTCATGTCGGGCGGCGGCAGCGACGCGCTCGAATGGGACAGCGACGACAGCAAGGGCGGCGCGCGGGCGCGCACCTGGCTGCGTACCAAGGCCAATTCGATCGAGGGCGGGACGAGCGAAGTGATGCTCAACGTCATCGCCAAGCGCATTCTGGATTTGCCGGGGGCGTAAAAGAGAACCAAACCCCTCCCCTTCAGGGGAGGGGCAGCGAGACTTGCGGGCTTGCCCGCTAGTCGCAGCGGGGTGGGCCTCGAAGGCTGTGCAAGGCCGATGGCCCCACCCCAACCCAGTGGCAGGTCGATCATGCCCCCGGCATGATCTAATCTGTCCGGGGGACAGATTACCTGCCACTCCTGAAGGGGAGGGGCTTTGGAGAGAAAATATGCCGCTCTATCACAACGACGACCAGGCGATGCTCAAGGACAGCGTCGCGCCCTTCGTGGCCGAACAGGCGCCGGTCGCGCACCTGCGCCAGCTTCGCGACAGCGCCGACGCCACCGGCTTCTCGCGCGACCTGTGGACGCAGTTCACCGAAATGGGCCTGCCGGGCATGCTCGTTCCCGAAGAACATGGCGGGCTCGGCATGGGGCATATCGAGGCGGGCATCGTGCTCGAGGAGATCGGCCGCAACCTGACCCCCTCGCCCTTCCTGTCGACCAGCGTCGGCGCGGTCGCCGCGCTCGCGAAGGCCGGCGGCACGCAGGCCGGCCGCTGGCTCCCCGCGATCGCGGGTGGCGAGGCGATCGTCGCGCTCGCGATCGACGAGGGCGCCAAGCACCGCCCCGACCGCATCGCCACCACCGCGACGCGCGCCGGCAACGGCTTCCGCCTCGACGGGAAGAAGAGCTTTGTGCTCCACGGCCATGTCGCCGACATGAGCATCGTCGCGGCGAAGAGTGACGGCGGCATCACGCTGTTCGCGGTGCCGAAGGATGCGAAGGGCGTCACCGCCGATCCGCGCCGTTTGGTCGATTCGAGCCTTGCGAGCCATGTCACGCTCGACGGCGTCGAGGTCGATGCCGACGCCGTGATCGGCGAGGTCGATGCGGGCAGCGAAATCCTCGACGCCCTGCTCGCCGCGACGCGCACCGGCGCCGCCGCCGAGATGGTCGGCGTCGGGCAGGGCGCGATGGACATGACCGTCAACTATCTCAAGGAACGCAGGCAGTTCGGCAAGCTGATCGGCGAGTTCCAGGCGCTCCAGCACCGCGCCGCGCATCTCTATGGCGAGATGGAGGTCGCGCGCGCGAGCGTGATGAAGGCGCAGGAGCTGCTCGATCAGGGCAGCGAGGGCGCGAAGCTGATGGTCTCGGTCGCCAAGGCGAAGGCCGGACGCGCCGCCAATCTCGCGGTGCGCGAGGGCGTCCAGATGCACGGCGGCATCGGCATGACCGACGAATATGACATCGGCCTCTACATGAAACGCGACCGCGCGCTCGCCGAATATATGGGCGACGTCCATTACCACATCGACCAGGTCGCCCGGATGAACGGCTATTGATTGAACCGAACCCCTCCCCTTCAGGGGAGGGGCAGCGAGCCCCGGACTTGATCCGGGGCGCAGCGGGGTGGGCAGGAAGAGCGCCTGCGGCTCCCCACCCCTAACCCCTCCCCACCGGGGAGGGGGATGACTGGAGAATGATTATGAACCTCAATGACATGTTCGGCCTCGACGGCCGCATCGCGCTGGTCACCGGCGGTTCGCGCGGCATCGGCAAGATGATCGTCGAGGGCTATCTCGCGGCGCGCGCCGCGCGCGTCTACATCTCGGCGCGCAAGAGTGCGCAGGTCGAGGAGGCGGTCGCCGATTTCGAGACGCGCTATCCCGGCAAGGTGATCGGCCTTCCCGTCGACCTCTCGACCGTCGAGGGCTGCCGCGCGCTGGCGAAGGAACTGGAGGCGCGTGAAGAACGCCTCGACATCCTCGTCAACAATGCCGGCGCCGCATGGGGCGAGCCGTTCGAGGGCTTCCCCGAGGCGGGCTGGGACAAGGTGATGGACATCAACGTCAAATCGCCCTTCTTCCTGACGCAGGCGCTGCACGGCCTGCTGAAAGCCGGCGGCAGTGCGACACGCCCCGCGAAGGTCATCAACATCGGCTCGATCGACGGCATGCGCCTCAACCCGTGGGAAACTTACAGCTATCACGCGTCGAAGGCGGCGATCCTCTACCTCACCAAGCGCATGGCGGCGCGGCTGGTCCACGATCATATCCTCGTCACCGCCATCGCGCCGGGCGCCTTCCAGTCGGACATGAACAAGGCGGCGCGCGATCATGGCGACGCGGTCGCGAAGAGCATCCCGGTGAAGCGCATCGGCGTGCCGGAGGATATGGCGGGCGCCGCGATCTTCCTCGCCTCGAAGGCGGGCGACTATGTCGTCGGCGATACGATCACCGTCGACGGCGGGCTCGTCCACGGCGATGTGCGGACCAGCATCGACGCCTGACCTCTTCATTCGTCACCCCGGACTTGATCCGGGGTCCCGCTATCGACGCCCGAAAAGCGGGATGCCGGATCAAGTCCGGCATGACGAGGAAGGGAAATTGACTCGCCCGCTCCCAAGGTGTATTATACAAGTAATGCACCAAGGAGATGTGCCATGCGTTTCGCTTTCCTCATTCCCCCGATGATGCTCCTCGCCGCCTGCGGGCCGGAGGAAAAGAAGGACGCGCCCGACGTTTCGATCAACGCCGGCAATGAAAAGGGCGGGGTCCGGATCACCACGGGCGAGGACGGCGGCCGCGTCAGGATCGATGCCGACGGCGTCAAGATCGACATGAAGATCCCCGATTTCGTCAAGGTG
>CALMYE010000231.1 GCA_937873425.1 uncultured Sphingopyxis sp. | reverse complement strand
GGCCCAGTCGGCCCGAAGCTGCGATTTTGGTCATCTTGGAGAACACGTCGGGAACGGGCTGGTTGTTGTTGACGATCGCCCATGCGAGGAACGACGTTCCGCTCCGATAAGGGAGCGGCGTTATGAGCCTTGGCGTTTCGAGTGGGGATCTGATCGGCTCCTGGAGCCTGAGTTTTTCGGACATCGCGTTCGTGACCGGCAAAGCGGAGACGGCACGACTGGGATTGGCGGTTCAGCTTAGATTTTTCGCCGGGCATGGCTTCTTTGTGCCGGATCATGCGTCGATACCCTCCGACGGTGTCTTGTATCTGGCGGAGCAACTTGGTCTCGATGCCAAATCCGTGAACCACTATGATTTTTCCGGGCGCACCGCCCGCCGGCATTGCGCGGAGATTTTGCGGCATCTCGGGTTCCGCCGTATGACGCAGACGGATCGCAGGGCGTTGTCGAGGTGGATTTCCGACGATCTTTGTGCGGGCGGGCAGCCGATCAATGCCATGCTCGAGCATGTTTTCCTGTGGTGCCGCGACCGCCGTATCTATGGGCCGTCGCGCAAGGAGCTGGAACGCCTCGTCCGTTCGCAACGACACCTCTATCTGGAGGCCCTGTTGGCCCGAGTCCGCGATCGGCTTGCGCCGGATGCGGTCGCCTTGCTGGAAGCCTCGCTCGCCGATCCCGATGGCCCGACCGGCTTCAACACGATGAAGGGGGATGCAGGTCAGGCGACGCTCGAAAACATTCTTGGCGTGACCGCCAAACTCGCCTTTATCCAACGGCTTGCTCTTCCCCGAGATTTCCTATCGGTCACGGGCAAGGCATGGGTCGATCAGATCGTTCGCCGGGTTGCCGGCGAGAAAGCCTCGGAGATGCGCCGGCATGTACCGGCGCGCCAGCTCGGGCTCTATGCCGTTTATCTGATGGCGCGGGAAGCTCAGCTTACGGATGCGATGGTCGACCTGCTGATCGAGACGGTCCATAAGATCGGATCGCGCTCGAAACGCAAGGTGGTGGGCGATATCGCGAAAGACATCGAGCGGGTCTATGGCAAGGAGCGACTCCTGGTCGAGATTGCCAGCGCTTCGATCGACGATCCATCCGGGCGCATCTGCGATGTCATTTTCCCAATCGCCGGCAAGGACAAACTGGCGGCGATCATCAAGGAAAGCCAGGCAAAGGGCGCCTTGGATCGGCGGATCTACAAGGTGATGCGGAGGTCATGGGCCAATCATTATCGCCGTATGCTGCCAAGCCTGCTTTCGGCACTGGAGTTCCGGTCGAACAACGCCGTGTGGCGTCCGGTGCTGGCGGCCCTGGACTGGATCAGAAGCAAAGTGGATGATGGATGCCGCTACGTGCCGCCGCACGCAGTGCCGGTCGACGAGGTCATTCCGGCGAGATGGCGCAGTTCCGTCATTGATGAAGAGGGGCGCGTAAACCGGATCAGTTATGAGCTTTGTGTCCTCGCGCAACTGCGCGATCGCATCCGTTCTAAGGAAATCTGGGTTGTCGGGGCGGACCGATACCGCAATCCCGATGACGATCTTCCCAAGGACTTCGATGCGCGGCGAGAAGCATATTACACAGGATTGAACCTGACGGCGGATGCGCGTGCATTTTCAAGCGCCATCCGGGAAGAGCTTGCTCAGGAACTGTTGCTCCTCAATGCCAATATTCCCCGGAACGACAAGGTTCGGCTGCTGTGGCGCGGCGAGAACCGTATATCTCTCACCCCGTTCAAACCCTTGCCCGAACCCAGGGGTCTCGCCTCGATCAAGACCGAGATCGGCCAACGCTGGCCGATGACCGGGCTGCTCGACGTACTGAAGGAGGCTGCCCTTGATACGGGACTTCTCGAAGCGTTCGAAACATCGGCCTCGCGTGTTGCACTGCCGAAAACCGCGCTGGATCAACGTCTCCTGCTATGCCTCTACGGCCTGGGAACGAATGCCGGGCTCAAGCGGATCGCCGGCGCCACCCCCGATGTCAGCTATGAAGAGCTGCTGCATGTCCATCGCCGCTTCGTTCATGCCGCGGCGCTCAAGGAGGCGTGTGCCAGGGTTGCGAATGCGACCCTGGCAATCCGCAATGCTGCAGTCTGGGGGGACGCCGGCACGGCCTGTGCGTCAGATTCCACAAAGTTCGGAGCCTGGGATCGCAACCTGATGACGGAATGGCATGCGCGTTATGGTGGACGGGGCGTCATGATCTACTGGCATGTCGAACGACGCGCGACATGCGTCTATTCCCAGCTCAAGCGCTGCTCTTCCTCCGAGGTCGCCTCCATGATCGAGGGCGTGCTGCGCCATTGCACCGACATGGAAATCCAGCGACAATATGTTGATAGTCATGGCCAAAGCGCGGTTGGCTTTGCATTTTGCCGGCTTCTCGGATTTGAGCTTGCACCCCGCCTGAAAGCGATCGCTCGCCAGAAGCTGGCTCTTCCCGATGTCGGCATGCGAACGCGGCTTCCCCACTTGCAGCCGATCCTCTCCAGTCCGATCAACTGGGATGAGATCGAGCAGCAATATGACGAGATGGTCAAATATGCAGCCGCGATGCAGACAAAAACCGCCGACCCGGAGGCGATCCTGCGCCGGTTTAGCCGCTCCGAGGTGATGCACCCGACCTACAAGGCGTTGAGTGAGCTGGGCCGCGCGGTCAAGACGATCTTCCTGTGCCGGTATCTGCGCGAGGAGTCCTTCCGCCGCGAAATTCATGAAGGCCTGAATGTCGTTGAAAACTGGAACAGTGCCAATGGGTTCGTTTTCTTCGGCAAGGGCGGCGAGATCGCCACTAACCGCATCGATGAGCAGCAGCTCTCGGTCCTGGCGCTACATTTGCTGCAAGCGTCGCTTGTCTATGTGAACACCCGAATGCTTCAGAGCGTGCTGGTGGAACCGAAATGGACGGGCCGGATGACGCCGGATGATTATCGCGGCCTCACACCGCTGATTTACAGCCACGTCAATCCTTATGGCCGCTTCGACCTCGATCTGAATAGCCGGATCGATTTTGGGCGGCTTGCTGCCTGACCGGGGCCTTTCCGCTCGCACCATTTGGGTGCACCCGAACGTGACGATCGGAAGTGACATATACGACATGTCACAAAAGGGTGGTTCCGTCACCAATGTTACTGTACGAGGGCAAAGCCACCCTAATGTGACGGATTTGCCCATGACCCGCGTCGGCTACGCCCGCGTCAGCACCATCGACCAGGATCTCGACATCCAGGTTGCCCGGTTGAAGGCAGCGGGCTGTGAAATCCTCCGCTCCGAAACAGGCTCGGGCGCATCGCGCACTGGACGCACGGAGCTTGAGACGATCATGCAGTTCCTGCGCGCCGATGACGAACTCGTCGTCCTGCGTCTCGATCGGCTCGGTCGCTCCACACGCGATGTTCTCAATCTGGTTCATGAACTCGACCAGAAGGGAGCCTCATTGCGGGTGCTTGAGCCGGAGGTGACGACGGCCGGAAGCATGGGGCGGATGGTGATCACCATTCTGGGCATGGTCGCGGACATGGAACTGACGTTCATCAAGGACCGGCAGCGCGCCGGGATCGAGGCGGCGCGCGCCGAAGGCGTCTACAAAGGCCGGAAGAAAAACATCGATGACGATGAAATCCGACGCCGGATCACCGCCGGCGCGAGCAAGGCCAGCGTCGCGCGCGACCTCAAGATCTCAAGAATGACCGTCTATCGGGCGCTTGACGTCATTCCTTCAAGGATCGGGCTGCCGGAAAAGCCGCCTTCTGTCACCATCGCCCTGCATCTGACCATCGAGAACTTCAACAAGCATGGTCGTGGCAGAAAGCCCGCTCGCGAGCGCATTGAGGCGATGCTGGAGCGGGATTACCAGATGCAAAAGACCGGGAACTGCGATTACACGCTGACCGTCGCCTATGATCAGGGTGCCGATGGCGTCAGCCTCGATGATGAGATCGCATCTCTCCAGACAGAGATGTTCAACATCGCAGAGAGCTACAGGTGCTCGATCGAGACCGATGTTTACGAGATTGGAGGACAAGAGCGAGCCTGGTAGATCGCCATGTTCAATCTTTGTTCTTCAACATGGCCAAAATCGCAGCTTCGGGCCGACTGGGCC
>CALMYE010000230.1 GCA_937873425.1 uncultured Sphingopyxis sp. | reverse complement strand
TCACTCCCCCCGGTGCATCACCCAGCTGAACGCCATCGCGTTGAAGATGGTATAGAGCCCATAGAGCAGCAGGGCGGTGAACCAGTTGCGCGTCGCGATCGCCATCGCGCCGACGAGCAGCAGGAACTCGAAGACATAGGTGATATTCGGTCCGACCTTGTCGGCGAGCGGTTTGACCATCTGGCGGATCAGCGGATCGTCGCTTTCCATGAAGGCGCGGTGCATCGCGAAATTTCCGACCCCGGCGCAGAAAATGGCGATGAGTGCGATCCACATGGCGACCAGATGGGGCCGCCGGGGTGGAAATGCCAGCGTCTTTTGGGCTATGGTCGCGGCGCGGGACGGCGGCATGGCCGCGATCCCGACGATCGTCCTGACCCCAGCCTCCCCAGCGAAGGACCTCTTCGATGACCGCTGCTCTCCGCCTTCTTCCTTGCGTTCTGCTTGCCGGGGCTGCGATGCCTGCATGGGCAGCTCCCGCGGCCGACCCCGAAGCGCCCGCGCCCGTGCTCGCCGATCCGACGCTGGTCAATCCGGTTCCCGAGCCGCCCGTCGCGCCCGAGCCCGCGTTGCCGGATGCGGTGCGCGCGATGCTGGACGCGGCGATCGCGGGCGGCAAGGAGGCCGAGGTCGACACCGTCGCGCGCCTCGCCAAGAGCACCAATCCCGAAGCGGCGAAGGAGGTCGACCTGATCGTCGCCGATTTCCGCGCCGAGCGCAGCAAGGCGAAGGAAGCCGAGGCGACCGCCGCGCGCGAACGGCTGGCGCGCGCGAAAATCTGGCAGAACTGGAAGGGCGAGGGACAGATCGGCGGCTCGCTGAGCAGCGGCAACACGCGGTCGGCGGGGCTCAGCGCCGGCCTGTCGCTGACGCGCAAGGGGATCGACTGGACCTACAAGGCGCGCGCGCAGGCCGATTATCAGCGCACCAACGGGCGCACCGCGATCGAACGCTATCTGGTCGAGCTCGAACCGCAGCACCGCATCAACGGCCGCGCCTTCGCCTATGGCCTCGGTCGCTGGGAAAGCGACCGCATGCAGGGGTTCGACGAGCGGTGGAACGTGTCGGGCGGGCTCGGCTACAAGCTGATCGACGGCAAGGCGATGTCGCTGAGCCTGAAGGGCGGGCCGGCGTGGCGCCTGACCGAATTCATCCGCGGCGGCAGCGACGGCGAACTGACCGGCCTCGCGGGACTCGACTTCGGCTGGCAATTGTCGCCGACGCTACGGCTGACCCAGACCGCCTCGACGATCGTCGGCGAAGAGAATAGCGCGACCAGCTCGCTGACCTCGCTCAATGCCAAGATCAACAGCTCGCTGTCGGCGCGCATCGCCTATGCGGCACAGATCAACAGTGCGCCGCCGCCGGGCATCGAGAGCGTCGATACGCAGACGCGCTTCACTTTGGTCTATGGTTTTTAGGTCCCGATCCTGACCGATTGACGCGCGCCGCGCGGCGCGCTTAGCCTGGGCGCGAGGAGGCGGGCGATGGACTTTGCGGGCAGGAGCGTCGTGATTACTGGCGGCGCGACGGGGATCGGCTTCGCGCTGGCGAAGCGGCTTGGCTCGGTGGGTGCGCGGCTGCTGCTGTGCGAGCCGAGCGAGGCGAAGCTGGCCGAGGCGGTGGCGGCGCTCGACGCGCTGGACATCGAGGCGCTGCCCTTCGCCGGTGACGTCACCGATCCGGCGTTGGTCGAGGCGCTCGCCGATGCCGCTTGGGCGGCGCACGGGCGCGCCGACGCCATCGTCGCCAACGCCGGGGTTGGGGGCGGACGCGCCTCGGTGATCGACACCGATCCCGACGCGGCGCGCGCGCTGTTCGAGGTGAATTTCTGGGGTGTGTGGAATTGCATCCGCACCTTCGGCGGCCGCTTCCGCGACGAGGGCCTGCCTTCGGCCATCTATGCCACCGCGTCGGAGAATGCGCTGTTCAACGCGCTGCGCACCGGCGGCGGCGCCTATGTCGCGAGCAAGCATGCAGTGCTGGGGCTGATGGACATGCTGCGGAACGAAGCGCCCGCCCATGTCGAGGTCGGGGTGATCCTTCCCGGCTGGGTGAAGTCCGACATGACCCGCCACGCCGACGCCGCGATGGATGCGGACGCCTTCGCGGCGCGCATTGTGCCGCAGATGGAGGCTGGCGAATTCTATCTCGTCAGCCATCCCTATAATGTCGTGCGGATGGAGGAGCGCTGGGCCGAGGTTTACGCCGCCTTCGACTGCTACGCCCCGCGCGCGCCCGGCGACGAATCGATGGACGTGCAGCTGTTCGTCGAGCGGATGCGCAGGGAATAGCGCCGGAGCGGCCGCCTGTTCGGGTTCTGGCCGGACGGCTCAGGGCGTCTCGATCGTGAAGCCGGGAACCGCGCGAAGCTCGACATAGCCCGCGTGATACATGTCCATATAGACAGTGGCGCTGGCCGGCTCGCTGCCTTCGCAGCGCACCGAATAGCCGTCGACGATATTGCCGAACGGCCCGATGCCCATGCTGCCCATCCGCTCGAACTCGGGCTTCTGCCCGTCGGCGCAGCGCAGCCGCGACAGATAGGCCCGCTGTCCCGGCGGCATCGCCGCGCGCACCGGATTGGCTTCGCTGCCCAGCGGGTGGGTGTCGGCCTGTTCGATCGCTTTCTTCAGCTTCTTGCCCTTGACCGCCGATTTTCCGCTGAGCATGTCCGACAGATAATCGCCCGCCAGCGCCGGCGCGGGCATCGCTGCGCACAGCCCGATCGCGGCCAGCACGGCGAAGCGCCCCATATTTGCTTTCGTCACCATCTCTTCCCCTCTTTTGCCGGTCAGCCCCGCGCCGTCCAATAATCCCGCATCAATTCGTGCGACCAGCCCGGCTGCCGCACATCGCCGCGCGGCAGGAATTCCGCCATCACCGGCTTGATGTCGAGCACCGGCGTGCCGTCGATCGCGTCGAGCCCCTCGACCTCGACCGTCAGCCCATCGACCGCGACGATCCGGCAGGTGGTGAGCCCGATCCGGTTGGGCCGGTTCTTGCCGCGCTGCGCGAAGATGCCGACGAGCGGCCAGTCGGCGCGGCCGCGCGGATGGCGCGCGCCGGTCTCGATCTTGTCGTCGGGAACCTTGTCGAACAGGAAGATCACTTCGGCATGGCTGAAATCGCCGAGCCCCGCGAGCGCGTCGGGCGTGAAGCGCGCCGGATCGAGCACGATCCGCGCGCGGCTGGCGCCCCAGTCGTCGTCGACCGCCTCGGCGCGCCCGCCGCGGACATGGCCGACGGGGGTGAGCGAGAAGGCGGTCACGCCTTTTCCAGCAGCCCCTCGTCCCTGATCCGTTTCTGCCAGACCAGCGGCGCGTTGACGTGGACGTTCTGGCCCTCGCTGTCGACCGCGACGGTGACGGGGAAGTCCTTGACCTCGAATTCGTAGATCGCCTCCATGCCGAGGTCGGCGAAGCCGACGACCTGGCTGCCCTTGATCGCGCGCGCGACCAGATAGGCGGCGCCGCCGACCGCCATCAGATAGGCGCTCTTGTGCTTCGCGATCGCCTGCGTCGCGGCGGGGCCGCGTTCGGCCTTGCCGACGCAGGCGAGCAGGCCCTGATCGAGCATCATGTCCATGAACTTGTCCATGCGCGTCGCGGTGGTGGGGCCGGCGGGACCGACGATCTCTTCGCCGACCGGATCGACCGGGCCGACATAATAGATGACGCGGCCCTTGAACGCGACGGGCAGTTCCTCGCCCTTCGCGAGCATGTCGGCGATGCGCTTGTGCGCCGCGTCGCGGCCGGTGAGCATCTTGCCGTTGAGGAGCAGCCGGTCGCCCTGTTTCCAGCTCGCCACCACCTCGGGCGTCAGCGTGTCGAGATCGACGCGGATCGCAGCCTTGTCGGGCGCCCAGTCGATCTGCGGATAGTCCGCCAGCACCGGCGCTTCGAGAAAGGCCGGGCCGCTACCGTCGAGCGTCACATGCGCGTGGCGCGTCGCGGCGCAATTGGGGATCATCGCGACGGGCTTCGACGCCGCATGCGTCGGCCAGTCGGCGATCTTGACGTCGAGCACGGTGGCGAGGCCGCCCAGCCCCTGCGCGCCGATGCCGAGCGCATTGACCTTTTCATACAGTTCGATGCGCAGTTCCTCGGTCGGGTTCGCCGGCCCGCGCGCGAGCAGTTCGGTCATGTCGATCGGGTCCATCAGCGACTGTTTCGCCAGCAGCATCGCCTTTTCCGCCGTGCCCCCGATGCCGATGCCGAGCATCCCCGGCGGGCACCAGCCCGCGCCCATCTGCGGCACCATTTCCAGCACCCAGTCGACGATGCTGTCCGACGGGTTCATCATCTTGAACTTCGACTTGTTCTCGCTGCCGCCGCCCTTCGCGGCGACGTCGATCACGACCTTGCTGCCGGGGACCATCTCGACGTTGAGCACCGACGGCGTATTGTCCTTGGTGTTGACGCGGCTGAACGCCGGGTCGGCGAGAATCGAGGCGCGCAGCTTGTTGTCTGGGTGGAGATAGGCGCGGCGCACGCCCTCATCGACGACCTGCTGCAGGCTGCGGGGGCTGTCGAGGCGGCAGTCCATGCCCCATTTGATGAAGACGGTGACGATGCCGGTGTCCTGACAGATCGGCCGGTGTCCCTCGGCGCACATGCGGCTGTTCGACAATATCTGCGCCATCGCGTCCTTCGCGGCGGGCGACACTTCGCGCTCATAGGCGGCCGCCAGCGCGCGGATATAGTCCATCGGGTGGAAATAGCTGATATATTGCAGCGCGTCGGCGATGGTTTCGACGAGGTCGTCCTCGCGGATGATGACCATGTTCATGGGTGCAGCCCCCTTTGCCCTGTCTCAGGATTCGGGGCATCCCTAGACCCGGCGGCCCGCGACGGGAAGGGGTTAGCTAATGCTCAAACCCCTCCCCTTCAGGGGAGGGGCAGCGAGACTTGGTCCGGCGTAGCCGGGCCTTAGTCGAGCGGGGTGGGCTTACGAGCCTTGCGCAAGGCCGATGGCCCCACCCCAACCCCTCCCCTGAAGGGGAGGGGCTTATGGGAGGAAAAGCCCCGGCCTATTGGCATTCGGCGCATTTGCCGCGCACCTCGATGACGGGGCGTTCGGCGGCGAAGCCGGTCGCTTCGGCGGCGGCGCGGACGCCGCCCGACAATCTGTCGTCGTCGACATGCACCGCGGTGCCGCAGGCGTCGCAGATCAGGAAGATGCAGTCGTGCAGACAGCCCGGATGGCTGTTGGCGACGAAGGCGTTGGCGCTTTCCACCCGGCGGACGAGGTTGTTGGCGACGAACAGGTCGAGGATGCGATAGACGCTGTTCGGCGCGACGCGCTTGCCGCGTTTCTTCGACACGATGTCGGCGATCTCGTAGGCGCTGGCGGGCTTGCCGATTTCGGCGACCGCGTCGAAGATCTGCGCGCGCATGTCGGTCCACGCCTCGCCGCCCTTTTCGAGCGCGGCCTGCGCGGCGCTGGCGAGCGAGGCGCCGCTGGCCTCGACGTGCGGATGATCATGCTTGCCCATGGCGTTTCCTCATGCGCGGCAGTCCCGCGCGATCATGCCCCCGTTCCGGACAATGTAGGCCGTTTGCGGGGTGGCCGCAAGTTGCGGACCGGTTCGCGGCGGCGCCGCCTCAGCTGCGCGCGCGGCGGTTGAGGTCGTGGCCGAGCGCGACCACCGCGACGCCGATCATCGTCGCCAGCACTTCGCTGCCGTCGTGCGGCCGCGCCAGCGCGCCCGCCATCATGCCGAGCCCGAAGCTGCCGACCCCGAAAGGCATCAGATAGCCGTGGCTGAGCACCCCCGAAACCAGCGTGATCAGCGCAAAGCCGATCGCGATGACCAGCCCGATCTCGTGGAACAGGTGATTGCCGAGCATCACCCCGCTGACCGAAGCGACCGACGCGAAGAACACCGTCGTCGCGAGGCAATGGACGAGGCACAGCCCCGACAGGCTGATCGCGAGCTGGTCGCCCGTCAGCCGCGTCAGCGGACGCGCCTCGCGCGCAGCCCGAACCATCGCGCCGAGGCGCGTCAGGACAGGGGCATGGCTGGCGACACGGGTCACCCGATTCTCCGCTGGGGCAATTGCTTGCGCCGGATATGGCATAACATGACAGAGGTTACAA
>CALMYE010000229.1 GCA_937873425.1 uncultured Sphingopyxis sp. | reverse complement strand
GGCGGGGCTGGACAAGGAGAATGTGCCGATCACGCTCGTCCTCGGCAACGGCAAGTCGGTGACGACCGACGGCGGCGCCTATCGCGCGGGCTTCCAGTATCGCGTGTCGGGCTATTGGGAAAAGACCGGCGACGGCGCGGCGATCCTCTCCTATCTGAAAGGCGGCAAGGAAATCACCGCCAAGGTCGATGGTCAAAGCTACGGCCCGTTCCAGATCCAGCAGACGACGGGGCCGGTCAAGGATTATGCCTATAACTGGCTGAAGACCTGCATCACCGAGAACGGCGGCAAGCCGAACTTCTGACGCTAGCGCAGATCGCCGTCCCATGCGGCGATCGTCGTGCGGTGGAGCAGGCGGTCGTGGCCGTCATAGCCGCCGGTCGCACGGTGCAGGACCGAGCGGTTGTCCCACATCACCAGCATGTCGGGCTCCCATCGGTGGCTGTAGCGGAATGCCTCGCGTCCCTGCCATTCGAGCAGTTCGACGATCAGCGGGATCGCCTCGGCATCCTCCATGCCGTCGATGCCGATGATATAGCCGGCGCAGCCGAACAGCCCCTCGCGCCCGGTTTCGGGATGCTTGCGGATGATCGGATGGAGCTGGGTCGCCAGCGCCTCGTCGCCCGACCTGATGTCCATGCTGCGTCCCTTGTCGCGCGCGCCGTACATGCCGGAGGGCGCATAGCCGCCGCGCGCGCTGTGGATCGCCTGCCTGCCTTCGATCCGCCGGCGCAAAGCATCGGGCATGGCGTCGAGCGCGGCATGCTGGTTCGCGAATTCTGTGTTGCCACCCACCGGCGGGATGGTGATGCCGAACAGGCAAGTCCCCGCGGGCGGCCGCGCCTGGAAACTCCAGTCGCTGTGCCAGTTCTCGGCGAACAGCGGCGCCGTCTCGTCGGCGCGCCGCTTGACCGCGATGACATGCGCGCGGCCGGGGATCGGCTTGATGAAGGGATCGTCGCCGAAACCGCCGAAAGAACCGGTGAAGCGTTCGAGATCGTCGTCGCTCATCCGCTGGCCCGGAAAGGCGAGGACATGATGGTCGAGCCACGCCGCGCGGATTTCGGCGACGCTATCGGCATCGAGCGGCCGGGTCAGGTCGACGCCGGTCACGCGCGCGCCGCACGCCTGACCGCTGGGGGTGATGGTGAGCGTCATGGCGCGATGCTGCGCCGATTGATCGAACGGGTCAATGGAAAGGACGCTCGCGGGTTCGCGCGCGCCGCCCAACCATGCTAAACCATGCCCGGGCGCAACGGCGGGAGACGATCGATGCGGGGTTCGGGTCCACTATGGGGGCTGCTCAATCGGGCGCGCCGCGCCAATCTGGCCGAGGATGGCGCCCCGCCGCCCGTCCGTTCGCAGGGAGGAATCACGCGACGCCGGATGCTGGCGGCACTGGGCGCGGCGGCCGCGCTTCCCGCGCTCGGCTGGCCCACCCCGTCGCGGGCGCAATCGTCGATGCGCGTCGCGATCATCGGCGGCGGGCTTGCCGGACTGACGGCGCTCGACGCGCTGAGCGCGGCGGGGGTGGAGGCGCATCTCTATGAAGCGCGGGGCCGCCTCGGCGGGCGCGTGCTCACCGCGAACAACGCGCCCGAACCGGGGCTGGACATCGAGGACGGCGGCAATCTGATCAACACGGACCATGCCGACATGCTCGCTTTGGCCGAGCGCTTCGGCATCGCGCTGATCGACCGCAAGCCGATGCGCGCGCGCAGCCGCTATGTCGCCGACGGCCGGCTCGTCAGCGACGCCGGCCTGATCCGCGATCTCCGCCCGATCGCCGCACAGATCGGCAGGGATGCCGAGGCGCTCGATGCGGACTATGAGAATGTCGCGCCCCGCTTCGATGCGATATCGGTGAAGGCCTATCTCGACGGGCATGCGAAGCTGATGAAGCCCTATATCCGCGCCTTGCTGGAGGCGACGGTGCGTACCGAATTCGGCGAGGAACCGGATCGGGCGTCGGCGATCGAATTGCTGTTCAACCTGCCCGTCGTGGACGGAAAGCATGTCGAGCTGATTTCGCTGAGCGACGAGCGCTTCATCCTGAAAGGCGGATCGTCGAGCGTGGTCAAGGCCCTGTCGGAGCCCCTGATGCCGCGGATTTCGACGGGTCATGCGCTGCAAGCGATCGTCCCCGAGGATGGGCGTCTCGCCCTGCGTTTCGCCAACGGCAAGAGCGATCATGCCGATCGCGTGATCGTCACCGTGCCGGCCCCGTTGATGCGCACGATCGATTATGGCGGCCTGCTTCCCGAAAGCTGGGCGGCTCTGGTCGGCGAAATCGATTGCGGCCGCAACGAAAAGATCAACGCCGGCTATGCCGCGCGCATCTGGGAGAAGCAGACCGGCCCCGCGGGCGCGGCCTGGGCCGTGGACACGAAGGGGCCGGGCATCTTCTCCGAATTCTGGGACGCGAGTTCGGGCCAGCCGGGGCAGGCGGGCGTCCTCACCTGGTTCTTCGGCGGGGATCAGGTCGATGCGCTGATGGCCGCCGAGCCCGAAACCATATTGCGCCGTGCCGAAGCGGCGATTGCGCCCGCCGTGCCGGGGCTGAACGCGCGGACGATGCGGCGCACCGCCTGGGGACAGGACCCCTATGCGCGCGGTGCCTATTCGACCTTCCTGCCCGGCCAGCTGACGCGTTTCGCCCCGCATTTCTGGCTGGAGGAAGACGGAGAGGTCACGCAGCAGGCGGTCGCCGGGCCGATCGTCTTCGCCGGCGAGCATCTGTCCGATGCCTTTCCCGGCTATATGAACGGCGGTGCGCAGACCGGCCGGCTGGCGGCGGCGGCGATATTGGGCGAGTTGCAGGGCGCGGCCTGACGCGGGCTTGAGATCGCGATCGGACTGGAGCGCTGCGAAAGCCTGTGTGTCCCCGCGAAGGCGGGGACCCAGAGCGGCCTTGCGCTACTCCGCCCTGGGTCCCCGCCTTCGCGGGGACACACCAGTGCTTCACTCAAAGTCGATCACGCTTCAATCGCGCCGTTGCAGGCTGACCACCGCGTGGATCGGCAGTTCCGCATAGAGATGCGGGAACAGGTCGCCACCGCGCGCTTCCTCCCAGCGCACCGCGTCGCCGAGGCAGGCGAGATCCACCTCGGCGATCATCAGGCAGCTCTGCCCCGCGAAATGCTTGGCGATGGTGCCTTCGAGCTGCTCCGCCGTCGACAGGTGGATATAGCCGTCGGCGATATCCACCGGTGCGCCGCGGAACACGCGCTCGCGCTCGAAATCGGCCCATTGCTGCTGGGTCAGCACCTTGAAGGCCGTCGCGGCGGTCATTCGGAAGGCGGCTCCGGGGTTTCGGCCGCGATTTCTTCCCCGCCTTCGACGTCTTCCTCGTCGCTCTCCCCGATCAGCGCCGCCGATACGACATGCTCGCCCTCGGCGACGTCGAACAGGCGCACGCCCGCCGATCCGCGGCCGATGACGCGCAGGCTGTCGAGGCCCATGCGGATCAGTTTCGCCTGATCGGTGACGAGCATCAGCTGGTGCGCCTGCGTCGCGGGGAAGCTGGCGACCACCGGCCCGTTGCGGGCGATATTGTCGATGTTGGTGATCCCCTGGCCGCCGCG